>JAFWZN010000017.1 GCA_017522345.1 Clostridia bacterium | reverse complement strand
TCAGACCATCAACAAACCCTTGGGAGAGGTTTGGAGAGGGAGCGACTCCCTCTCCATTTTCAATCGATTTTGGCGGCATGTACGGCAAAATCGCGCGTTTTCACAAAGCGTAGCGACTGAAAACGCTTCCCCTTTCCGATTTCCGCCCGGAAATCCCGCAGGATTTCAGGAAATCGGCCCCTTCATCAAAAAAGGTACTTTTTTGATGACTTGAGCTCCTTCCCGGAGGGAGCCTATGGGAAAATCGGATAGAGTAGATTTGATTACAGAAAGCTTGTGATGAAAATTTCAAGACCGATGAAAATCAAAATTATGCCGCCCAGAATGCCGGCCTTTCCCGAAAGCTTCGTTCCGGCGCGTTTTCCGATTTCAAGGCCGCCGAAGCAGATGAAATAGGTGACGAGGCCGATAACAAGGCAGGCGATCAGGGCTTCAAACACATTGTATTCGGCGATGGTGAAGCCGACGGACAGCGCGTCAATCGACGTCGCCACGCCCTGCACCATGAGAATTTTGATAGATGCAGCTTTCTTTTCCGTTTCTTCTTCCTGATTTCGGATGCCCTCGATCAGCATTTTTCCGCCGATACAGCCCAAAAGCGAAAGCGCAATCCACGGAATCAGCTTTTCAAAGGCTTTGAAATAATGTGCGATGGTTGAAACGCAGATCCAGCCGATCATGGGCATGGCAAGCTGGAAAAGCGCAAACACGCCCGCCATAACCGCCATTCGTTTAAACCTCATCTTAGGCTCGTTAAGGCCATTGGCAAGGGACACGGAAAACGCGTCCATGGCAAGACCTGCGCCTAAAAGAATGCTTTCAAAGAAGAACGTGAAACAAAGATGCATTTTAATTTTCCTCCGGGTTCGAATTAAAAACCGGGTATGGCGCGTAACCATACCCGGTCGTCGTTTTCCTTTAAAAAGGGCAGACTCCATGCACAGCTTCAACGTCGGCATGAGTCTCGCGATTTAAGGCAAGCCAGGCAAAGCGCCAGTATGTTGACTTGCTACGCGTGTAAACGCGCCCGCTACTCCCTCGCAGAAGATGGTATCACAAAAGGCGCGGGTTAGTCAATTGAAACCCGCATTGCTTTTTGGTTAATCTAAGCAGGATCAAGCGTCAGCGCAGTTTGTAATTGAGATCGTACAGCTTCGCATATTTGTGCGCTGCGCTGTCTTCGTCCACAATCAGCAATAAATACTCATAGTTCGGGCTGTTTGAAAAGATCATGCTTCCCGGATCGGCAAGTTCCTCGTCGGCAAAGATGTCGGGCCCTATGAAGGTAACGCTGCTCGGGATATCAATCAGCGTTACATTGATGCACCCGACAAACGCATATCCGTAAATGGTTTCGGTTCCGTCCGGGACGACGATGCTTGTTAAGCCGGTGCAGCCTTCAAAAGCATACTCTTCAACGATTTTCAGAGACGCCGGGAGCTCGATGTGCGTAAGATTTACGCAGTCCCGGAACGACAGATACTTGATTGATTCAAGATTTCGGGGAAGAGAAACGCTTTCAAGCGCTGTGCAGCCGCTAAAGACGAGGGAGCCCATCTCGGAAACGCTTTGCGGGATTACAATTTCGCGGATCGAGGAACAGTCTAAAAATGCGCCGGAGCCGATGGATTCAAGCCCGTCCGGCAAGGAAACATGCCTGAGCAGGGACAGGTCAGAGAAAGCGGAATCGCCGATGGATTGAACGCCTTTTTCAATTTCTACGGAAACGATTTTATCTCTGATTTCATACCACGGCGCAAAGGATGGGAAGAACTGACTGTATTTATAGTCGTCCATCTTTCCGCTTCCGCTGATTTTGAGCGCTCCGTTTTCATCCAGCTCCCACAAAACGCCTTCTCCGCATGAGCCGGAGGTTGCTGTCTCGGCCGGAAGGGTTTCCTCGGATTCTTCCTCCTCCGGAAAGAACACTGCCGGTTCATTTATCAATTCCTCTTCCGGATACTCTGAGACATACAGGATTTCGACGGTATCATCAAACGCTTTTGTATGTATTGCCGCATCATGAGAAAGCAGATAGGCCTTTTCGAGCTCGCCTGAGAACGCATAGCTGTCGATTGTGCGCAAGCTTGCAGGAAGAACGATGGTTTTAAGACCGCTATGAGAAAATGCAAGGCTTTCGATGTTTTCAAGCCCTTCAGGAAGAGTTATGCGTTCAAGGGACCAACAAAGACCAAAGGCACTTGTGCCAATGTCGCGAATGGAATTCGGAAGATAAGCATAGGCGAGCGCTTTGCAGCCATCAAGCATCGAATCAGGGATGCGGACCATAGAAGCGGAAATACGGATTGCCTGAAGCGAAATGCAGTTCCTGAATGCTTCTGAGCCTACAGAGACTACGCTATCCGGAAGATAAACCTTCAGAAGCTTTTCATTGCCATAGAATGCTTTATATCCAATAGAGCTGAGGCTCTTAGGAAATGAGATGCTATGAGCGTTGGAAGATTCAAATGCATAGGACGCAATCACCTGCACCGGATAGCCGCCCAGCTGATCGGGAATTACAATCTCATCTTTGTTAAGAGGCCCGGACAGGATGGCTGCTCGACCTTCTGATATAACATAGATAAAACCGTCTCTTTTTTGTTCGCTGCCTTCTTCATAATAAACGCGCGCAAGCGTTTGATTCATAAAATGCTTATCAATCACACCCCACAGCGTTTTTGGACAAACGAGAACATCAAACTTATCGTAAAATTCGTTGAATCTTACGCCGTTTGGCAGATGATTAAAATATAGTTTGGTGATTCCGGAACCGATCAACGCATTCTCCGCCATGGATTCAAGGGAATCAGGAAGTCGGAGTTCGCAAAGGGATCCGCAGTGAATGAAGGCATATTCGTCGATTCTAAGAAGTGTGGAAGGCAAGGTAACGGAAACAAGACTGTTGTTTGAGCGGAACGCTTCCTTTCCGATTTCCAAAATCCCTTCCTCAATTAAAACAGTTTTCAAGTCCAGAGATTGAAAAGCGCCGCTTCCAATTTTATAAACCGGGTAACCGGCGATTTCGGAAGGAACGGTCAAAAAGCCGTCCTTTACGGAAAGTCCCGGATGCAAACCGGTAATTGTCGCTTTTCCGGCGCTGTCTGTCTCGTAGGTAAACAGACCCTCCGCGCCGGATGTGCTGGGCAGTTCAAGCACGGTTATTCGTGTTCCGTCAAAATAGCTTCGGATCAGATCTGCATTTTTTCCGACAGTATACGCGGTATTCAAATCGGAGGATGTAAAAGCGCTTTCATCAATAAAGAGAATGCTTTCCGGGAATGAAATACTTTGAATATCAGAATGAGCAAAGGCTTCTTCTCCTATGCTTTCCATACCGTTTTCGATGGTAACACGCAAGAATCTAGATTCAAAGTAGAATGCGCGATAGGCGATGCGCTTGACGGGATGACCGTTGAGCTGGGAGGGAATGATGAGCTCTTCTTCGCCGAAATATTCGCTTCGCGTTCTGAGAGCATCTAATATCGTTGCGCTGCCGTCTGCGTCAAGCTCGTAGAGGAAGCCCTTCGAGAAATATTTCTCTTCTTCCCCGCGAACGACGTGCGTAACCGTTCCGTATGTATATGGAACGACGGTGGACGTCAGGAAGAAGTTTTCAATAGGCACCTCCATCAAATGCTCCGCTTCCGGAACAATGATGGTTTCAAGATTTGTAAAGCCCGAAAAGCCGCACATTGCATGTACTTCCGGGTATCTGTCGCTTCCGTAGTTGGCGGTTTGAAGGGATGCGGGCAGCGTAACTGTGCGCACATGCGGGTTTTCGTTTTGGATTCTTATGCGGTCGATTGAATGGCCTTGAATCGAGTCCGGGAAGACGACGGATTCTTCCTTTCCGTAATAAGCGACAATTGCGCAGTCGCCTCCGGATGTGTCTATAACGAAGTCGCCGTAGGCGATTTGCCTGAAGCCGTATTCGTCCAAAACGATGTTCGGCGCGGAGGCGTAGGCATCCTCAGCCGGCGCGTCAGCGACGTCCGAAATTGCAAAAAGCAGATATTCCGCCGGATAAGTTCTCGACGTTCCGTCCGAATTTGTATAGATGTACATGATGATGCTGTCGTCCGGAAGATAGCCGGTAATGCTTGTTTTAAGGGGAAGGATTGCGTTTTCTATGGGCGCTTCCTGTTTATAGCCCTTAAAATCCGGCAAAATCGTGTAGGGCGTAATGGTGTTTGTCATTCCGATAGGGAAGGGCGAGCCGCTCAGCTGAAGGGATGTAAGCTGCATCCGGCTCAGATCAAAATTGATTTTGTTGGCCTTGATTTCACCCAGATCTTCGCCCAGATGATAATCGATTCCGCCTGCGAAGGAGCCTGTGCTGCCGTCCGTGTTCAGAAAGGCGGGAACGGTCAGGGAATAGGAATCGGATTCAAGGGTAAAGCATGCGTTTGGAATCGAAAGCGCATTTGTTTCGGAATCAATTTTCAGAATCCACAAGGGCTGATTGACCTTCGCTCCGTCAGCGTTCGTTGTTATGTGCGAAACGATGGCATAGCCGCTTTTTGCGCCGCGCACTTCTTCCGGGAGGGGAACGATCAGCCTTTCGGGCGCGTTTCCTAAAATTTTGTAATCGATTGCCTCCTGCTCGAAATTCTCCACATAGTCTATTTTGGCAAAGCTTAAGGAGGTGTCGATTGTGAAATGCTTAGGATTCATGGAAACCGCGCTGTGATTTTCCGTAAGCGAACGATCCCACGAGAAAACGGCGTATTCCGTTGCATTCCAGCTGGCGGGATCGTCGCCTTCCTGGATTGCGGCGTCATCATAAAAGCAGGTAAGCGCGCGGAAGGAAAACGACTCGGCGTTTTCCGTATTGACGCCCTCGGGCCATTTTATGTGAATCAGCTTTACATTGACCGATTCCGGCTCCGTTTCCCAGAGGGTATAATTGCCCTCTGAAAAGGCGGTGGGAATTCCGTTGATTTCGGGCGAGAAGAAATACAAGCGGTTTTTCTGATCGTCACGCACGCGCGCATAGCGGTTGGTGGTTCGAAGCGACAGATAAACGCCGCTCTCGTCAACCATGAGCGCGTCGGATGAAATTTCCATAACGATGTTGTCCACCAGATAATCGTTATAGGTTCGGCTTCGCCTGCTTCTTCCCTGGCTTAAATAGGTATTGTTCTGCGTATCGGTGATTTCAAAAAATACCTGAGGATCATCATAGGAATCCGAGATGAATGCAAGATGGAAGCTTTCCTTCGTGGATACCGGGTAACCCGCCTGAATACGGTCGTTCACCGGCCATGAATCAAAGCCCTCGTATCCGCTGCTGTTCGTTCTGTAGGTTCGGACAAAGTAGAGATAGGCGTAATCGTCAAGGTTGATCGAAAGGCGGTTGGTGTAGTTCTGCGTCTGCTCGTCCCACACATAGACGGTGTCCGGCGTCAGCGTGTTCTCGCCGGGCGCGCGCTTGTAGGTCAGAAGGATGGGCATGTCGCCGTCTCCGCCCTCCTCCAAATCTTTTCGGGCGACGGCATAGAGCGCATACGTTCCGTCCTCCGTCACATAAAAGTCCAGGGAAGGGGTCATGATGTGACCGTCTGCGTCATTGGCGGCGTGCAGCGTTTCCCAATGGTATTGAGCCGAAAGCGTTCCGTCCTCGCTTAAAGCTATGTCTTCGGAATAATAGGTTCTGTAATAGGTATTAAATTCTTCCATGCCCAGCGCAAGAACGCGGGCGGAGGCAAAATTGGCCTGCTGCTCGGGGGTAAGCTGCAAGGTCAGGCGAACGCCGTCTGCGTCCGTTTCACCGAGCAGCTCTGTTTGAATTTCCATCTCGGACCAGTCGGCCAGCGGCTTTTCAAGCAGAATCTGGCCGAATTTTTCCACATAGCCCGTATAGCCGTCGCTGAAATTCAGCTTGGAATAATCGTTTTTCCACTTGAGCGCATAATTCTTTTTGTTGTATAAGGGAAAGTATACGCTAAGGCCGTGATGCTCCTCCTCTGTGGAGGCGCTTAATACCACGCATTTTTCAAGCGCATCGAGCGCTTCCTTTTTCATCCAGTTGTCGGTGGTATTCTGCTTGAGCATGTGCCCCAAATCCACAAGGTCGTAATCGCCGCTGACCTTATCGGAAACTGCGCGCGTCAGAATTGATCCGAAGGCTTCCGACGTGGAGCGGACTCGGGAATGCTGAGAAAAGGTGCCCGCTGTCAGAGATTTCTCCAAGAAATCGTAATATTGGCTCAAAGATGCGCGAAGGTCGTCGATTTTGGATAAATCAATTAGGGAAAGCGTGAGCTTGTCGTCGTCTTGTCGACTTGCCATATAGCCTTCAATGATTCTTTTGCCCGTCGCCGCGCCGTCTTCATCTGCTTCGAGCCCTTTTAAAAAGCTGTAGTCCCAGCCGTACACAGGTTCAAGCTCCTCGGAGGCGATCATGTAGCGGGCATAGGGCGCCATCTGCCATGCGACCTCTGCCGAAGCCATAAGGCATGCGTCGAACCCAATCCATTCCAGCATTTGATTCTGAAACGGGCTTTCGGAAAGCGCCTTGGTTACTTCGTCAAGCGTTAAATGGTCGGAGGAAATCTCGTCCCAGCAGATGCCGCTCAGCGGACCGCCGCCGTGATTCCATAAAATGAGAGCGTAACGCTCGGCAGGGTATTTTTCATACGCATAATCAAGGAAGAACGAAAGCGTTTCGCTTGCGCCCATATTGAGCAAATCCTCGTTCCAGCGGCGGCGAAGGCTTGAGCGGCTTGTAATCTCGTAAACCCCGGTCGTTTCGGGGTCTACCGCAATGTCTATCCATTTTTCAGAGCCGCCGGTCATCAGCACAACCTGAATTTCATCCTTATTATACTCCGCTTCCAGCATTTCATAAATGTCTGTTCCCGCCGAGCCGTTTATGCTTTCAAGATTGCTTCCGCACATGTATACCATGACGGTCGTATTTTTGATTTCTTCAGCCTGCGCGCAAAGCATAATAAGCGCAAAGCATACTGCCGCCAGATACAATATTTTCTTCATAAAGGTGAACATGCAAAACCCCTCCCGGAACATTTAGAATTCTTTGGATTTTAACAGCATATCAATGCATATATTTTAATATATCCATTCTCAAAATTCAATCTGTAAACGGTGCAAATCTCTGTTTGATGGCGTTCTAAACTTTACAAATATATTACAATACGCCTGCGCGCGGCCGGTTTGGCTTGATAAATCTTTTCTCAGATGGTATAATTTATATTGAGAAAATACGATCGGGAGGAAACGAATGAAACTCATATCCTGGAATGTAAACGGCCTTCGCGCCTGCTGGCAGAAGGGATTTTTGGAAAGCGTTCAGTCCTTGGATGCCGACATGATCTGCCTTCAGGAAATCAAGCTGCAAAGACATCAGTTCACCTTTGATATGGAAGGCTATTTCGCCTTCACCAACCATGCGGACAAGCCCGGCTATTCGGGCACCGCGATTTATACCAAAAAACAGCCTCTTTCTGTCGCCTATGGAATCGGAATCGACGAGCACGACCACGAAGGACGCGTGATCACGGCGGAGTTTGAGGAATTTTTCCTCGTGTGCTGCTATACGCCCAATTCCCAGAACGAATTAAAGCGCCTTTCATACCGCATGACGTGGGAGGACGCGTTTTATGACTACTTAAAGGGCCTTGAAAAGAAAAAAGGCGTGATCCTTTGCGGAGACTTAAACGTCGCGCATAAGGAAATCGACCTTAAAAACCCCAAGACCAATCGCATGAGCGCGGGCTTCACGGACGAGGAAAGAGCGAAAATTTCCCATCTGCTCGATTCCGGCTTTATCGACACCTTCCGCTTCTTCCATCCGGACGAAAAGGATCAGTATTCGTGGTGGAGCTACATCGGCGGCGCGAGAAGCAGAAACGCCGGCTGGCGCATCGACTATTTTCTGGCCTCGGAGAATTTGAAGGACAAGCTTCAATCGGCGTCCATTCATCAGTCAATTATGGGCTCTGACCATTGCCCCGTGTCTCTTGAGATCGACGTAAAATAGGTTTTTATCGCATAAAAAGCGGTTTTTGTGCTTTAAACATTGATTTTCATCATATAATCCTGTATGATAAAACTGCTTTCGGCAAATAAGGCTTCCTTGAAAAAGGCGGCGTAACAAACCCTCATCTGTCAGGCGGGAGGTCAAATATGAACGGAACACAGAAAAATAAAACCATTACGCATCCGACTGCTATGCCCTATTATGCGGCGGGCGCGATCTTCCTTGTCTGGGCGCTGATTACGCCCATTTATAAGTTTGCGTTTTTCTTAATCGGCATATCGCTTTCTGCCGCCGCGTGGCTGCTTGCCAAAAGGTTTTTCCCCGGGCGCGTGGAAACGATAACGGTTGAGGAATACTCGGGCGACGAAGAGATGGACAGGCAAATCAAGTCCGCCCGTGAGCTGATGGCGCGAATTGCGCTTATTTCGAAGGAAACGCCGGATGAAGCGATCCGCGAAGCCCTCGCAAGCATAAACGCCTCCGCCGAGCGCATTATCGAGGATGTTGTGCGCGACGCAACAGGCAGAAACGACGCCTATACCTTCTTTAGCTACTATCTGCCCACGCTTGATAAGCTGCTTTCCTTCTATACTGCGGACGTGGGCGCGGGCGAAAATGCGCTTAAGAGCAAAGCGCGCATCAAAAACAGCCTTTCCATGGTTGCCTCCGCTTTTGAAAAGCAGGCGGACAATATGTATAAAAACGAAGCCATGGACATCAAAACCGACATCGCCGTTATGGAAACAATGCTGAGATCGGAAGGCCTGATCGACAAAAATACTACAAAGTCTGTATAACGCAAATTCATAAACTGAAAGGATGGTTCATCATGTCTGAATCCATGTCTTACGCCGCCCAGACCCCCGTTGTCCCCGAATTTGAAGAGACGCTCAAGGCGCTCAACATCGAAATCGACTTAAATCAGGATGCAGAGCAGGTAAACAAGGAACGCAAAGCCGTTTACGACGCCGTGAATGACGTTCAGAAAATGGATATCCGCGACACGACCGACATCTTCGCATACGGCTCCGCCGCCCAGAGCGAGCTGACCCGCTTTTCCGACACTGCGCTTAACAAGGTCAAAATGAAGGATTTGGGCGAAACCGGCGATATGATTACCAATCTCGTCACCGAGCTTCAGGGCTTTAATGCGGACGAGGAGCCCAAGGGCTTCTTCTTCGGCCTGTTCAAAAAGGCGGTCGATCGCGTGGCGCTCCTGAAAAACCGCTATGAGGACGCCTCCAAAAACGTGGACGGCATTGTAAAAGCGCTCACCAATCACAAAATCCAGCTGTTAAACGACGTAATTCTGTTAGATCAGCTTTACGCCGAGAACCTCACCTACTTCAAAACCCTCTCCGTCTATATTGACATGGGCAAAAAGAAGCTGGAAGAGTTCCGCGCCAAGGACGTCGCCGCCGCGCACGCGCTGGCCGAGCGCACCGGCCTTCCCGAGGACGCGCAGGCCGCGAAGGATTTAAACGATAAGGCCGATCGCTTTGAAAAGAAGCTATACGACCTTGAGCTCACCCGCAACATTTCCCTTCAGATGGCGCCCCAGATTCGCTTAATCCAGTCCTCCGACACCGTCATGGCGGAAAAAATCCAGTCTACCCTGAACAACACCATTCCGCTTTGGAAGAGCCAGATGGTGCTCGCCCTCGGCATTGAGCACAGCCGCGAGGCCATGGAGGCGCAGCGCGCCGTCACCAATGTGACCAACGATCTTTTGAAAAAGAACGCCGAAAAGCTCAAGATGGCCACTGTCGAAACTGCCCGCGAGGCCGAGAGAGGCATTATCGACATCGAAACTCTTACCCATACCAATCAGATGCTCATCCAGACCATGGACGAAGTGCTCTTAATCCAGAAGGAAGGCAAGGAAAAGCGCCGCGCCGCGGAAATCGAACTTGCCAACATCGAATCGGAGCTCAAGAAAAAGCTTCTTGAGCAGCGCTAAAGGAAGGGAAAATAAATGTCTTCCAAGAAAGCAAACGTATCGTGGAAGGAAAATACGCGCCTTGGCATGATCGCGCTTATTGCGTGCGTGTTGGTTGGCGTGTTTGTGCTCGCGCCCATGAAATTATCGGGCGCGCGCAATGAGGCAAGGGACGTTTTCAGAAACGGCACAGAAAAGGGAATCACGGTTTCCGTGTATACCGATTTGATCGCCATGGCGGAAAACGCCAACCGCCTCGCCAATTTTGCGTCCGCTCAATTGGGTGAGGATAACGCCGATATCGTGGTTCTGAAGGACGGCGCCAAGAAAATCTTAGACGCTAAGGACGAAAAAACCATGCTTAAAGCGTATTCTGACATCGCTCTTGCTTCCGATAACGTGTATACGCGCTTAACCGGAAGCGTAAAGGACGATGCGAAGGGCGCGTATGTCAATATTGACAACTATGTGTCCACCATCAAGCGCGACAGCTATTTTGCCTATGCGGACAAGTTCAACCAAGGCCGAAACTCCTTCCCCGCCGTCATTTTAGCAGGACTTTTCGGCATCGACGAAATGCCGACGTTGGGAAAATAATATGAAAAAAATTTTTGCATCCATTCTTTCTGCGTTTGTTCTGATCGCAATGTTTTCAGCGAATGCCTTTGCCGCCGTGCCCGAACCGGGCGAGGATTTTTATTATCTGGATCAGGTCGGCGTCATGTCTGCCGAAACCAAGTCCCTTTTATACACCAACGGCGAAGCCCTAAAAAACGCCTGCGGCGCGCAGATTGTTGTATGCGTCGTGGATTCGTTTGGAAAAATGAGCGCGAAGGATTTTGCCTACGAGCTTATTAATAAATGGGGCGTTGGCGATAAGAAAAAGCAGAACGGCGTCGCGCTCGTCATTGCGGAGGGCGACGGCGAGTATCGAATGGTTATCGGAACGGGTCTTGAAAGGTACATGGACGGATCGGACGTTCAGGACTTGTTGGATCGCTATTTCCATCCATATTTCAAGGAGTACGAAACCGATAAAGGCATTCAAGCCCTGTACGGGCCGCTTTTTAAGAAAATCACATCGGTTTACGATGTAAATGTTCCTCTTATAACCGGAAGCGAGCTTCCGGGGGAGATCATCATTTATGACGAGCCGGAAGAATCGTTTTTTGATTTTGATATGGTTGTTTCGCTGGTTGTGCTGCTCATTATTATCAGCGTCGTAGCAAATGCAAAGCGCCGATCCCGCGTCTATGGCGGCGGACATCGCCCCGTCATCATCTTTAGTCGCCCGCATTTCGGCGGACACCATCACCATGGCGGACACCGCCCCTCCGGCGGCAGCTTCGGCGGCTCTCGTTCCAGCGGTCGCTCCGGCGGCTTCGGCGGAGCCCGGGGCGGCGGAGGCGGCAGCCGCGGCGTTGGCGGAGGCGGAAGAAGATAGAAAAAAAGTGCTGTTGCACAGGCAACGGCACTTTTTTTATGAAGCATCGCTTCGCGATATGAAGCGCAGCTTTGCTGCATGAAGCGGAGCTTGCGCTCCGTGAAGCGCGGCTTCGCCGCATGATATATAGTGGATGGGGAGATGGAGCCTATTGAGTGATCATTGCTTTTTTATCTTCTTCTGCCCTTGGGTCCCGGTACGCGCACGGGCTTGGGCGGCTTGGGCGCGTGCTTTGGCATAATCACCGCCTGTAAAATCGCGCCCAGAAGCTCTTCGGGCTTTACGGGGTGCGGCGCGCGGGCGGTCGATTTTTTTCTGGGCTTGGCCTTGGTGCGCGGAGAAGTATGCGCGCGGGGATTTCTCGGGAGAACTGCGGACTTGTACGCGCCGCGGACATAGGGCGTATACTTAAGCTTGGGATCGATGCGAAGATTAAACGTCTTGATGCCTACGGCGTAGAAGCCCAGCTTGTTTAAATACCCGATGTCCAAATGGGCAAGATCCTTGTCCTCAATCTGAGCGGCGAACTGCGGAAAATCCGTGACAGCCATGGTTTCAAAATTCTGAATGAAGTCAAGGTCGTTATAGCCGTTGTCGCGCTGAAAAACGTAGTGCGCCATGCCGCGTCCCCCCTTATTTGTAGATTTCCATGTACTTGTTTCTGAGATAATCGGTGTAGTACGTAACGTCGAATTCGCCGAATGCGTCCTTCATAAGATCGCCGGGCTCCTTCATGCAGCCGAATTTCCAGATTTTTTCGCGCAGCCATTCGTTTATTTTCGTAAGATCGCCCTTTTCGATTTCGCCTTCCACGTCAAAATCCTTCTTCATGGTCTCAAAAAGCTGCGCGGCATAGGCGCTTCCGAGCGCATAGCTCGGGAAATAGCCGAAACCGCCGCCCGACCAATGTGAATCCTGTAAAACGCCCTCGGTGTCGCTGGGCACATCCACGCCCAGATATTCCTTGTACAGCCGATTCCAGATTTCGGGAAGATCCTTGGCGGTGATCTCGCCGGCAAACAGCTTTTTCTCAATTTCGTAGCGGATCACTACGTGCATTGAATAGGTAAGCTCATTCGCATATCTATGATGTACATGTATTAAAAAGCCAGTATTTAACTGGCTTTTTTGCGTGTTTGGGTTTTTTGAAGGGTATTCTTTTTTGCTGATTTTGAGTTAGAAGAGTAGTCAACTCAGCCATCATACAAATAAAGTCTTTGGAAGTTTTATGTTTCTGTTAAATAAAAGGGTTTGCTTCTTTCAGTGTGGAATTATTGCGATACACTATTGAAGGGGGATAAAACATATGAAAAAGATTGTTGCCTTGCTGCTTGCCCTTATGCTTTGTCTGGGATCCTTCCCGGCGTTTGCGGAATTAGATTTCAGCAAATTTACAAATGAAGAACTGATTTATTTACGCAATCAGATCAACAAAGAACTTCTTGAGCGCGGGGTTGAAAAGGAAGTTGTTGTACCGATGGGACGTTACATTGTAGGCATAGATATCCCGGCTGGAACATACACGGTAAGACCGTATACATCATACGGTACTTTTCATCTGTACGTTGATGAAAAAGCGAAATATCCATTCATCGGCGAAGTTATGGCTGTGCGTGATAACGAATATATAGGAAAGGTAATTTTTGAAAATGGTAATGTTGTTGAATTAGAAGGTACAAGCTTCGTTTTCTCCCCCTACCAGGGTTTAGGCTTCTAATTGCATAAAAAATAAGGCCGGGGATTTTGTCCCCGGCCTTTCTTTAATCGTTTCTGTGAAGGAAGCTGATTTTCTTGTCAAGGTTGTCAATTTGCTGCTCAACTTTCGGGATTCTTTCCGCAAAGTTATTGTGTTTTCTCACTTCGCGCGTCAAATCCTCTATCTTTTGATCCGTTACCGCCTGTGCGATTTCAAGCTTTTTTTCGATTTTCTTTCCTTGCATAATGTTTGTAAAGATAACCCCGATAAGGGCAAGGCCGCCCGAAATGGCCGCCGCAATGATGGTTTCCAATGGCTTGCACCCTCTTTCTTTTTCTATACGCCAAATACGTAACGTAAAACAAAACGATTATTGGTTAATGTAATGCCGCTTGTGGCCGTTATTGTTATGCCGTTGTTCGCGTGGCCTGTAATGCCATCGTCACGAATATAAAGGTATTTCGTTGCGAAAAACGCGCCGTTGGACGTGGACATGATGAAGCTATTGCCCGTTCCCGGATGGGCAAGAATCAGGCGTTTCGGGACGAAGAAGCTTGAAAAGGTCTGGTTTTTTGCTTCGCCCTCCACAAATTCAGAAAAAACAAGCACGATTCCGGACGGCTGTTTGCTTGCCAATTCCGAAAAGGTGATCTTATGCGTTTCCGTCATATAATAGCCGCCCGTCCAAAGGATCTTTCCAACGCCGTTATGCACTGTTACCCAATCGCCCCAGGCGTTTGTATAGTAGCTTCTTTCATAGATGCATCCGCCGTCTTTGCTGCATTGATGGCCGATCTGGCATTTCTGCATACCATTTCCTTCGCGTATGACAATTAAGCTTCCCGTGCTTGTTGCCGTCCAGGGCTTATTTAATAGGGACGCGGAAACTTCCGTTGTGGGGATCGAATAAAATCCAGGTTCTAAAATCGCGTCAAGATCCTCCCCGCCGTTTAAATACTTGACAGATCCCGGCGTTTCTGCATGGGAGAAAAACGTTGGTAAACCAAATTCTACACCCTCTTCAATTTCGCACACCTTTCCGAAGGACAGCGCCCGCCCGTTTCTGTGGTAATCAATCAGCGTAAAGGCGGTCGGGATTTCAAAAATGCTTCGGACGGTCTGAAAACTGTCCGACACGGAAAGCCGGATTTCATACGTTGAATCAACGCCGAAAGAACCGGACGCGCTTATGATGCTGTCATTGAATGCATAAATTGCGCCGCTTGTCAAGCTTGCCCAGGTTGCGCCCGTTTTCGGCTTATATTCAATGGTATAGGCGTTTGCGTTTTTGTTGTTTACGGGCGAAACGGAAAAGTTGACAAAGGCCTTTATATATGTTCCTTCGTAGTTTTCCGTGCCGTCCGCAAGGCAGCGGAAGCCCTGGAAGCTGATTATCTTCGGCGGGGAATATGCCGCGACTGCCCAGCTTTTCGTCGTGGTTGCCGTGCGTCCCCGGCTGTCCGTGATTGTGATTGACGCGGAAACTGTACCGCTTCCCGTGATCGCGGAAGTCGTGGGGGTTGCGCCCGTGTAGGTTTTCCCCTCAAATACGGTCTTGTATGCCGTGATCGTGGAACCCAGCGCGCCCGCCGCCGTGATCGTGAATTTCGGCTTTGACTTGCCTTGCACCATGTTTCCAAACGTCGTTTGGTTGGTCGTGGTATCGGCTACGCCTACGCTTGAAAAGGTCGGTACAACGGACGCGGGCACGGTAAGAGTAAAGTTTTTGCTTACGGCAGAACCTATTTTTGTAGATCCGGAATAGGTCGTAACCGTTACCTTTGCCGTGCCGCTGGTTGCGTTTGGGATCGCATTAAGCCATGAAGTCGGGATTGCGTAGCTGGATGAAGTCGCAACGCCTGTATTGGTCTTTGAATAGCTGCCGAAGGAAAAGACAACGGTATGGGTGAATGCGCTTGATTTTCGGGATATTGCAACCGTGACTTCATTCGTACCGTTGACCGATACGGAAGAAGTAACGCTTGAAATGGTGGACGCGCGGGCAATGGTGTTAAACGTGCCGCTTCCGCTGGCCGTGATATTGCCGTAATACGTACCCGAAAGGGTGACATTGATCCCGCACGTTGCGGAAAATGCGCACGTTTTTGAACCATCCGAAGCATGGGCAACCGTTACCGTTTTCGTGAAAAGCGTCTTTGTCTGGTTGCCGGACAGGGCAGCGGTAAAGGAAAAGGTGTACTTCGTTCCGTTGATCGTAAGGGAACCGGATTTACTCGCGGTTGAATTGATTGTGTAAGAGGATCCCGTTGAAACAAGCTGTACTTTTGCCGTGACGGTAGAAGTGTTGTTTGCTTCGCTTTGGCTGTCCACCGTCCATGCTATCTGGATCCTATAGCCCGTCCTTATGGCCTGTTGAATCGTTCCGGAAGCGGCCATTTAGTCCACCACCTTTTTAAACGACAAATTTCCATTTTCGCGCAACACATAACCAAACTTGCCAAATCTTGCGCTGTGTGTAAATTCGCCGTCCGTAACATGCAGCATTTGATTGCTGAAATAAGCAACTTCTTTGCCGTTGTCAAAATACGATTCGCGCGTTGCGGATTGTGTTTTTTGAAATGGGCTTCCTTCCGCGCCTTGAATTATGTTTCCATCTTCAAAACGGATATACTTACGGATTTCCTCAAACTGTGCATCCGCCCCGCTGGCCGCCGCTTCTATATCCTGGGTGAATTGGGTAAACTGAATTTCTACGCTGTTTTTCGTTTGCTCAATTTCGGTTGATACGGCAGATATCAGGGCTTCCGTGTCTTCCTTTAGGGTGTAGGATTCGGAAACAATGCTTTGAATACTTTCGGCGCTTGCTTCTATGCTTGCAAGCAGGTTTATTTCCGTGTTCCTGATCGCGTCCGCCGCCGCCTGGGTGGTTTTCTTGACTTCCGCGCCTATTTGTGCCTGTGCGCTTTCAAGGCCATTTAAGGCCGCGCTGAAGGCCTGTACACTCTTTCCCAATACAAGCCGATTTGCGCCGGGATTGAGCATATTTATGGACAGCTTTACCACGGTGAAAAGCTCATTAAGGCCGTGGGGCTTGCTGATCGCGCGTACCTTTGTACCCACATGGAAGGAAACAATATCCTTATCAACCGCCGCAAGGTCGGCAGCGGTTAGTTCGATACTTTCCCACGGGTTGACAATATCGCTTAAATATGCCTGTCCCTTTGTAAGTAGGTTTTCAGGTTCCGTCACGTCTTCCCATATGGCCGATTTGACAATCAGGCCGTATTGTGCTACGGCTTCGGGATCTGTGATATAATCAAGCCCGCCGTTTACGTCCTTTATGGTCAAACGTTCGTTCGTTTCGTTTCCTTCCGCATCCCGGATCTTTGCGCCCAGGGGTATAATCCCGGTTGCGATTTCCGCGCCCTTTCGGATCCTTTTAAGATCTAAAAGGTTTTTGCCGAAGGTGATTTCCTGCGGGGATAAAAGCGTAAAATCAGAAAGGTAATCAATATAAACGTTTTCGCCCTCATGCCGCGTTTGGATATAGCCGCCCAGGTTGTTAATGAGCTTATCAGTAATTTCGTCCCATACGGTCACATAGTCAATGTTTGATCTTGTGATCGTGTCGTTGGGGTCGGTCACGGTCACAACGCCCAGCGAAAAGCGCTTTTCCGCGTCCGCCTGGGCGTTATGGCTTTCAATCAGCATTTGAAGATATTCGGTTATACTGCCCGTGAAATCATACGGCCTTTGGATGCTGTCAAGCAAAAAGGCAAGCTCCCCTTCACAGGTCACGGTCTTTTCATTGTGAAAGCCAATATCTTCATCCAGCACCCGCCCACGGAACAAAAGGAAATCTCCCTGATATACCGTGATTATGCTTTTAAGCTTCCGCAAGATTTCATAGCGCGGATGATCCGGGTAAATGGTAAATACAAAGCTGCCCGTTTTGTTTGCTTCAAGATCTATGACGGGGTTAAAAATAGGCATGGATTGAAGCGTTGTATGATAGATAAGCTGATTATCACAATAAACCCGATACATTTACAATCCCCCTTCCTGATAGGTAAAGGTGATTGTGCCCGTCCCGGTTACGTTTATTGTATTAACGCCCTCCACAAGTTCCAATTCCGGCAAGGTGTAGCTGCCCGCCTGTATTGCCCAGGTATAGCCGTTGAAGGCAAGCGTAAAGGCCGCCGTGGCCGTGATTTCGGGAACTACATACTTTCGGCCATTTGTCAACCGTACCGCGCCCGCGCCTGTAATGGCCTGGGTTACGGTCGTTTTTTCGGCCTTGTATTTGTACGGCTCACAATCCGCGTCTATCGTCAAACTTGCATAGCCCTTTTCTTTTTTCAGGCTGCCAACGGTCAAACGGCCTAAATAAAAAAAGCTCTTATCATCGTCTAAAATGATTTTGAGCTTTTTCCCGTGGATCGCGTTTTTGATTTGCGTATGGCGGGCGATATAGCCCGCTTCTTCGCCAAGCATGGTAAAGGGGATGGACAGCGGAAAGTCGTTATATTTGACTTCTCCGAAAAAATCTGTTAAGTCAAGCGCGCTGTCCGCCCCTTCAATGTCTATCTTGTTGGTTTTTATTTGTGGTGTTTGAATTTCTATCCTGCCGGGAATGAGCGCCCAATCCGTATAGGAATTGTAAGCGCCGAAGGTAATCCCCAGCATGGTTTTTTAAAACCTCCTTATTCTTTTGTCAGAACTATTTCCATGCATCCGCGCTTGATATCGTCCTTTCGATAAATGCGCGCAATGCGGGTGTAACCCTCATAGGTCTTATTGCCTTCTTCTTCGGAAATGCGCTCAATCACGTCCGCGCCTTCCCAATCGGCGGCGATTTCAGAAATCGGCCTTTCGTCCACGATCTGAAAAATAAGCTGATCCTTTCGTTCCAATAACCACATCCATTTGACATCATGCGTCTTTCCCTTCACGATTGCCTTCATTCGCCCTTACCTCCCTTCCCTTTACAATTACGTCCATGATCTCATCCAGGGCGTTCATGCACCCTAAAAGTTTGTCACAATTTGCCTGGGTTGCCTTGATATCCAAATCTTCCAAAGTCCGTTTGATTGCCTGTATGGCGGTTAAAAGATCCATGTGGTTTTCCCCCTTTACTGTCCTACATTGATAGTCTGCGTCTTCGTCATGTTGGCCGAGCTTCTTCTCACGCTGCTTCCGCCGTTATCGCTTGTATTGGCATACGCCCAGCCGGAAACATAAAATGTATTGGGCGCGGTGTTGGTTATATTGTTAAGCGTATAGCCCACCGTAACTTTTACCGTGTCCGCCGCGTTTTCGCTTTCCGGAGCTTCGCCCGCATGGGTGATCGTAAGAACGTTGCTGTCCCACGCCATGTTAAACACAGCCGCCGCCGCTGCCCAGCCTTCGTTATATGCTGCCGCCACGCCCGCCTTGTAAGCTTTCGTGTCGGCTATCTTAAAATTTCCGCCTTTTTCGGAAACCTCCCCAAGTGTAACCGTTCCATCGTCCGCAACGCTTACCGCGTGGCTGTGCGAAAGGTCAATACCCCCGATTTCCGTTGTCAGAACGGATCTTGAAGCAATGCTTCCCATGCTCAACGTTTGGATCTTTACGGCATGGTTTGCAAGGGTGAAGCTGGAAGCGGTTAAAAAGGACGTATTAACCGTTCCCGCGTCAACGGTTGCCGCGTCAATGTATGTAATTTCTGCGTCCCATAAAGAGGCGATTGTGGCGTTAAATTCACTCGCGGTAACATAGCCGGAAAGTACAACCTTGCTTGCACTGATCTTTACTTGTTCCGCCGATTGATTTATGGACGAAATCACGCCGTTTTTATTGACTTTCAGCTCAATATTATCCGCGTTAACCTTTATACTGCTTTCGCAGCCCGATATACGGCCATCCAATACCGTGTATTCGTCCGCTAAGATCTCAACTTCCGCTTCCACGCCGTCAAGCAATATTTCCGCATTGGATATGCGGCCTGTAAAATGGTCAATCTGCCCGGTGATAAGCTCAATCTTTGCAATGTTTTCATCCTGAAAGATTTCCGCCCAGCGTTCAAGCCAAAGGATTTCTTCTTCCATGCCCGTTCCCATGCCGCCGCCACCGCCGCCGCCCATCTTTTTAATCACCTGAACAACGTTATCCGTCAGGCTCTTTTTCGGAAGTCCAAAGGTGTACACGGTGTTTTCGGGATTGATTAAATCATAGTCAATCCGCGCACAGATTTCCGGGCGGGTGATTCCATGCGGGGCGGCCTGTATGTTTACATAGCCGCCCAGGCGGATCGCGTCAATGGATCCGTCAAGCAAATGCATATCAACGGCGCGGATGGTAAGGGTGCTTTTTTCCGTGATGCCGAAAGAAAGGTATTCCCGCGCCTTTTCAATAAGCTTTTCCGCATCGTCTATATGGCTCCATGTGTACGTTCTCACGATCCGGCCATATTTTAAAATGCCTTCGGGATCCTCAATATAGTCCTTTCCATCGTTCACGCTTGCAATGTCCAGGGGCTTCATTTCGCCGTCTTCGCCCTTGACTGCCGCGCCCAAAGGTATCAGCACGGTAAAGATATCAGCGGAATTTCCGCCCGCGTCCAGGCTTACCATGTTAACGCCGAAGGAAACGCTTTGCGCGCTGTCTGTGCCATATTCGGAAACATAGTCGATATAGCGCGTTTCGCCCTCCACGCGAATCTTCAGATATCCGCCGTAAACGTCCAATAACCTGTATGAGATTTCCGAAAATGTGTCCGAATAATCGCCCACCTTTACATGGGTAACTTCTTCCGCGCTTACCGCCGTTATGTTTCCAACCGCAAAGCGCTTTTCTTCGTCCACCTGGGCGTTATGGTTTTCAATGAGCATAGAAAAAAGCGCGTTCGCCGCGCCCTCATACTCATAAGGCCTTTGTATGCTGTCAATCAAAAACGCAAGTTCGCCTTCCACATATACGGTCTTTTGCAAAAAGATATCCGTGGTTATATCAGTAACGCGTCCCCGGAAGATCTCTTTTTCGTCTTGCTCTACCGTGATGATGGTTTTAAGCTTTTTTATATCCGCATATTTCCGGTTGCCCGGCAGGATCATAAAGGAAAGGTTTCCGGCCTTGTTTACTTCAAGCAAAAGCCGGGGATTGATCGCCGCATAGCTTTTATCCGTGTTTGCAAGAAGCGGGGAATAGAGAAGATCCCCGTCCGCTAAAATCGTATACATTACATCTTCACCCCTTCGCCGTTTCTTTCGCGCTTAAAGGGGTAAACGTCCGCCGTTATGGTTATGATCGCGGTCGCGTTGTCGGGCGGAAAATCCCCAACCTCTACAAAGCCCGTGTAATAAAAATCGGGATCATCGTCAAGGATGATCTGAAGCTCCTTTCCGTGGATCGCCTGTAAGATTTCGGAATACCTTCCCGCCCATTCTTCCCGCGCGCCCATCATTTCAAAAATAGCCGTAAGCGTGCGGTTATCATACAAAACTTCCCCTGTCAAGGTTTTTGACGTGTCAAGCGCTCCATGCCTTCCGGGGATTGTTACCTTGTGCCTTCTGGGCGCGGGCGGGGTAATTTCCCAATGTTTGAGGAAAAGCCCGAAGGCGGTATAGGTGTGATAATTTCCGTAAGTTATGCCATTCATGGCTTTAATTCCTCCTTCCGCTGTTTACTGTGAAAACGCCCAGTCTTTCATTCATTGCGCCCGCCGTTGCGCCAACAAGCGCGCCTGTATCAAGCTGAATCACCTGTCCTGCAATGATCGCCGCAAGAACTTGCTTCATGATTTCATACAGGCGGTTTACCGCTTCTTCCACGCGCGCGCTGCCTTCGCCGTTTCTGTAGGCGCTTGCTTCCTTTGCGGTAAGTACCGTTTCGCCCTTGTGCAAGCGCGCAATATAGTTGTCATACGGTACATTATCCAGGCCGTTCGCATGGCCGGGAAGGCCGTTCAAAGCTTCGTTTACTTTGCTCCTGTAATAATCGCCGCTTGCAAAGCTTCTGAAAAATCCGGATCCCGAAAGGGAAGGCGAAACGCTCACGGATAAATCCATGTCGTTTAATTCCGATTGCAGATTGTTTTCCGCGTTTTCCGCAAGATCCGGAAGGATTTCGGTTTCATTTAATACTTCCGCCGCCGCCGTCAGCGTATCGGCCAGGCCTTCAGCGCCGCCTTCAATCGCCTTTTCGGCTGCCGCAAGTTCTTCTTCGGCTTTTTCAATTGCGGGAATCAGATTTTCAAGATCTTTCGTCATCCTTTCAATCTCTTTTCCCGCTTCCGCGCGCCCTCTTAACGCGTCTCGCCATTCAGAATAGGCTATATCGCGCTCATTGAGTAAATCATACGGCGCGTATCTGTCTTGCCTTTCGTATTCGTCCACTTTGGCCTGTAGCGCGTCATATCTTTCCCGGGAAGTCAGTACTTCAAGGTCACGGTTTGCCCAAATATTCCTTTGCGTATCAATATCAAGCTGTAATTTGCCCGTAGCCGCATAGGCCGCCGCAACCGCGCTTTGTTTGTCCTTAAGATAGGTCGCTTTTGCTTCTTCTGCCGCCTGATCTCTGATCGCCTGAATGCGTTCACGGATTGCTCCCGTGCCGCCTTTAATGGAACGTGTTTCATTGTCTACCGATTCCTTAAAGCCCGGAAGAAGTTTATCAAGCCGTTCAACGGCTACCCGCCATTTTTCGCTTTCCGTTGCGGTCAATTTCGTTTTGCTGCCAAGTTCTTCGATAACGTCTAAAAGGGTATTGGCTTCCATGTATTCATCCTGGATATCCTGCATCGTGCTTAAAAACGTACTATCCAGTTCCGACATGGTTTTTTCAAAGTTCTTCGTTTCGGTATTGCCGCCCGAAAATGCATTGACAAGCCCAACGATTCCCGCGCCGATTGCGAATATACTTGCTTCCACCGGATGCGTTACCGCAAAAAGCGTGCCCATAAATATACCGATTCCTTCAAGCGCCGCCCCTACCTTTTCCGGGTTGTCAATCACCCATTCAAGGCCATCGACAAGCTTTCCAACGGTGTTTGTAATCGGTTCTTCCCATTCAGAAAGCTTTTCTTTAATCTCCGGGATCTTTTCAAGAAGCTTTTCGGCCAATTCCGTAAGCTTCGGAATAATCATCATGCCCAGATCATCTTTAAGGGATTGAAAGGATTTGCTCAAATCATAGATAGTATCGGTGTATTCAACGCCCGCCGCCACGTCTTCCCCGCTCATTACAAGCCCCAGGGCGTGCGCTTCTTCCCTTAATGCCTTAATACCTTCGGATCCTAAATTGAGAAGCGGAAGCATTTCTTCATATGCACCGCCGAAGGCCATATCGGCGATTTCATTGCGCCGCGCAATATCTTCCATATCCGCAAGGGCGTATATTACCCTTTCAAGCGCTTGTTCGTCATTCAGCAAATCGCCTTCAAGGCTATAGGCCGAAAAGCCCAGATCATCAAAGGCTTCTATTGCTTCCTTTGTTCCATCATTTGCGGATTGAAAAAGCTTTCTAAGCGGATCCATGCCGCCGTGCAGCCTTTCCATTTCCAGGCCGCAATGGTTTAAAGCATGTTCCCATTCCTGGTAAGCCTGGGTGGATAGTCCCATGTTTTGCGACATTTTGTCAATGGTGTCCGCATGCTCTGCCGCGCTTGAAACGATCTTTTTAATTTCGTTTGTGATCGCAACCGTGGCCGCCGTGGCAGCCGTGGCAATGCCAGCCGCCCATTTTCCCGCGTCTGTAATGCCCTTTTTCATGGCAGTAGCAAACGCCTTTGCTTTGCTGCTGGTTTCGTCAATCGCCTTGTTTGCATCTCCATTCATAATGGCAATCGTGCCCACAAGTTCGAAGATATTAGCCATTTATCCCACCTGCCTTTATAACAGAAGAACCGGGAAAACGCGCTCTTTCCGCTTTCCCGGTTCTTCCTGATTTTCTTATTTATGTGGTGTTTCTGTTAGGGCTCTTTCTATTGGCCAACCTAAATTAACCAATCTGTTTCGAAGCAATGCGTAATCTATTTTGACTATATCACTCCATTCTTTTATAGTGTGCTTTTCGCCGTTATAATGAAAATAACGATTATTCCTTCTATTGTTGCATTGAGCTTGTATATTAACCCAACGGCAGTTAGTAGGCTCATAATTGCCATTAACATCAATTCTGTCGATTGTCAAGTTTTCAGAATATCCGTTTGCAAGTGCCCAATCCCTGAAGGCTGTAAAATCCGCATTCCATTCTTCACACACTTTAATACCGCGCCCGCCGTAATTATGATATCCTATGTTTTTTTCATAGGAGCATCTTGACCGCATATTCATCCATACTTTATATAGCTTCGTTTTTGTATTACTATTTTTCGCATGACGTTTGGTGTATAATTTTGAAGCATTTTCTTTTTTCTTGCATCCGCATGAAACAGTAATTTTCGCGCGTAAGCTTCCGCCTAAAATAGTTCTTAATTCCCCGCAATCACACTTACATACCCATCTTGCATCTCCACGATTATTATTATTTGCCCTTTCAATAACCGTTAACCGCCCGAAACGCTGGCCAGTCAGGTCAATTAAAGTTGACATTTCACGCTTCGCCCACTTTCAAGGGCTTTGCCGCTATGTCAATTTCAATATAATCTTCATCCGCCGCCGTGATCTTGTCTACAATGTAGTTTGCGAATGCATCAACCATCAGCTTATTTTCACGATTGAACGGCAATACTTCCCCCGCAAAGCAAAGCTTTACTTCCTTCGCTTCCCTTACCGCGTTTAAGACTTCGCGTACCGTCATAATATAACTCCCTTTCCTTTATTTGGTAGTTATATTATAGTACATGTACATATACTTATCAATTGACAGAATATCTAAAGTTTGATCTTTTTATTCGTCTATTTGGTACATGTACATTTATATACCTTTGGTGTATAATACCCCTGGAGGTGAAACAATGGCGAAAACAAGATCTGAAATCAATAACGCATACGCAAAAAAGGCTTATGATAGTTTGCGTATCATTGTCCCCAAAGGCCAGAAAGCGACCGTAGAAGCCGCCGCGCAGGAAGCGGGGGAATCGGTAAACCTTTACACGCAAAAAGCCCTGTTGGATCGCATGGGGCTTTCTGAATGGCCAAAGGTACATAGTGAAAAAGAGGGCGAATAACCGCCCTCTTTTTTATCGCACGTTGCCCCGCTTCATGTGTCCGTAACGCGTGAATAATTCCGTATCAAGCGCCGGGGCAAGGTTGCCGATTAAAGCGCGGTTGTCAAGGTATACGCCGAAGCCCTTGAAGGTTTCAAGCGCCCGCAGGATTTCATGCAAGATATTCATGATATCTATGGTGTTTATGCCGTTCCTTGCGGGCGTTTCTACAGCTTCGCGGATGTAGCCGCGTAAACTATCAAGCGGTAAAATGGCTTCCGCGCCCGCTTCGCCGCCGCCCAGGAATGTGTTACCGCGCATAGCAAAGATAGCGGGTTTTGTCAAGATACCGCCTTCCGCGTTCCATTTAACGCTGAATTTCGGAACACCCGAAAGCCCTAAAAGTTCTGCCGCCTTCGCCATCAGGCCGCTGCCCTTCTGCATGGTAAGCTTGATACTGGGCATTTTAAGCCCCTTAAATTTCAAGGTTGTACTAAAATATCCTTTGATCTTATCAATAACGCTTTTCACCTTCGCGCGGGCGGAATCCAGCTTATCGGTGATCGTGTCCTTGATATCGGAAAAGGTGTTTTTTACGGTTTTCAATGCGCCCTTAAAATCGTTAAACTTGCCCTTGATATACGAAATGGCGGAAGCGCCCGCCGATTTGATCTTGTTCCAGGTCTTGATCCAGAAGGCTCTAAAATCATCATTCGTATTCCACAAATAAATGAAAGCCGCAACCAATCCCGCAATCAGGGAAACTACCAAGCCGATCGGGTTTGCGCGCATGGCGGTATTTAAGGCAAGCATGGCAAGGCGCACGGTCTTAATGGCGTTCGCCGCCGCCGTCATGATCTTTCCCCAATTAAGGATTAAGAGAAACGTTCCTATGGTTGTGGAAACGCCGATAATTGCCGCCTTCCATTTGTCAACCGTTTTTTCATTTTCCTTGATCCACTTAATCCCGTCTTTCACCTTGTTGACAAAATTCTCAAGGTGTGGTATGGCCGTTTCGGCCATGCTTGCGATTTTGTCCTTAATTGCCGTTAAAATCGGCTCACCGATGCGGCCTAATTCCGCCATTGCCGCCGTCAAGCGTTCGTTTGCCTTATTGGCTTCCAATACGTCCTTATTAGTTTCCTTGTATTGTTCGGATGCTTTTGAATAAGTCCCGTTCAGCGTGTCCATGATAAGCTTCTGCCGTTCTTGCTCATTGGTACACTTATCCAATTTGCCCTGAAATGCTTCTTCGCTGATGCCCGCCCAGTTTAATGCATCCGTTAATCCGCCCGTCAATATGCCCGTTTTTGCCGTTTCGTTTGCCGCTTCGGTAAGACCTTCAATGGGTAAGCTTTCGCCGAAGGTTGCATAAACGCCCGTCGCTATCTCAACCCATGTTGAAAGATCCTTTTCGTTGTCCGTGAGCTTCGCAAGGTGCTGACTGGCTTCCACGGCTTGCCCGCTGTCCCCTAAGACGGCGTTTAATTCCGTATACGTGCTTCTTGCCGCTTCGGAAGAATGCCCCGCCGCCTGGAAGGCCGTGTCAAGCTGTCCCATCTGCGTCCGGTATTCGCGGGTTGATTCAATGGCCGCTATCCATGCGCCGCCCAGTATGCCCGCGATTGTGCCGATGCCTTTGGCTATGCCTACCGCAAACGTGCCTACCTTGTTTACTGCCGCTTCAATTTCGGCTTCCGTTGTCCCGGCGCGTTTCGCCGTTTCCTGCAAGGCCTTGTTTGCCTTTGTGTTATCAATGGCAATACTGCCAAGAATTTTAAAGATCTCCACGATAACCACATCCTTTTAAAAGGGTTGTTATCGCTGCCTTTATCGTTTATGTGGGTGCTGCCTTTGCCTGATTCGGGAAAAGCTTTTTAAGCAATGTAGCCATATCCTGATCTGTCATATCTTCGTCACGCTTTCCTGTCATGTTTTCGGTGTGTGTTTTCGCCTTTTTCATGATTTCCGCGTGCCAATCGTTATAGGACAGTGTGGTGTCGGATCTTAGATACATGTCCCACAATTTTCTGTCGTTCTCTTTTTCCGCTTCTTCTTTTCGCCTGTCATATTCGGCTGTCAGGATGTTTTTTACAAGCTCGTCAAACTGCCCGCTGTCAATGTACATAGATAAAAGATCCCTGGGATTAGCGTATTTTTGATACACCATATCCCAGAAATCAAATTCACCGACTAAAGCAATTTGGCAAGCACCATAAAAAAAGTCGTGTTTCGCGCCGCCTGGAAGCTGTCCAGGATCATCATAGGAAGGGTTCCAAACTCCATTTCCTTAATGTCCTTAACCGCAATTCCGGAAAGGGAGGAATAAAGGTTATAGATATCATCCGCCGCCTTTTCGCTGTCCAGGGCTTCAATCATGATATCCGCCATATCCAGTACAACGTCAATGCCCACTTCCTTTATGCTCTTGCCGTCCGTGATCTGCAAAAACGCCTTCTTAAACGACTTAAGCCCCAGCTTTCTAAGGATCCTTAAAAGGGGGATAAGATCCCCGTCTTTGAAGTTGCGCAAGGTATAGGGCTTTTCGATTTCGTTAAACACTTCTGTAAGCTTCGGCTTTTCGGGCGTTTTCGCCGCTGATGCCGCTTTCTTTTTAGCTGCCATATTGCTTTAGTCCTCCCTTATATGTGGTTATGCTGCGGGTTCCACAATTTCTTCAGGCGGTACTTTCGTCCATTTGTCCTCTTTGTAAATGAAAAGCGCATAGGGAAGTTTGGTTACGCCGTATTCCAGATCGCTCTTGCATTCAAACGTTTTTGCAAACTTGCCGTTTTCTTTGTTTTTTGTTTCGGATCCAAAGCCATTGGTGCAAAGTGCATTTTTGAATACGCAGATAAAAGGCCTTCCGCCGATCAACTCACCATAAAAGCCGAAGCCTTTATAGAAGTGTCCCGCCCTAAGTTCGCTGGACGTAATCACGTCATAGTTTTTATCCGTGCTTTCGGTGATCTTGCCGATAAGGGCTTTTGCAACCGCTTCCGGTTTAAGTTCAACCATAGACGTTTCCATTACGGCGGTTTCACCGACTTTCTGAATCAGTTCTTCCACCGATACATATTTTCCGTCAAGGTCGGGTTCAAAAAATTCCGGGGTAATCGTGATCTTTCCGCCCTCCTGGGTTGCGCTCATAATGCCCGCAATCATTTCTTCCTGCGTGGGCGGGGCGCTTTCGGAATAGGTGACATTTTCAAAAAACACGCCCGCGCCGAAAGGAATGCGCTGGGGCGTGCCCTGGGTGATGCCTGTCATGTTGCTCATTTCTTATTTCACCATCCATTCGTCAACAATAAAGTCAATCTTGATTGATTTGATATCCGGGTCGGACGTAGGCACGGGCAAAGCCGTGGAATAGCTTATACAGATACCGCTTCCGTCCGAAAGGATATCTGTTGCGGGAAGCTTTGCTTCAATAACTTCCTTTGCCGCGTGGAGCGGAAGCCATCCCAGGCGCGTAAAGCCGCGAAGGATGAAGGTAGAAGTCTTTCGCCCGTTTTCTTCCCGCGTGGGGGAAGGGTTTTCAATGTAATCCCCGACAAAGTAATATTCGGGTATATCTCCTTCCCAGTCCTTAAAGGCGTAGGGAATGCTCGCCGCCTGTAATCGGTTTTTGATATATTCAAGCGCTTTTGTTGTCATTCACCCACCCCTTCCTGTAAGATTTGCGCAAGCCGCGTTTCCGCTTTCGGTGTCGTTTGGATAAAGGCGTTTTGCAGGGTGTGATTCGGTTCGCGGCCATTGGTTGCGTAAGCGTCCATGCCTTGCGCGCGCATGCCAGCCGCAATGCCTTCCGCTTCTTCCCGGCTTGCGTAGGTAATGCCGCCGTTTGGGGCGTGTTCGGTTCCATCCTTGACATATACCCACCATCCACGCCTACCGTTGCCTTTTTCTGCAAAGGATCCCGTTCCAAACTCTTCCCAATAGCCCGCTTCCATGTCGGTTCCAATGTAGGCTTTGCCGCTGTCAACCTCTCTTATATCGGCTTTATAGCTGCCCTTTAATTGCTTTCCGATTTCCGAACCTTCTTCAATCATCTTGCAATTCCGCTGGGCATGGCTTTTAACTTCGTTTGCCGCTTCTATAAGCCAGGCCTTTGTAGCGTCATTGATCGCCCCTTGAATCTTTATGCTGTTATCTATAAATTGCATTGGCATTGCTATTGCCCGCCTGTGTACTTTAAATAGATTTCCAGGTGCTTGTTAAGCTCCATAGGGTTATCAATCAGCGTGATATTGTAGATCTTGCCGTTTATCTTCATTCGGCTGTTTTCGCTCGTTACGGAATCGGGAAGCGGTACATAATCACAGATAAAAAGGTGTGTCGATTCCTGGATCTTTGCATTAAACGTCTGATAATGCGCATTCCCGCCCGAAAGGTCTAAAAAGCCTTTGAGCGTTACCGCATCCTTCCAGGTCTTCACCTGTTCGCCGATTGCGTTTTCCTGGGTTTCGCGGGTCTGTATAACTGCCGAAATATTTCCGCCAATCACACGCCCACCCCCTGCCCGAATTGCGCGCACATGTAGGGCTTTAAAAAGCCCAGCTTGTCTTTGGGATATCCCATTGCATTTTCACCCGCGTTTGGGTCTATGTAGGAAACGGAATGCCGCGAAATGGTTTCGGAAGCAATGCCAATTTTATCCTTCATTGCGATATCGTATTTTATAAGCTCAATCACGCCTTCTTTAATATCGGGCGGATATTCAATCACGCCGTTTACCTTAAAGCGCCGAAAGTTATTGTTTGTGTACCCCTGGATCTTCCTTTCCAGGGCTTGAAGCTTTAAATCAAGCCCCGGATCGGTTTCATCGGTTGTTATATAGTTGCGTAGTTCTTCAACGGTCATAATCATGACGCGTCCGCCCCTTTACTCTTCGGCCTTGTCTGCTTCGGCGGGCTTTTCCGTAACCTTGTAGCCGCGCTTTTTGAACCATTCAAGTACCCAGCCCTCTTTTACTTCCGCCTTGCCATAGGCGAACTGTACGCCCGCCGCGCCCACGCCGCAATAATCCTTTACAGGCGTTTCCACGATATAAACCTTTGCTTCCTTTTCGGCTTTCTTACCCATCTTTATTTCATCCTCTCTTTTATCAGATCTTCACGTTACGCAGCACGCCCGCCGCCTTCACGTTCTTAAGGGCAACGCAAGCAACCATTTCGACTTCGCCTTTCTTTACCGCGCCGGGGGTGTTGAAGTCGGGCATGTACTGATGAATTGCCTTGTTTCCCGTAATGGTTACGCCGTGGAAGCCGTTCATTACATCAAACTTGACGGCGAAAATATCAGTCATTCCTTCAGCGCTTACGCCGATAACGGGCTTTTCAACCGCGTTGCCGCCTTCAACGGTTACAACGTTCTTAAGGTCAATGATACGGACGTTGTTTTCTCCGATGGTCGTAATGGTGCGGCCAAAGGCCTGCTCGGATTCGGTCTTATAGCCCAGAATGCGGGCAACGGTCTGGATCTTCGTCTTCATGCCCTCATTGCACATGATCGCGCTTGCGTCCGTGCTGTTGATGAGCTTAAGAAGCGCCTCATAAAATACGTCCGCATTTTCCTTAAGAAGCGCCATAGTCGAAAGGTCAATAGTTCCATCCGCGTTATATTCGGTTTTCTGGCCTACAAGGAACTTGTCCAGGCCGTCAAACTCATTCGCATTGACTGCCGCGTCACCGTTAATCATGGCGTTATGGAAAGTGCCAATGGCGGATTTGATCTTCTCTTCCATCTGATAGGAAAGGTTGTTGTAAATGCCTTCGGATTCGTGAAGCACACGATCCATTTCAAAAGCGCCGCCGAATACCTTAAGTTCTACCGACTTCTTTTCGGTGGTTGCCTGGCTGGGCGCATATTCGGTGTTGATCGCGCGGAAAGCCGTCGCAGAAGGAAGCTTCTTCTGAACATATCCATAGGTCAGGGTGCTTCCGCCGCCCGTGGGGGAAACGCTGTTGTCAAAGGGCAGAAGCTCCAGGATTTCCGATTCACGGATAAAGGTGTCAACAACATACTGGGTTACTTTGTCAGCCATACCGACTTTCATTTCGTTAAGGGTCATAGGCATATCACTTTACCTCTTTTCTTATTCTTTGTTTTCGTATTGCATTTTGATAGCGTCCGCAAGGGTTTTCGGCTCATTGCCGCCGCGTTCCTCATTCGACTGCGGAAGCCTGTTTTCCATAACCTGTTTCGTTTTCGCTGATTCAAACTGCGCGGGGATCTGGGTCTTAAGCCCCGCAAGCTTATCTTCCCAGCCCTTGATTTTGCCGTTTTCGTCAAGGGCAAGATCGCCCTTTTCCCGAAGCTTAAAGGCCGCATAGTCCACGTCAAGACAGCCTTCGGAAAGAAGGTTGACTTTGATTTCAGCTTCCAGTTTCGTTCTTTCAAGCTCCTTAATAAGCTTCTGATTCTGTGCTTCGTAATCCGTAAGCTTTTTCTGAATGTCTTCCTGTCCCTTTGTGGCCTTTTTCATTTCCTCAATCAGGGCGTTTGCTTCCGTAAGCTGTTTGTTTACGCCCTCATGGTCGGTTTTCAGCTTTCCATAGCGGATATCAAGGTTTTCTTCGGCTGCCGTAAAGATCTTGTTTTCCTTCATAGCCGCAAGGATCTTGCCGATTGCTTCTTCTTCAATGCCGTGTGCTTTGAGAATTTCGTTTAAGTTCATGCCGTCAATTCCTTTCTTACGCTTTTATACGGGGTTGCTTCCCGATTATTGGAATAGGTGTTTAACGCCGCCCCCGGCGCATGTATGCAAAAAGGGCGCTGATAACAGCGCCCTTTCTACGTAAGGGAAGAATACTTGTTACTGATCCATGCTATTTTTCCGTCATATCGCAGCGCGTGCCATCCGGTTTTTACGGACGTTGCCACATATTCATATTTCGCGCCCTTTTTAAGGGTTGCAATCTTCGAAAATCCCGTTGAATCGCCGCTTCGTATGTTCACGCTGCCGCCTGTCACCTTTACATATTTCACGCCTTCGCCCCCCTTCATTTCTGCCGTGGGGGGCTGGGTTTCGCTTGCCTGTATGCCGTAGTCGGGTCTACCGAAGCCCGCAATGCGGTTATAATCGCGCTTGTATTTCTTTTCACGCACACAGCCGCCGTTTGCTACAACGCCGCTTGCGCTGGAAGTGTTTCCTTCTACGGTGTAAACATAATTGCTGTCAACCTTGACAACAAGCCCGGTGTGGGAAATGCTGGTCTTGTCCGTGCCATAGAAAAAGATCTGATCGCCCGGTTGGGGTGTGTCAAACAGCCGCCCGTTATTCTTGTAATAATTCCGGCTGTATTTGCACCCCGCGCCGCTGTTGCTTTTTCCGATCTTTTGAAACGTCAATTTCTGCGCGTTTTCCAGGCCGTAAGCCTGAACAAAGCACCAATCGACAAAGATATCACACCATGCAACGCCATTCTTTTTGCCATTGTAAAAGCCCAGCGCGTCCAGATCGCGGGCGTATTTCGTATAGTTGTTACTGCCCGCGTTTGCGGTTTTGCTGTCCAAATCCGCGTTCGATTTCTTTTCCAGATAGCCTTCTTCCGCTTTTGCAACGGCTATCACTTTTCCGGGATCAAGCGCCATTGTCTACCACTTCCATGTTTTCCGCCGTTTCGTCTTCTTCCTCTTCTTCGGGTTCGTCCACAATCATAGCGTCGTGCACGTCAAACGCCTTATTCGGAACCACCATATCCAGCTTCTTGACTTCCGCTTCAATCATGGCTGTCAGGGTCTTCGTGTCCAGCTTAATCTTTTTCGCCGCAAGAAGTTCTTCAACATACGCGAATTTTTCCGCGCCCCTGCCCGCTCCATACAGCTTTTCAGCCGCGAATACGCCAATCTGTACGATGCTGTGCGCCTTCGAAAGCTGCTCATTATTGAGCTTCGTTTTCAGCCACGGAATCAGAAATACCGTGACAACGGAAGAAACAAGCGCAATCAGCGCTTCAAAAATATTAGTAAGATCTACCATACTTTTTCCACCTTTCTAATATTTGGGTATAAAAAAAGACCGCAAAAGCGGCCTTTATATCAAGGATCGTTTGTTGTTATCGTAGGGGACGGGTTTCCCGTCCCGCATATCCTTCCTCCAATGGAATCATCCCTTTCATGGCATAGAAAAAGCACCTTGCCTATGCAGGGTGCTTAAAACGCGTCTAATATGGATTCACACATTCGCCCGGTTTTGTTGGTATTGTAATCTTTATCAAAACCGTGTTTCTGCAAGTAGATAGATACTTTATCTTCTATCTCTTCAAAATCATTTTCGGAAAGGGGTTTTGAAAAGTCGATTTTCAATCCAATTCTATGCATAAAATCAATTTGCTCTTTTTTAAACATATCATTCTTCCTTTCCGTACTTTCTTCTAAGGCGCGTACTGGTTTTCCATGACGTGATAACCTGGCCTGTATCGGGGTTTCTTATAACGGTTACGTCTTTCCCGATATACTTTTGACTTTTCCTCCCTTGTTCATCGGTCGTTACTTCCCCAACAAACAAAGGCGCTTTTACTGCGTTGTCAATTTCGGGATTCGATATATTTCTTTCCGTCATTCGCTCCAATGCATGAAGCGTTTTACCCACGTCTATTTTACCACTTTTTCCCTCATTTTTCAAGGTTTCGGCGGCCTTAAGATACTTTTTCTTATATTCTATAAAATCTTCCGTCTTGTCAAGCCCGAAAAACTTTGCCCTTTCCTTCATGGTTTCAAGCTCTTCTTCGTCAAGCGCCCACCGCGCGCGGGTAAGGGCAACGCAACGGCAATTACAATCCTCTTCCGGTCTTCCAAACTTTCCGGGGTACATGGCTTTCTTTCCGTCCATTTCAAACGGTTCGTCTATTTCCCGAATCTGTCCGTCAAGCTTTCTGTGCGTGGGACGCGTTCCGCTGTCCAGTGTTGCGTCCCATTGCTTAACCACATCCGCGCCCTTTTTCTTTGCTTCCCGCCGTGCGTCGTCCTGGCTGGCCTGTTGAATCCTGTGCCCTTCCGTGCGTGCTATCACCTTTGCGCGGCTTAAGGGCGCGCGGGCGCGGTCTGCTATCCTGGCCGCAATGTCGGGATAGGGCATATCGCTTGCAATGCCGCGCGTGATTTCGTGCGTAATCGCCTTTTTAAGCTTGTTCGCGTCTACGCCCAAAGCATTGTATAGGCCTTTATTGATCTTGCTGTCCGTAAGTATTGCCTTTACAGAAGCGTTTCGGTCAATCGGCTGTATCAGGTGAAGCCCGCCCTTCGGCTTGCCCATGCCGTACATAGCGCCGATATAGGCCGTGTCGTAGGTGTCCGAAAGAAATTGATCTATCGTTTTATATGCATTGCTTTGCAGGTTCACAATCGCCGCCGCTATCTGCTGCCTAAGCGCAAATTGATGCTGCCGCCTGTATATATTGCTTTGGTTGTTCGGGTCAAACTGCATCGTTTTTAGCTTTTCGGTAACGTCCAGCATGGCCTGTTTATACGCCTTTTCAAGCTCTTTGAGCGCTTCCTTTTCGCTTTCAATCAAGCTTTCCTGTACTTCCAGATCCCACTTATTCAACTAAACCACCGTCTTCCGGGTCGGTTTCGGTCGGGTAAAGGTCGGTAACGCCTTCGGGATTCGGAAGCTTGTCCTTGATATCCTCATAGGAAATATCAAGCTGCTCACAGATAAGCTGCACCATCGTTTCATTGTCAAGCGTGTCCTGCAAGGCTAAAACGGTGTTGATCTCTGTCTGTCGTACCTGGGCTTCCGTTAAGGCAATCTGTGCGTTTTCCAGCGCGTTTGTCGGGATTTCGGGATCAAAGCGGAAATATACGTCCGATTGCCTGTAATCCTTCCCGTGTTCATCGTTAATTTCCTTAAGCACGATTTTTAAAAGCTTTCTCAAAAACTGCTTAAGGGAAATTATAATCTTGTTCGCCTTAAGATCCAGAAGGCTATACGCGCTTTTAATTGCTATGTTCGTGGTTGCCGCCGTGTCTTTAAGGCCGTGGGTGTTAAGGCCGAACCCGAAGCGGTAAATGTTTTGTTCATCCACTTCCATCTTTAATTTACGCGCTTCTACGGGTACATTGGTTGTAAATTGCTGTATGCTGCCGCCATCCGGCGCGCCTACGGCCTTTTTTGCCTTTATATTAAAAATGAGTTCGTCCAGGTTCTGCCCTTGAAAGCCTGTCACGAAATACAATGCTTCCACGGTGTCCTGAATGTTGTTGCTTAAGCCGCAATTCATAATATCGTAATCGTCAATCAGTGGCTTTATCGGCCATAGCGCGCTAACCTCTTTTCTGCCGTTGGAAAGCTTGAAAAACGGGATTTCGCCAAAGTCCTCATAATAGGTTTTTTTGTCCCCGTCCTTCTTATAAACCGTGTGCGGCCTGGGGTTGATTTCCTGTTCCTTGTCAAGCTCAATCTTCCCGTTTTCCGTTTGGACATAAAAATAGGTCTGGGATTGATCCCAAACCTGTATACGGATGATTTTTTCATTGTCCACGCCTACGCGGTCGATATACCAGTATATGAGATAGTCGCATTTATCAGCGGTATCTTTCGCCCGTACCTCAACCACGCCCATGCTGTCCGCGCATTCAAAAGCCGTATGCATATCTTTATCCTTATACGCGTACATGTATTCAAAGCCCTTTACCTGGCCGCCCTGGACAACCTCATAAAGCTGCGCGTTAAAATCATCGTTTTCGTTAAATCGTTCGTCCAGAATCTTTTGAAGTTCGGGATCATCGCTTTTGAAAATCCCTTCTTCACCCGAAAGCACGTATTGTACCGTTTGATCCACGTTTTCCGTAAAAAACGGATGTGGGATCTTGATATTGCTTTTTGTCGTGTCTTCCTTAATTTCTCCATTTCCATCGACATAAAAGATCTTGCTGTTTTGTATGTCGTGCCGTCCTTCATAATAGTCAACGCCCTTTTGCGCAAGCCGCTTTTTCTCACTTGCTTTGTCGTTGTCTATCCATTTCTTGATTTCATCAGGCTTTAAAATGGGTATCACCCCCTTTTGTTGTTACTGTTATATGCTGTTTACGCTCAGTTCTCCTGTGTCGCTAACCGACAATCTATAGATAGTACCATTCGGAGACGTTAATATAACTTGGCTCATATCAATCATTCGTTCGGTTATGCTTCTTGATACATAGCCGGAAATTTTGTTTTCTGCGTAAGAAACCGTAATTTGCACATTGTCAATATTCGCCCCTACAGGATTCAACCATACATAGAATTTAATATATGCCGTGTCAGCCGCTAAAGTAAGCGTCTTCGATTCGCTTGACGAAGAATTTTTGACCGCTAATCGCTTACCTTCGACAACCACACTTTTTGATGCATTGTATTGCACAATAAGTAGTGTAGAATTAGCGTTAAAACCGATATTGGTTCCATACATGGCTTCAATGGTTCGCCCGCCCTGAACCGGAATATAATTCTTTGTTCTGACGCCTTCTTTATTATTCCACATTACTCCGGCATTAGAAAAAGCTCCATATTCGTACACTTCGTCACATAGGTTGATAGGCAGTACCGTTTCTATGCTTATTTCGTACAGCATATCCTCCACAGCTTTTATATATTGCCTGATGTCCGAATGCGCTACTGTGCTATTATTGTGTTTTTCAAGCGCATTCGCAAAACGTGCATCGTGGTCAATGCCGCCGAAATTCTCAAGAAGGAATCTTGGATCGTTTTGTGAGTCTCGCAGTTCATCATACAGCGTGTCCGAAATGTTGTGTCCAATTATCACCCTTTTTTCTGTCCTTAAATTCCAGTTTCTTCCGCTAAATGCCTGTTTGACAGTTCCGGAGCTGTTTCGTTGATCCGCGCCTATCGCTGCGTATATCTTGCCCTCAGCGCCCGCCGTTTCCGTCCACGCTTCAAACATGCATACAATAGCAACGCAGTTCGGAATATCAATCGTAAAAGAGTTGCTTCCAAAGAAATGAAGACATTTGTTGTCCAAATCCGTTTTGCTCAGTTGTATCTTAATATGCGTGTCGAATCTTGTAATTTTGCTTTCTGATACCGGATAATTAGTATCATTTGAAGATGTCCACGGTAATTGATAAAGGGCAAACCCCGGTGGAACATTAAACTGTTCATGGATTTTCCATTTTGCATTTGCTGCATTGCTTAACGTATAAACTGCCATTTTGCCCAAGCAAACGTCAAATGTATCCGGAAGTGTCGCAGCATCCGGCGCGTAGATTGCGCCAATGTTGATAAGGTTGCTGTAGCCGGAAGGTTGATAGTTTAAAATAGATCCGTTTACTCTTTCCGGTATCGTAGGATGTACTGCGTCGCTGGGCATTTTCATGGACATGTATACAGCATCATCTGTATATTTTGCTTTGATTTTGCCGTTTAACATACTGTTGCCAACGGTTGAGCCGATATTGCTCCATCCGTTCCAAATAACGCTTCCTTTTCCTGTAAGCTTCTTGTTTTCAAGCGCTAAAACAGCATCCTTGCTCAGCTTATATGTATCGTTATTTACAACAATATTTTCACAATCGAAAAATGCCGAATTGTCGTTTGCGCTTACGCTCGCTTCCGTATCTTCAATGATGCAAACTGATTCAGGGTTTTCCATTTCCTTTTCTGCAAGAAAATCAATCGGTTTTAATGCTTCCTTATCTGCCGGTGTATATCCCAGCGCTTTGATAACATTTTCCGTTGTCACATTTGCGTCAGTTCCGGGATCGCCTTTATCGCCCTTTTCGCCCTTTGCGCCGTCTGCACCGGGATCGCCTTTATCGCCTTTTTCTCCCTTTGCGCCGTCAGTTCCAGGATCGCCTTTATCGCCCTTTTCGCCCTTTGCGCCGTCTGCACCGGGATCGCCTTTATCGCCTTTATCGCCTTTTTCGCCCTTTTCGCCGTCAAACTCCCCGCTTTCCTTCGCTTTCTCAAGCGCGGTGTTTACCGCTTCCGGTATCCGTTCTTTTGTTTTTTCCTGTACCTCATTGATCGCGGAAACAAGATCCGTTTTGTTTTCCGTTTCAAGCTTTGTAAGATCTCCGATTTCGCCTTGCACCTTTTTAAGGGAAACAACGTCTGTATCATCGGCGGGGATCAACGTATCTGTTTTTGCAATGCGCCCGCTCATGATATATAGGGTAATTTCTGTTTCCCCTTTTAAAATTTTCATGGTGAAGGTATAGCTGCCATCATACAAATAACAGCTTTCTTTCAGATCCACATAAACCTGATTGCCCGAAATAACGCCATCTATTTCGATTGTTTCTGTGCTGAGCCGTATAAAATAGCCCTTCGCCGTATACCCGGTTAAGTCCACTTCCTGCCCATCTTTAAATACATTCGCTCCAAATCGGTTCGCTTCGTTGTCATGCATTGCAAGCAATTCGCCATTCGTTACGCGAAGAAGCGGCTGTGATAAATCAATATCACGCGTTATAACCCGAATCGTTTCCATCTTCCCACCTGCCTTTTAAAACAACCATTTTTGCTCTTTTATAAACGGCTCCAATGCATAGCGCATAGCGTCAAGGATATGGTTAAAATCATCTATCGGTTGATTCAGCTTGTTTCCAAACTTATCTTTGTCCCACGTATAGTTACTAATTTCGGTTAAAAAGTTCACATTGCGCGGGTGTATGATGATCTCTAAATCCTGGATCCATTGGATTCCGTTTAAAACGCTGTCATTTCCTTTCCGCGCGCCCTTTACGCGCATTCCGTAGCCCTTTAATTCGTCAATGCTTTTCGGTTCCGCGCTGTCCGCTATGATCCTTTCTTTTAAATACCCCATTTCGGAAACGCGCTCAAAGATCCGTTTGTTGCTTAACCCCTTTTCATACAGTTCATCAAACACATACAGCCGCTTGTTATCCTTGTCATACAGCCCGCAAAACAGGGTAGAAGGGTCATTCGTATATCCGAAATCCATACCGAATACGGAAACAACGCCGGGGATCTTCTTCACCTTTTCAATGTCAAACGCTTCTTCTTTCCAGTGATCGTATATAAGGCCTTCCGAAATCCCCCAATGGCCGAGCGCGGCCACCTCATATCTGCGTGGATTTTGGATTTTCATGCGCTCAAAAACGCGCCTGTCCGCTTCGTCCAGCCATTCATTGCAAAGGTAATTCGTTGTAATGGCCAATATGTCGGGATCGCCTTCCACGTCAAAGAACCGTTTTTTTATCCAGTGTTTTTCATTCCACGGGTTAAAGGTTAAGGTAATCTGTTTAAAAAGCCCTTCCGACACTTCGCCGCGTATGGATTCATTCAGCACTTCAAAATCATCCTGCTTCATGACTTCATAGGCTTCTTCAATCCACATCCAGCATAGACAGCCCGTGTCAACCGTGATAGACGTAACCTTTAAAGGATCATCCAAACCCCTGAAATAGATCTTCTGTCCCGTGGGCTTATAGACAACCTCCAAAGGCGAAAGCTTGAAATCAAAAAAGGCGTCCACACCCAACCTGTGAACTGCCCATTTAAGCTGTGTATATACGCTGTCCTTGATCGTGCGCCCGGTCTTTCTGATAACAAGAAGGTTTGCGGCCGGGTACTTAATTAGGTTTACAATAAACCAAAGCGCGGTAGTCGTGCTTTTCTTGCTACCGCGCCCGCCCTTTACAACCCTGTATCTGCCCTTAAAGTTCCAGAAGGTTTTATAACCCTTGCCCACGACTGCGGGCAGCCTTATTTTGTTGATTTTATCGGATGGATTCACACGATATCACATTCTTTAAAGGCCTTTAGGATCTTGTCAAACTGTAAGGCTATCCAGTCCACCATTTCCTCATTCTTTGCCCATCCGCCGCCATATTGAAGCGTTGAATCCTGAAGGCCGCATTCATTGAAAAATGCGTGTATGATTTCATGGCGAAGGGTTTGCTTTTCGATCTTTTTAAGCTTTTCGTCTGAATCATTCTCACATCCCGGAAAGGTCTTCATGTTGACAAGTGCAATTTCTTTTGTCACTTCATCACAGTACCCGTTCCATGAATTTTTCTCAAATTCCGGCTTATTATTAAAATCATATCGGTTTATGGTGTATTCAGTTCCTAAAATATCAATCTTCAAGCTCATCTTCCCCCGTAATCACAACCGGAATAGCGCCGTTCATATCAACGCTGTCCGTAAATAGCCTGTATCTTTTGCCAAGTAGTTCCGCGCCTTTGTTGCTGTCTGAAAGTCGCGCCGGGATCGGTACCACTTTCGGCGTTTCCGTTTTATCCGTGCGCTTTCGCATTTTTCCATCTTCATCCGGCGCATAATAGGAATGTTCCTCACTTACCGTTACAACAACATACTCCATAAGCTCACGGCGCATAACGGCTGTAAGGTATTTAAGAACTTCATTCTGCTTTGCGATTAGCTGATCTTCCTTTTCAGCCATCCGTTTGTCGATATATTCTTTGATTGTAGTATTTTGTAGTAATTTCGGCGCGTTCGTGTGCGCGTACTTTTCTTTATACCCTGCCCGGATCGCGGCCTGTGTCGCGTTCAAGTCAATCAAGTATTCATCGCAAAAACGCTTTTGCTTCACGCTCAGTTTTTCCATCCCGCAACACCACCTTTCCGTAAAAAACTCTAAACTCAAACGATCCCCACACCCCACACCTGGCGGAGGAAATAATCCCGCGCGCACATGCGCGCCCCGGCTCCCTGTTTCCATGAAAAAAAGATCCCGCTGCTCACCCGGAATCCTTCTTGCATGCATAAAAATAGGGCAGCGGATTTCCCGCTACCCTTACAAAGGCTTAAAGCCTTTTCTTGATGGTTAAATCATATCAGAAAACTTCGTCCGTTTCAATACAGTAATCTTCCAACTTTTTGCAGTCAAAAATGTTTTTTGTCAAAAAAGTTGCAGTAAAAGTCAAAACTTTTGCAGTCCCGCGTTCTTCCCCCTGTAGGGGACGGGTTTCCCGTCCCGCGTTCCTCCACACCGCCACATAAAAAAGACGGGGCATGCATTGCACGCCCGCGCCTTCCTTACTTCTTATCTATAATCCTTTGCACCTTCTTTAATGCCGTGCCGTGATTCGTGGTAATATTGCTGTACGTGCAACCCTTTTCGCCCGCAACCTCCACAAAGCTTTTCTTCTGTACATAGATGGAATACAAAAGCTCATAATCCTGTAAGGGCAGTTCTTCCAATACCCCGATGATCTCTTGCCGCTTCCTGTAAAGCCGCAAAATGTCCGCTTCAATCTCTCTTTCAAGGTCAACGCTGTTAATAACGGCGGTTTCCATCTTCTTCATATTGCCGCTGGACTGCACCCGCTCCCCGTCATATCCGGGCGTTATATTCAGCGCAATATCTTTCCATCGTTGTTTGTCAAGCTGCTTATTCTCAATAAGCTTTTCAATCCTTGCTATCTCTTTCAAATACTCTTTCGCCTTCATCCTCTTTCCCTCATTTCTCAAACAATTCAACTTCCGCCTTTCCATCCTCTCGCTTTACTGCTCTAAAGTTCGTCTTTATGTATTTGTCAATGTATTCAATTGCCTTATCCCACGAAGGGAAAAGCATTTTCCCATCCGCCATAAGCTCAAACGGCTTTGCTTCCATCGTAAGCATTACCACGACACCCCCCACCAATCTACATAATTCTTAATCGTAAGCACAATCCAATAAGCCAGGATCCAGCCCCACATACTTCTTTTCCTTGCAATTCCAATCGTTACGGTAAAGGAAATCACGGCAAGGATATACACAAAAAACGCCGATATCTCTTTCAATTCCTATCCATCCTCCCCATTCAATAGGTATCTTTCAGCGGATCCGATCATACTTTCAATCGTAGGCTCTGCCGCTCTGAATTTCACATCCCGCAAAACCTCCATAATCCGCTTGTATTTCTCCACGCTTCCGGGGATCTTCAAGGCTTCTTTGTTGCTTACCGCATCGTAAGCTTCCCAATATAGCCCCGTAAGCTTGTTCTTGATATCTGCAATGGTAGGCGGATATTTGCTTGTGGCGATTGCCTTATTCGTTGCCATAAACACGATATCGGCGGGCACGTCCTTAAATTGAACCGCCCATATCATTACAACCGCCTTCGCTTCATCCTCCCCAAGATTCTTGTATACATGCGGATAGGCCGCCGTAATCACGGATAATATCCCGGCTGTTTCTTCCGGTGTCATTTAAAGCCCTCCCTTCGCAAAGCTCATAAAAGGGTTTGCGCTTCGGTTTCCCACGTTTTTCTTTGTTTCCTGCGTATCGTGGGGCGTTACGTACCCCGTAAGGGGGGACGTTACTTCATTACCATTTTCTTTTTCTTTATCTTTTTCTTTATCTTTTTCTTTTTCGTAGTCTTTATCTACGTCATAGAAGCCTTTGCCGCTTACGTAGTCAGACATCACGCGCATGACAGTCGGGTTTAAATCTCTGTATTGAATCACATGATCGAAAACCGCATCAATCAGCGCCTTGTTCTTCACCTTCCTTATGTCCCTCCACAAACAATCCGCAATCGGCTTTCCGCCCTTGATAATCGTATGGCGCAGAAAATTCTTGATCGCAATTTCGTTTGTTTTCGGGCTGTATAAAATCATGTGGTATTTGTTTTCAAAACGGTCAAGTAATACGTGTATCGTGTCCTGGGTGTACCCCAAATGAAAAGCCGCCTGTTTAATGCTGATTTCAAATATGCCCAGCATGGACGTAAAAGGACACGTAAGCAGATACAGCATAAAATACTTATCTTCTGGCGAAAATTCGTCAACCTTCCCGTCCGTCCAGAAGTCCGTATCTACGATTCTTTTATATCCCATCTCTTCACGTCCTTTCAGTTTTTAACGCTGTAAAACCATTCGCGCGTAAGCTGCGGAATTTCGTTCTGAATCAAACGAAGCATTTCTTCCACGCATTCCTTAAGTTCCGGGTGCGCGTGTCCGTTCTTGTCGCGCTCTTTCAGTATGTGCGCAAATTCCGTACAGTTGACTTTAAATGTGAAATTGGAAGGAATCGAAAGCATATAAAGCCCGCGCAAAACGTCCTTATCCTCCGCGCATCCTTCCAGAACATAGCCGTTTACGGTCTTGACGTAGTTCTTTCCGTCAACCATCATTTCAGCGGGCAAATTGATCTCCATATGCTTTAAGGCTTCATCGGTCGTAAGGATCTTGCCCTTATACCAGTCGGATTTTTCATTGCCGCCATACTTTGCAAGACGCGTGGAAGATCGAAGGATCCTGTTTTCCAGCCTTTTCGCATGCGCGTCAAAATCATCCTGCGCGCCCCTGTGAAGCCCTTCCACGGTGAAGGAAAAATCCAGAAAGCGCGTCATGGTTATATGTTTCGGTGCCCACTTGAAAAGCTTGTTGAGCATTTCCATTAATGCAATCTCACCTGTATCTCCCAGCCTGTACTCATACAGGAAGCCGCGACGGTCATAACAGCGCTCGAAAAGGTGCATAATTTCCCTTTCCTTCTCGCGTGTCCATGACCTTTTCGACATGTACATGGAAACGATGGCTTGCCACAATCCGCTGATTTCGTTTAAATAAACTTGCATTTCTTACGCCCTCCCCGTGCTTCCAAGTCCGCCCCGGTTCTCATTCCCCAGGCTGCTTACGACTTCAAACTCAATTTCCGGCTGATGCTCAACAATCCTAAATTGACAGATCCGCTCATTTACCATAATCGTAGTATCCCTGATCGCAAGCGCGGGAAAATGCCATTCGTCATTATCGCCCTTATAGCTTTCGTCTATAATCCCGATGCTGTTTGCAAGCAATATCCCGCCGCGCTTAAATGTGCTTGACCTGGGGGCAACAATCGCTTCATATCCTTCCGGAAGTTCCATTGCAATGCCTAAAGGAATAAGCTGATATTCCCCGGCCTTCAATACCACGCTTTTCGCCGCCCGAAGATCTATCCAATCGCCTTTACTGATCTTTTCGGGCAGAAGTACGCCGTCCCGTACTCTTTTAATCCTGATCTTCATAGTTTGGTATCTTCCCTCTTTCTATCAGTTTGTCAATCACCCATTTGGCCGTATCGGTGTTTACCGCATTCTTTTTAACCGTTTCCTTCCCGCGTAATATGTCAAACCCCACGCGGGAAGGATTGTATTTATCAGGATAATCGGCCTTCTGTATCGTGTAGCCCCGGTAATTCATGCGTCTTTTACGTCCTTAAACCAGTTCGCCGCCTTGCGCTCATAAAGGGGATCCGAAATTCTCATAGGAAGCACAATCCCCTGGGAATCGCCCGTAGCAAAGCGAATGGGGGAAACCTTGTTTTCCGGTATGCTGATAGATACAATCTGATCCCGCGTATGCGTTGTAGCCGCTACAATTTTCCGAAGATACCGCGCGTCACAATGGATCACGCTTTCCGGCCTTTCTTCCATCGGTACGGCCTTGTTCCAGTCGATAAATTCACATTCCGCCTTTGGCATTTCAATGGCCAGAATCAGCTTCTTCATTTCGTCATAGTAGGCGACGCGAAGGCTTTCTTTGGCCGTGATAATCACCGTGTCCGCCTTTTCTGTCTTAATGTCGGCGGGAATCAGCGCAACGCCCTTTCCCTTGCATTCGCATTTCACCTGCTGCATGATAAAGCCGTCTAAAGCCGTCGCCACGCATTCCTTGCCATCCGCCCGAAGCTCTATGCATCTTAATGCTTCCCGCACATCGTTCTTACTTGCCGCCTTTGAGCACGCAAGCACAATATGTCTAAAGTCATAGCCGCTCAATTCAATTTTCATTTGTCTTTCTCCTTTCCTCCCCGCCTGCCCATTGCCGTTAAAAGAAGCTCATTTGCGGGCGTATAGCTTCCCCCGTATTCCCACATAGAGCAAAAGCTTTCCGGGGTCTTGATCTTTGCAGAATACGTGTTTCCCGTGTCCTTCCTGCTTTTGCAGTCGTTAAGCCTTATGCAGTCCGCGCATCGGTTTGCGTCAAATAGCGCCGCGTGCATCTTGATTCGTTCCTTTTCCATTTCCTGCATGGCGTATATAAGCGCGACTTCCCGCCGTTTTATACTGTCCACTTCCGCCTTTACGTTCAAAAGCAAAACGGCATCCGATAAGCTTCCCATATTGCTATATCGCCTTCTTTCACTTTTTCCGCGCGCGCCGGATCCTGTCAACAATCAATTCGTTTGCTTCCAGTTCCCGCATGCGCCCTTCATAGCGCTTTTTCCTGTCTTCCCGTTCCTTAATGATTTCCGGCTTCTGGCAATGATCCTGGCAGGCCGGAAACCGATCCGGGCAACCATAACAAACCTTTGCCATTCTTCCGCCTTCTTCCTAAAAACTCAATTAGCGCTTACTCCGTAGGGCGGGGGCTTGCTCCCGCCGTTCCACAACGCCGTTTTTCCATAAACGCATAGATACGCCGCTTCGCATCCCTTCAAGATACTTCTGCCACATTCTAAAGTGATACATTTCCGATATCGCAGCGCCCAGCGCAATAAAACCCAAAGCCGCAAAAATGTTCATGCTATTCTTCCTCCCTGTTTTCGTCCGTATTTTCATTGTCAAGCGGAAATCCCGCTTCAAATTCCCTATATAGGTTCATCCAATCATCCAGGCGCATCGTTACCAGGATATCCGCGTTGTTTTTCTTGTGAAACACGGTGGGAAGTTCTCCCTTTCCGTTTGCTTCCGCATCTCTCACCGCTTGCGCCATCCACGGGTAAAGCTCCATCCGTTCAACGTGCTTCGCTTCTACGTGGATATGGGGCAAGCCCACAACGTCCGAAGCATCCCCGGTATTCCCGCAATATTGCGCCGTCCTTCGCGCGCCTGTATATCCATAATCCCGGAAGATAGAAGCAAGCTTCCGCTCAAACTTCGCGCCTTTCTGTTTACTGTTTATTGGCATTTCGTTCGTTCCCTTTCCCTCTTCGCTCTGCAATCCGGGCAAAGCGCAACCTTTCCAATGCTCCACCCGTATTCATTGCGTAATTTGTGTTTCCATTCTTTCAGATTGTATATTCTTGAAATTTCAGTTTCGCCGCACGTATCACATTCTGCATAACATTGGCTTTCTACGCCTACACTCATTTTTCTTCCCCTTCCCATTTACCAATAGTAATAACTGCTTTTGTTTCTTCGGGCATCACTTGAAAAGTCCGCATCCATTTCGGAAAATTCATAATGCGTTTGTTCAGGATTTCTCTTTCTTCCTCTGTAAGAATTTTTTCATACGGACATACTTCCGCTTTGTATGCCTTTTCCGCTTTTATGACATCCGTTTCCCTGATGCATACCCCGAAAGGTCTAAATCCCTGGGCTTGATATTCCCCGCGAAATGGACATCTATCGCATTTATGTTTAAGCATTTTCTTCTTCCTCCGCCGCTGTCTTTGCACGTTTCTTATCTTTCGGAAAACGCACGGTTTTCCCGAACTCTGCAAACTTTGTATAATACATCGGGCAATTATGCGCGCTGTGAAAAAAGCCGTCCATGCCGTATGAATGAATCGTTTCTTTTACCCAGTCCACGCCTGTGATTTCCGGCTCTGACCATTCAATTACATTCCCAATAACGCACCAATCAGGAATAGTAATCGTAAACATATTATTCACCCTCCCCGCGTTCCGGCGCTTCGTCCAAATACATCCAATGCGTTACCTTGTGCGTAATGTCAAAGAAGCCATCCGTGATAAATTGCTTGCTGTACGTGTAAACGCCGATATACTCAAATCCTTCATTCGTCCAAAGCTTCACCTGGGTGTTATACGGGGGCTTTTCATCCTCCACACGCTTCCATACAGGAACCTTTTTCAAAAGATTCTGTTTTTCGTCCGCAAGCCGATCCCGCTCTTTCCGCGCGTCTTCCAGATCGCCTATGTATTCATGCACGGCATCCATAAGCATTTCAATGCATTCCGCCGAACCGATTTCGTAAAAAATACAGTCCTTTTTGCAGTCATACCCCGGTTCGTGCCTGCATGCGTTCAGGCTGTTTAAAAGCTTTTCCCGCTCAATCATCGTTTACACCCACTTTCTGCTGGTTTTCGCAAACTCATATAAGTCTTTCAAAAGCATCATAGTACATTCCGCATATCGGCTGTACGGGCATCCCGCGCACAATCGCAAATCAATACAATGCTTCATCCCGTTTTCAATTTTCTTCTGGTCGGGCATTTTTCTCCCTTTCCTTTCTGATATCGTCATACTTGAATATCGAATTAAGGGCGGATAAATAGCCCCTTACATATTCAGGATCAATTTCTTCCCGAAGTAAGTCATAGCACATTATCGGCAGAAGATCCGTTAAGCGTATTTCCATAACGCCGCGCTTCCGTTCTCTTTGCTCAATCGCAAGCATTTCGGACACCTTTGCAAGTTCATCTTCCCGCGCTTTAACTTTTTCCAATAGCTGAATTTTTTCAACCTTCAGCGCTTCAATCTCCTGAAATAGTTCCGCAATGCTGTGTTTCCGATTTCCGCCCGTTTCCTCCGTAGGGGACGGGTTTCCCGTCCCGCGTTCCTCCACGCGTTCCATCTTCGCAATGCTTTCCGCGCCGCATCCGGGCGCAAACCGCGCCGGGGTTCCGTCCGGCTTCTTGCCCTGCAATTCACAGATAACGTCCGGATGGTTCCTTTTCGCGTTATACACCTGGCTTACAGGCACGCCCAATAAATCAGACACCGCACCGGGCTTGTGCCCTTCCGCCAAACATTCCAATATGGCCATCGTTTCCGGGGTTGTCACATTGCCCATTTATTTCCCTTCCTTCCTCCTGATCCACATATTCCTGATCTCACAAGCCACCATGCACCCAAGCACGCACACAACCGCAATCGTAACAAGCGCGCCCGAAACGGTAAGCGCCGCAATCCACGGGTTTTCCATCCCCAGCATGTAAAGCGTTTCTAAAATCTGTTTCATTCGTTTCTTCCCCCGTTCAAATACTCTTCAAATGTTTCTGTACTATGGAAAATAAAGCGATTGTTTACCCATCTTTGCAGCTTCCTAAGTTCATGCCCACGCGGGATATGCTCTTTGTCATAAAGCATGACGTAAGGCGAAAAGCTAAAAACCTTTGAAACGTAAACCCGGTCTTTATGGCCTGAAAACATTGGATCATACCATTCAACTTCATGCCCTTGCGCCTTGTGCCATGCGGATAGCTTCATAAGCGGGATATTCGGAAAATTATGCCCGTCTACATCAATAAGGCCGATTTTCAAGCCGTTTTCCTCCCTTCCTAAATCTCTTCACGCACCGCTAAAATGGCAGTTCGTCCGAAAGGTCTTCTTCTTCGTACCCTTTCGGCATTTCCAACACTTCCGCCGCATTCCCCGCGCCCTTTTCCGCGCTTGCCTTCACGGTCAAAAATTCCACTTCATCCGCCACAACTTCGGTAACATATCGCTTGCTTCCGTCCTGTGCGTCATAGCTTCGCGTTCGTATCTCACCGATAACGGCGGCCTTGCTTCCGCGCTCTAAAAAGCGCACACAGTTTTCCGCCGTCTTTCTCCACGCAACGACATTAATAAAATCCGCATCTCTTACCCCCGCTGCGTTTGCAAAAGGCCGATTTACGGCCAGGGTAAAGGTGCAAGCGCTGATCCCGCTTGCGGTCTTCCTCATTTCAGGATCCCGCGTAAGGTTTCCGATCAAAATAGCCTTGTTCAATGTCCGCTTCCTGCCTTTCGATTGATTATTGTATTGATCCCTTTTAAGGCGCCGTTTATATCACCAACAATTATTTGTCCTTTGATTGTTCGATACTGTTGGACTGTCAATAACCGGCTATTACTTTTAAGAAACGTAAGAGCGGCTAATATATCAGTGTTGTTTCTTCGCATAATCAAACACCCCGTTTTCAATCAATCGAAGTATGATTCTTTTTATCATCACCGGGGGAACGGACATTCCGCAGATATACGCCGTGTCACTCCATGAATCCGACATAAAATCATAATCTTCCGGAAAGGTTTGTGCGTGGACAATATCCATTCTTGAAATGCGGGTTTTTTCTTCTCCCCGGTAATAATCAAGGCTTGCAGTGATAGTTTGAATAATGTTCTGCTCCCATGCGATTTTTGCCCCGAAGCATTTTTCTTTCAATCCAAGTCTTTTGAATACATCCGCTATTCTTAAATCCGCCGGCGTTGCTTGACAAAGCATCTTATACACTTGTGTTTCTTTTCCGACCTGTACACCTTCACCGGATTTTATTTTGCCGTATGGAACCGGCTCATAGTTAAAAGACATATTCAGTCTTTCCGGGTCGAAGCCGATATCTTCACGTATGGCTATAAAGAAAACTCTGTGCCTTGTCTGGGGTATGCCCATGTATTCACCTTTGCAAAGGAAATGCTTTACACGGTATCCGTTTTCCTTAAATTCGCGGTATATTCTTTGCACATACGCCCAAGCTTCGCCTAATAGCAACCCCTCCACATTTTCCATAACAACGCATTTCGGCTTAAGCTTCGCAACCGTTTCAATGAAGATAAAGGATAAATCATCAAGGGTTTGCTCCGCCTGTCCTTCTCTGAATTTCTTTTTCTTGCCCCAGCTTTCCTCACGTTCCCCGGCCATTGAAAAGGTCGTGCAGGGCGGTGAACCGTCCAGGATATCAAGGTTAAACAGTTCTTCCGGAAGTTCTTCATTCGGCATCTTGTTAAAGTCCCTTATATCCATAAGGAAGTTGTATTTCGGGTTGTGGTTCTTTTTATAGATCTCATTCATCTTCGGGTCGATCTCACAACACCCTATTACTTCACATCCCGCAAGCTTGTAGCCCATTGTTGAACCGCCGCCACACGCGAAACAAGAAAAAACCTTTAATCCGTTCTTTTCCTTTGGGTAATCCGCAAACGTCCATTTCCAATCAGTAGACGGCATCTGTTTAAACTGTTCCGATTCCGATTCGGGTAAAAAATCAAAAATATTTGTCTGCTCCTTCATTGAATACCCCTTTCTTTTAGTTCGCCTTTCCCATCTTGCTTTTATGCATTTCCCGCCCAAACGCCGCAAGCGCGCGCACGGCGGCCTTTTCCCGTTTCGCATTTTCTTCCGCCGTCAATATCGGGCTGTACACATAAACCGAGCTATTCCCGACTTTGTACTCTGTCACTTTATAGCCGTCCTTTTCCATTGCAGCCCTCCCCGCATTTCTCCTATAGTTCAAAGTACCGTTTGAATAGTTGATTAAAAATCAACTTTTAGGCGTAAAAAAATACGACATGACCTCATCGCCGGTAATTTCAAGAAGCTTCATTGCCTGAAACATATCTTCCGGGCTTAATCGGCTTACGCCGTTCAGCTTATTCGAAAGCGCGCCTTTTGAAATGCCCATAGCATGCGCAAAGTTCGATCTGTTTTTGAACCTTTCCGTAATCTTTCCGTCAAGCTTGCTGTAATCAAATACAACTCTTTCCATGCGTTCCCCTTTCTGTGATTTTGTTCACATACAATTTTAAGATTGAACTGTTCAATAATCTTGAACAAGTTTTATTATACTGAAATAGTTTCATTTGTCAATAACTTTTTTCAATAAAAATCAACTTTTTATTGAAAAGTTGAACGAGACGTGATATAATTATTTCAGAAAGTGAGGTGTGTATATATGAAGGCGCAATTAAATGAGCGTTTGAAGCATGCTATGCGTTCAAAAAATATGAAGCCTGTTGATCTGGCAATCATCACGGGAATACCGAAATCCTCCATATCTTATTATATGAGCGGAAAATCAGTTCCTAAAACAGATCGTATCTATCTAATGGCTAAAGCGCTTGACGTTTCCGAAGCATGGCTGTTAGGCTATGACGTAGACGTGCAGCGCGAAGCCAAGCAGAAGGAAATGGACGAACTTGTGGAGATGATTTCGCGCATAAAAAAAGACCCGGATTTCCGCACGATTGCATTAAGTCTGCATCGTTTGGATCCGGATCAATTAACGGCTGTCAAGAATTTGCTGCTTGCTTTTCCGTAATGTCTATGTCTTTTTCGTTTGCTTCGGAAGTCAGTGCTTCCATCAACATTGTGTAGATATAACGCAGTAGATCTTCGTTTTCAGTTTCATTGATTTTTTCGATGATTGTGTCACGCATGTACTTGATAAAAGTCTGCATTGGAAAACCTTCTTTCGTTTTTCTACTTGTTATACTACAAAAATGTTTTTCGTATTGCAATGCTTTTTGACACATTCGCAATTTTCTAAAAAACGGCGCGCGATTGAAACACCACTAACAACCGCGCACCTAAAGGCAGGATAGGATCATTTCTGATCCGCTGAAAAGATATCACTTTTTTTCGCCGATTTCAACGCGCAATATTGATGTAATCCGCTTCGTTTGTGCGTATTTTTCGATTCACATGTAATTTTGCATTTATCGGAGGGTTTTTTTCATGCCTGAACGTTGTTTAAACTGCCGCCACAGCGGCAAAGACTGCATCCCGCATTTAATGGCGCTGGCCGCCACGGATCTTATCGCATGGTGCAAAGACCGAAAAAAACAGCTTGATCTTTCAAACGCAGATATCGCAGAAAAATCACTTGTCCCGAAGGGCACGGTTGATAGGATCTTCGGAAAAGAAGTTTTTACGGAATTTCGCTTTTCCACCATTCAGCCCATCATTCGCGTATTGACCGGATGCAAGATGGAAGATCTCGATTGTATGAATCAAATAACGCCGGATCAAGCCCTTCTTAATACCATAGAAAAACAAAACGACTATATAAAATCGCTTGAAAAAGAAAACGCGTATCTTTCCAAACAGGAGGAACATTACGAAAAAGAATATAAACGCTTAGAAATGCAGTATCAGACACAGATAGATGATTTCAAGAAGGAACGAAAAATACTGCAAAAGGGTATTGCCGCCCTTGCCGCCGCGCTTGCTGTTGGCATCGTGGCAACCATAATAATAAGCATATAAAGGGGAATCATTATGGCACTACAAGCCGAAGAATATATCATGTACTTGCGGAAATCCCGCGCGGACAATCCGCATGAATCCGTGGAAGAAGTCCTGCTTAAGCACGAAACAATCTTACAGGAATTTGCAGAAAAAAGCCTGGGCGGGCGGATCCCGGAACATTGCATTTACCGCGAAGTCGTTTCCGGCGAAACGATTGACGAACGCCCGGAAATGCTTCACGTAATCGCCATGCTCGAAAATCCAAAGCTCAAAGGTGTGCTTGTGGTCGAACCGCAGCGTTTATCCCGTGGCGATTTGGAAGACTGCGGTAAGATCGTAAACGCCTTCCGCTATTCAAATACAGAAGTAGTTACGCCAAATATGACGTATAATCTTCAAAACAAAATGGAGCGGAAATTCTTTGAACAAGAATTAATGCGCGGAAATGATTATCTTGAATACACAAAAGAAATCCTTCTGCGCGGTCGTATCGCCGCTGTAAAACGCGGGTGCTATATCGGCAACATTCCGCCCTTCGGCTATGATAAAATCAAAATCGGGGAAGATAACACCCTTAAGCCGAACGAATTTGCGCCCTATGTCCAGATGGCTTTTGAAATGTACGTAAACGAAAATAAATCGCCTTTGGATATTGGCCGCCATTTTGACAAAATGGGGATCAAACCATACCGCGCGAAAATATGGGAAAGCTGCTCAATCCGCGCCATGCTTCGCAATCAGCATTATATCGGCAAGGTTGTTTTCGGCGCAAAGAAAACCGAAAAGATTTTGTATGACGGCGAAATCACAACCCGGCGCGGCCTTAACGCGGATCCCGACGACGTTATCATAGCCGAAGGCCTTCACCCGGCAATCGTGCCCCTGGAGCTTTTCAGCGCCGTACAGGAAAAGACGGCGAACCATCCGCGCGCGAAAAAGGGCTTGCCGCTTAAAAACCCATTCAGCGGAATTATTTTCTGTTCAAAATGTGGCCGCGCCCTTGCCCAGCATCCATACAAGCACGCGCGCACGCGCCTGGAATGCCGAAACCGAAACGGCTGCGGTTCAAAGTCTGCCCCGCTGGATGAAGTTGTCGAAAAGGTTGCAAACGTTTTGCAGAAAGTCAACCTTCCCGATTTACAAGCCAAATTAAAAAACGGCGCTGGAAACGCCGCCGAAATACAAAAGCGCAACCTTGACAGGCTTTACGCAGAACTTGAAGAAATGGAAGCCCGTGAAGATCGCCTTCACGAACTGCTTGAAAACAAAACCTATACGGAGGAAGTTTTCACCCGCCGTTATAAAAAGCTTCGCGCCGATATGGAAGATCTGAAATCCCGCATCTACAACGCAAAGCAAAACATGCCGAAGGAAATTGACTATCAAGACAAAATCGTAAAGCTGCAAGACGCAATCAAGATTCTGAAAAACAATAAAGCAACCCCTGAAATGCAAAATCGTATTCTGAAAATGATTATAGACAAAATCATTTACGAATACGTTTCCTACGAAGGTAAAGGCAAGATCAACTATAACCTTCACATTTATTTGAAATTAGGCACAGATTAAACGGGCATTTTTTTAATGCCCAATGTGTACATCATAAGTATGTCAGTTCGTCGGCTTCCGTTCGGATCAGGGAGGGCTTGCTCACATTGAACGCCCTGTACATGTTCTCGTCGGAATATTCCTTGAGCGCGGGACAAAGCTTTCTGATTTCAGGCGCGATAATTTTCACAAACGCGCGGGAGCGGCCGATGATATTTTCATAAAAACGGCTCTGGCTTTCGTGCACTGCCATTGTGGACGCGTCGCCTGCGATGGTGTAGGCGAGCTCTTCAGCGGTGTTTCCATCGTACAGTCCGTGACCTGCCTCATGAACCACGGAATACAGGCTTGAAGCAAACGCGTTTTCATGATAATGCGTGGTGATTCTCACGTCATAGCGGGAAAAGGACGTGGTAAACGGATGCTCCGTCTCCCCGATGCCTACGTGATTTCTGTCCATTTTGAGAATTTCCATCAGCTTGTCGGACAAAATGCGCTGGTTGACGATCGGGAAATGAACGTTTAAAAGCGTTTCATCCACGGGCTTTGAGGAAATAACGTGCTTGATAATTGGCTTCAGGGTTTCCAAGAGCGGGGCAAAGAACGCGTCGCACTTTGCCTGCGTGAGACCCTTTTCAAACTTATCGAGCATGTAGTCGTAGGGCGCAAGGTCGGGGCGCACGTAGGAAGCGAACTTTTTGAGCGTTTCCACCATTTTGTCGATGTAGGGCGCAAAGGAAGCATAATCGTTTTTCACCTTGGCTTCGTGCCATACGTCCGACGCTTCGTTGGTCAGAAGCTGAAACGCGAGATATTCGTCCATCGGGATTTTCGAAATTTCTTCCATCTCGCGCATGCGAAGGGTCACGATGCGTCTGGTTTTCTCGTCCAGCGTGTCCTTGATTTCGCTTAATTCCTTAAGAAGACACATGGTTTCTTCGCTTGTGTTGAGTTTATAATATTCCTCGCCCAAAATTTCAAGCGTCATGCCTCTGTTTTTGCCGGTGCCCTTGGGCGCGGTGGTTTCGCCGTCGTAATTGAGAATGCCCATCGCATGGTTGTAGGCAGCCAGCTTTCTTTCAAGGGCATACAGTTTTTCCACATTCGTCATTTATTCTGCCTCCAGTCCTTCGTAAATCAGGTCGCGGATGGTTGGATGAATGGTGTAATAGCCGTAGCCGCAGCCGAATACCTGCTGGGCGTAATAGCAGCTGACGTGGTTTTCGGGATCGATCATGGTGTAAGCGCACGCCGCGCCGTCCCAGCCAAATTCGCCGACGGGGCCCTTCGAATACTTTGTATCCATCATGGTTCTTACGCCCAATCCGTAGCCGTAGCCCAGCCGCTTGTGGCTCAGCCAGTCGGTCAGCGCGTCGCCGGTCTGCTGGTTTGTGCGCATAAGGTCGATGGTTTCTTCCTTTAATATACGCTCGCCCGTCTTGCCTACGCCGCCGCAGGCCAATGCGTCCGACAAAAGAATGTAATCGTCCACCGAGCAGATAATGCCCGCGCCGCCGCTTTCGTAGTTGGGCGTCAGCTGATAGCGGTTTTTATCGCCCCTTTCGGAAAGGCGGCTTGTGTGCGTGGCCTCGTCGTATTCATACTGCGTGGCAAATCTTGCCTTCTTTTCCTCCGTAAGATGGAAGCCAATGTCCTTCATGCCCAGCTTGTCCCAGATGTTCTTTTTGAGATACTCGGAAAATTTCATGCCGGAAACGACTTCGACAATCGCCGCCAGCACGTCGTGGCACAAGGAATACAGATAATGCGTGCCGGGGTCAAAGGAAAGCGGCTCCTCCGCCATGGCGTTTACGAGCGTCAGCGTGTCGGCCTTGTTTCCGGAATAGAATTTTGCCTTCATGATGGAGGGCGATTCGATGTCGTAATTGAGCCCGCCCTGCATGGCGAAAAGATGTCTCACCGTCATTGTCTTCCAGTTGGCGCGCACGCGGCCGTTTTCAACGACCGAAAGCGTGTTGTATGCAGGCAGATATTTGCCTACCGGATCGTCAAGGCCGATCTTGCCCTGTTCAACCAGCTGCATAGCCGCCGTGCAGGTGTGAACCTTGGTTGCGGAATAAATCCAATAAAGCTCGTTTCCGTCCATCGGAATGTTTTTTTCGCGGTCGCGAAGCCCCGTAAAGTGGCGATAAATGCATTCGTGATCTTTGTACACAACAAGGTCGCTTCCGGGAATGCCTTCGTTTTTGAGACTGTCGATATATGCCGTAAGCTTTTCGAAGTTCATTGCTTCTTCTCCTTTTGGAAGGTTTTTCTACATTATATATGGATTTTCGTGATCGCGTAAGTATTTCTGTTAAGAAATAAATTTATTTAAAAAAGTTCTTGACAAATGAGTGGACACGTGATATTATAGACAAGCTGTCAGCGAGAGCACATCGAACGGACAGCGAACGATCCTTGAAAACGATACAGAGAACGAACAAGAAGCGAAACAGTCGATTCGAGAAAAATTGAGCAAAAACGCTTAATTGGTTGAATGTGTTGGCGCACATGAGACTGATTGAGAGAATGGATTAAACATAAGAGTTTGATCCTGGCTC
>JAFWZN010000103.1 GCA_017522345.1 Clostridia bacterium | reverse complement strand
CGGCGACGCTGGCGATGCCTTTTCCGCCATCTGCTGCTCGCAAAAATCTCGATTTACCTCCAGTAAACCTTCGATTTTTGCAATTGCATCTGACGAAAAATTCATTCGCCATCGTACCACCTCATTAAATCATCGTTTACTAAAGAGGCATCCGAAACGGGCTATTGACTGGAACTGCTTTACAAAACCGGTTACATCTCGGAGCAAGAATATGCCTCTCTCAGTTCTGCTTGTTCGAGCATCCGTGTTATGCTTATATCTTCCATCAACACATTAAAGGTGAATTCAAAATGAGATTTTTACGTTCCGACACAGCTTTACTCCCCCATCCTTCAGAATCCCGCCACGATCTGGCCTACGGTTTTCGTGCGCTTGCCATGCTTGGCGTTATGTGGTTTCATATCTGGCAGCAATCGTGGCTCTCTCCCCGGTTTTCGCTTTTGGGACAAACTTTTGACTTTACCCATGTCGTGCGAACCGGGTATCTTTTTGTGGATATCTTTCTGCTTTTAAGCGGCTTTCTGATGTTCCTTCCGTATGCCAAAAGCGCGTTTGACAATTCCAAATCTCCTTCAATCCTGACTTTCTATAAAAAACGCGCGGCGCGGATTCTTCCGCCTTATTATCTTTGTATTTTGATTCTCTTTATAAGCGCCTATGTAAACGGGGAATATTACACCAAAGGCGAAATGCTGAGAGATATCCTTTCCCATCTCACCCTTACCCATACATTCTTCACCGACACCTATCTCTTTTCTCACCTGAACGTTCCGCTTTGGACGGTTGCGATCGAAGCGCAGTTTTATGTGCTGTTTCCGTTCATCGCGCGGGCATTTAAAAAGTTTCCGATTTTTACTTACTGCGTCATGGTTGCGGCTTCTCATTATTTCCGCTTCCGTTTTGTCGCGCCCATGGAAGACATTCAGATGTATTTTAATCAATTGCCCGCCATGCTTGACGTATATGCAAACGGCATGCTGGCGTCCTATGCGTATGTTTATCTTGCAAGGTCCTTAAAGCCCAATAAGGCCGTTTCGCTTTTGTGTACGCTCGCGTTTGTTTTTATCCTTTTTCAGATACACGCGCTTTTTGAGGGGCAACTGCACGAGGACGGCTATGCGCGCATCCGTCTTGGACAAATGGAGCGCAGATTTCCGCTGTCGTTTTTGATGGGCATTCTATTAATCATTTCTCCGTTCTCGCTTAAACCCGCCGTTTTGATTTTTTCAAACCCTCTTATGCGCTTTTTATCCGACATATCGTTTGAAGCGTATATCTGGCATACGATAATCGCGCAGAAACTCAAACAATGGCGCATTCCCGCCTATACCGCGCTTGAAAACCCGCAGATGAACAATGAGCCCATATGGCAATGGAAATACACGATACTCTGTTTTGTCCTCTCCCTCCTTTTGGGCGCAATCCTCACATACGCATTTGAAAAGCCGCTTCAAAAACGCATTTTGCGTCCGAAGCGGCCGAAAGAAGAAGGAAACCATTTTAGGTTTCGTCGAAATATTTGAGTCTTACAGTGAACTCCGTGCCTGCGCCCGGTTCCGATTGAACGGATATGCATCCGCCCATCATTTCCACGATACATTTGGCTATCGCAAGCCCCAGCCCCGTTCCTGTTGTGCGCATACGGGACGTATCCGCCTTATAAAAGCGTTCCCAGATATACGGAAGATGCTTAGGCTCAATGCCTACGCCCGTATCCTTCACCTTAACAAGCGCCTTGCATTTGCCCTTCTGTATGCTAACCGTGATTTTTCCGCCCTCAGGCGTAAAGCTGATCGCGTTGTCCAGAAGGATCATAATCAGCTGCTGAATCCTGTTTTCAACGCCGAATACGAAAACCTCTCCATCCGTCTCAAACACAAGCTGAATACCTGCTTTTTCCGCAAGCATCCTCGTCGCATGAACAGCGCTTCCGACCGGCAGAAGAAGATCAACGCGTTCAAGCGCCTGGGTGTTTTTTCCATCCTGCAGTCTTGAAAGCTCCAGCATTTCTCCGATCATCTTTTCAAGGCGCGCCGCTTCCTTATCAATAATGCGGTAAGAATCCTGCTTCTCCTCCTCTGTTTCAAGGATGTTGTCAATCAGCGGCTCAATCATACCGCGAATGCCGGTGAGCGGCGTTCTAAGCTCATGAGAGACGTTTGCGATATATTCGCGCCTTCTCATCTCAAGCCGGATTTCCTCTGAAACGTCGCGCAGCAGACACACGCCGCCCAGCAGCAGCCCTTCTGCATTCAGAATCGGCGTTGCCAAAATCAAAATATCTCTTTGCGAACGATTCTTGAATGTATCATTCTCCTGAGCGCCGTTTTCCATACAGCGTTTCAAAAGCGAAAGAATAATTTCCTTCTTTTCAGATTCAAACGGCGTGTTGGACGAATCCCATGAACTGATTTCCAAAAATGCCAGCGCCGAATTGTTTACATGAATGATTTTCCCTGTCCGATCGCAGGAAACAAGCCCTTCTCCGATGTTTTCAAGCACCATTTCCAGCTTGCATTTTTCGTCCCGGAGATTCTGAACCACTTCCTCCAGCCGTTCGGACAGAAGATTGATCGACACACCAAGCTTTCCAATTTCATCATCTTTAAAGATTTTTACGCGCGTCGTGTAATCGCCTTCGGCCATTTTTAAAGCCGCGTCCTTCATGTTTGAAAGCGGTTCGGTAAATCGCCTTGCAAGAGCTGTTGTAACAGCCGTAACAAACGCCATTGCAAGCAGCGCCGCCATCATCATGCTTGTGATAATGTGCTTCCAGATGCCGTTTACCGAATTGGCGGGACATGCGACAATCAGACCTCCATACTGTTCGCCGCTTGAATTATAAAGCGGTATAGACGCATATATGGCGTCAAGCGCAAGGAAGTCAATCCGGCTTATGCCGGTTTTCTTCTCCCCGCGAAGCGTTTCATCCACGATTCTCCTGTCATTTTCACTTTCGATGCTCTTTACCGTAATGAGAACGTCGCCGTATTCATCCTTGACATCGGGGTCTTCGGAAAATACGGCCCGATAACGAGCGTTAACATAGATGATCCGCGCGTCCAGAAGCTTCTGATACTTCTTAAGCGTATTCCAGTCCGGCGCTTCTGAAGCATCCGCGGCAATTGTAGCCGCCTGCTTGAGAAGTTCTCCGCTGTGATGCTTATAAACATAGGCTCTCACAAGATTATAAGAAAAGAGGCACGCAAGCATAAGCACGAGCACAACAACAGCTGTGTAGCTTCTGAAAACGCTTGCGTAGATCTTTTTGTTTTTTCTTTTTTTGAAACGAATTTTCAACCTTTAAGCATCTCCCGTTTCAAATCGATACCCTATACCCCATACCGTTTTAATGTCCCATGCGTTGGTTTCCCTGCAAAGCTTGGCGCGTATGCGCTTGATGTGGCTGTCCACCGCGCGTGTGTCGCCCGGATAATCATAGCCCCAGATGCTTTCAAGCAAATGATCGCGGCTGAAGACCATACCGGGATTTGAAACAAGCGTCCAGAGAATTTCAATTTCCTTGGGCGTACAGGGAATTTCCTTGCCGTTTAAGGTTACGACATAGGCGTTCATGTTGATTTCAAGGTTGCCCGCCCGAATAATTGTGCTGCTTCCCTGCACGTTCATTTCGTGCATGCGCCTTAAAACCGCTTTTACACGCGCCAAAACTTCTCTTGGGCTGAACGGCTTTGTAACGTAATCATCCGCGCCAAGCTCAAGGCCGATGAGCTTGTCAAACTCCTCCGTCTTGGCGGAGAGCAGGATGATGGGCGTATTGGCTTTTTTTCTGATATCACGAAGCGCTTCAAGGCCGTCCAGCCTCGGCATCATGATGTCCATGATAATCAGATCAGGCTTATATAAAACAGCCTGCTTGACCGCGTTTTCACCATCGTATGCAGACAGCGTTTTATACCTTTCACGTCTGAAATAATTGTTGAGCGACTGATGAACATTGGGATCGTCGTCCGCAATCAGAATTGTATATCCGCTTCTGTTCCCTTCCACAAATTTCACCTCTTACATTATCTCTCCAGATTTTATCGTAAATATGTGGCGAAATTGTGTCTTTTTATAAAAAATACAAACTCCTTCAATTTATTTAAAAAGCATCCGCGTTTTACGGCGGATGCTCAGACCATCAACAAACCTCTGGGTGAGGCATGGAGAGGGAGCGCACTCCCTCTCCATTTTCAATCGATTTTGGCGGCATGTACGGCAAAATCGCGCGTTTTCACAAAGCGCAGCGACTGAAAACGCTTCCCCT
>JAFWZN010000102.1 GCA_017522345.1 Clostridia bacterium | reverse complement strand
TCCAGGCTGATCAGGCTGATCAGGGAACGGAAGGAGCAGCGCGGCGCCGTCAATCCTCCGGAGGCGGCCGTGCGTCCAGGCTGCAGGCGTCCAGGCTGATCAGGCTGATCAGGGAACGGAAGGAGCAGCGCGGCGCCGTCATAAAGCATTTTTCAAAATACTATATAATAGGAAATAACATTATATAATAATAGCATTTTCAGGCGCTTTTTTTCACTTGAAAAATTTTTTTGATTTTTTTTAAAAAAAGTGTTGACAATACGTATTACGTATGTTATCATGTTCACGTCGGAAGGAAAAACGACGAAAACAAAACGGGAGGCGGAAAAAATGAAAAAGCATGAATTGTCAATCGGTCTCAATGATAAGGAAACGAAAAAGCAGGAAATTGCAACGGAGGACGCGTTAAAGATTATTACGACGGTTGTTTATGATCATTCCAACGGCGCAACGATTATTCCGAATTGTGCAGGCGTTTACACCCACGACGACGGAACAAAAGTTATCGAAAATACTATCCGTTGCGAATTCTACGGCGCGGCCCGGGAAAATGTAATTGCGATTGCAAAAATCCTTTGTAAAGCATTGAATCAGGAAACAATAGCATTTTCCGAAACGGAAATTAACGCGGATCTGATCAGCGAATAACAGGGGACGGCGTCCCCTGACCAGGGCGGGAAACGCCCTGCCCTGGTCAGGGCACACAGCCCAAAACACAAAACGGAGGGATTTTACAATGAGTATTACCAAAACTTTGCCCGGCCACGAATACGCCCAGGCGCATGTTATTATCGACGAAAACGGCGTTTCCCTGATCAGTTATAGGACCCTTGTTTGCACGATTGACGCCGACGGCTGGTTGACCTGCACGGGGCTTTATTCCCGGACCACCATAAAGCATATCGGCTGGTTCATGAGGGCGTACGGTCACGGCCTGAGTTATTACGACGCGAAACGCGCCTATACCGACGACGTCGGAATGAATGTTTACACCGGCGAAATTAAAACCGTGAAAGAGCTTGCCGGCATTGCCTAAAGCAGATCCCTGGACGGCGCCCCGCGGAGGCGGGACGCCGGGCAGGGCCCTGAAACGGGCCGAAAAAGAAATGAGGAGGATTGTAAAATATGACGCTGCGGATTTTTGTAAAGTCGCCGGACGGAACAAAAGGATACGCGGAAGAGGTCCGCGACGTGCGGAAAATTGACAGATCCCCGTATACCCTGCTGGAAAATCCCTGCGAATATACGGACCGAAACGGCCGTATCCGCGACTGTGAATTTTCGGAAATATACACTGATTTTACCGGAATGACGCTTACGCCCGTGATTTGCGCCGGCGTATACAGAGTAGACTTTGCCTGATTTCCTGGACGGCGCCCCCGCGCGGGACGCCGGGCAGGGCACCGGGTGCCCAAATAAGAAAACGGAGGGAAACACTATGAAAAAGATCCTTGTCACCGTCGCCGCCCTGCTTGCCGCCGCCGCGCTTTACGCGGGCGCCTTCTCCGCCGGGGTCCGGCATGCTATCGAAGATTCCTGTATCTGGACGGTGGATTGCTACAATCCGGAAGATCCGGAGGCCAGCGCCTGGGGCGAATATGACCAGCTGATTTATATCGACCTGGACGGCAACCTGTACGAGCACGGCATGTATCAGGGCTAAAGCAAATCCGGCACTGATTCCCTGGTCAGATCCTCCGCGCGGGGATCTGCACAGGGTACCAGGTACCCGGCACAAAACAGAAACAAAACAGGAACGAAAAAGGAACGAAAAAGGAAGGAGAAAACACCATGAAAACGTTCAGCATTAACATCCATGAATTCCTGAAGAAATTCAACCAGGAGTATCGGTTCCTGTACGACAATTACGACCGCGTGGCCGGTTACGGCGAGGCGGTGGACGCCTTCGACGCGTTCGCCCCGCAGCACAAAGTTTTCGTCAGTGAATTTGTAAAGATCCGCGGCGATTTCATTTCGTCGGACCGTGAGGCGGCCGCCTTCATGTTTGCCCTCGAATCCCTGGGCGCCCTTGCCTGAAACCACGCAGAAAACCCCGGGGCCGTCCCCGCGGCGGTCCCGGGCGAACAAGAAAATCACAAACAAAAAACCGCAACGAAATTGAAGGAGGAAAAACCATGAAACATACTATTTACACCACCTGGATTGACTATAAGGAATTCGAAGGCGACGAAATCTTCGAGGAATTGACCGAAAACGAAAAGTGGGATTATTGCTGCGAAACAAAGCGCATTTGGCTGGAAGACGAAACGGAAAACCTGGACAAAATCATTCCCGGAATTCCGGTGTATATCGCGGATCTCGGTCTCTGGAACGGCCGCCGCGCCGGGTACAAAGCAGAAGAAAACATCCAGAAAATCGGGGAAATGCTCCTGGAAATATCTTCTCACCGCGATTATGAAGAATTCGACTGGTACTGTGAAAATGGGGATCTGCGAGTCGCTGCGCACCACCACGACGGGACAAATTATTTCACCCTTCGTTATATCCCGGCCGCTGAAAAGCAGGAAATCATTGATCAAATCATGGAAGGAGAAATTTCCCTGGAGGAAATGCTGAAGCACACAAAAAGCCTGGAGCCGCTTGTCAACGAGGTTTACGGATGGTCCTATACGGCCGAAGATCCGCAGGAAATCTCCGAGTCAATGCCCGCCTGAATCCCTGGTCCGGTCCCGTTCCGCGGAACCGGCACAGGGCCTCAGACGCCCGATGTATAGACAAAATCCACCACCAAAGGAGGAAGCAAAATGGCCAGCAAAATCTCAGAAAAAACCCTCAGCAAGCCCGGAATGAAGCAGTACCTTGAAATCCTCAAAACGGTTTACCCGCGCAGTCAATCCATGCAGGAATATTGCCTGTCAACCGTGGACGAAATTGTCACTCTGGAAAACGGTCTGTTCTTTATCATCGAAAAGCAGAAAATCGAAACGGATTTCTGTTTCGGATACAGCTGCAGCCCGTACGATACCGAAGATTATGACCGCGCCAACCGCTGCGTAACCAAAGCCTATGAAAATGAACAGTATTTCATCCGGGAAAACCTCAAGCGCTATCGTGCTGTCCTGGACCTGCTTTCCGATGAATCTTACGTCCCTGTCCTCCGCGATCATTACAATGCCCGCGAAACTGGCAATCTCAAGTCCCTTGATTTCATCCGCTGCTGGGATTGGGAAATGAAACTCCGCCAGCAATCCGCGCATGAAATCGCGGCCGAAAATCTAAGCGAAAATCATCCGTACTATCTCCTGACGGAATCCGATATCGCCCTTGTCAAATCCGCCTATGAAAGCGCAATGCAGCGCCAGGATAAAAAAGTCCGCGCGTACCTGAAGCGTTACGGTCTCACGAAGATCCGCGCCTGGTCCTATTGGCGGGACGCCTGAAAAAATCCATAAATCCTACCGACCTAAAATTGAAAGGAGAAACAAAAATGAACATGCTGCCTCTCATCGAATCCACCAACCGCCTCACCCGTGAAACCGAAGCCCTGAAGACTGAATTCCCGAAGGAATCCTGGCGTTTCCGCTCCCTGGAACTTGAAATCGAATCCATCAGAAACCTCCTCCTGGCGGAGCAGCGCCGCCAGAGCGCCGTCAAATCCGGCAGCGGCGCCGAATTCCGCGCCTTCAACCGCCTGCTGAAACGCGCCTGCCGCGACGATCTCAAAAAGGGCTGGAAGGATGAAGACGGCCGGCTTTACGCCTGCGACGGTTATGTGGCCGTCCGCCTGAACGATCCTCAGTTCACCCCGCCCCTGGCGGAAAACCGCGTCATGGATTTTGATACCATCATCCAGTCCGGATACGATATCGCCACCATGGAAGACAATCTCCCGGATTATACGGATCTCAAAACCTATTACAGCGCTTTTGTGGCGAAGGTCAGGGCCGAGCACAATTCCAAACAGATCCAGTGGATTAAATCCAGTCATAACAACAAATTCCCCTGCTATTACCACCCCGAAAACGGACCGTACCTGTTTGTGGAAGACCTGCTGCTGGTCATGGAAATCCTGCCGGACGCCAAACTCTGCTTCTCCGAAAATTACCCGCTTCGCCCCGCGTACATGAAAGGCCCGTCCGGAACCGGAATCATCCTTCCCATCCGCGCCACTGACAACAACGTCAGTCTCATCCAGGTTGACAATGACAGCATCGCGCTCCGCGCCGGCACCTATTTTGCCGCCTGACATAATAACGTATCAAATGATTCACGACCGAATTACAGGAGGAAATCGAAAATGAAGAATTCTGAAAACCGCGCCTGGGATATCCACGGTATCGAAGCGCTCACCGAACGGGAAGCGCAGGCCCTGGCTCTCGAAACCATTACCATCAAAGGGCACTCCATTTACTTTGTGGACTTCGGCGGATATTTCAAATACTCCGCTCTGGTCTTCGCCGAAGGAAAGCACATTTACCACGCCAACGATTATGAACTGCATCACACTTGCCTGAATGGAAACCACGAAGCGCTGAAAGTACGTTACATTGAAACCCTGAACAAAAAACTTTGGACCGAGGAAGAACTCACCGGGCCGCTGCATTCCTACGCCGAATTCAAGGCGAAGGAATACTACATCCACAACCTGTATCCGCAGCGGCGCGACCATATTTCCATCTGGTTCTATGGGTCTGAAGAGGAGCGCGCCGCCCGCCAGGAAAAAATCAAATCCATGATTTACTGCCCGTTCGCGTTCGCCTTTTTCCTGCCCGAGGACAGGGACTTCGTCAGCAGGATGGAGACGCTCTACAACGTCCTTCACGCCGCCAGGAACGCCATGGAAAACGATCCGGAGTACCTTAAGACCGCGATCCTTCACGAAATGTACAACCATGAATACGGCATCAACTGGCAAGGAAACTGGGACGTCCTGGGCTGCTTTGGCTCCATCAAATACAACGAAAACGACAATCCGGAACCGTACTTCGACCAGTTGAAATGGCCTCAGGCCAAACGCGCCGCCTTCTGGGCTGCCCGTTCCCAGTATTACAAAGAGCAGCGCGAACGGGAAGAGCGCGAAGACGCCGCCTGCTGACAACAAAATTACGCCGCGCCCGTCCGGCCGAAATAATAGGCGGGCAGAAGGGAGTAAAACCATGTACGATCAGCGTTCCGAATCCGACGCGCGCCGCTTCGGCATCCTGGACCGGATGCAGGCGCTCGAAAATGACCTGTGTGGAATCAAAGGCATTGCCCACGTCGAATTCGATATCCGCGCGTATAACGAATTCCGCCAGGTCATTCTTATTCCGAAATATGACATTCCGGTCAGCCTGGAGGATTATTTCGCCGTCCGCCGGCATGTGCTCCTCAGCGTTCTCGACGTTTGCGCAAACTACGGACTGTACCCGTCGGGCGACGCCATAGAGGATATGGGCGCACACTGGTACATTGTCAGATCCTGCGGCAGCGCCTGGCCGAAGGCCGCGTAAATAAAGAAAATCAGTTGCGTATTTATATAATAAAACATATAATAAAATATATGGGGGTAACTACAGAATGAAAATGCAGATCAGCGCGGACGGAATCAAATACTTTGTCGGATATTATATGGGCCCGAACAATACTTCGCAGTTCGCCTTTAAATACTGCTCAAGCATTGCCAGCGCCATGCTCTTCGTCAAATCGAAACTGGAATATTTCAAAAGCAGTTCCTACGGCTTTTCCGTTTATTCCAATGAGCAGGTAAAAAAAGGGCGGCATTACGTACCGAAAACATTCCTGGAATGGCACCGGGACGGCGAAGACTGCCGCGGCGAGCTTGTCAATCCCGAAGTCGGCTGGCGGATCTTCATCGACGAAAACAACCAGGTCCAGGAAGAACACTTTACGCCCAGGGAGGTATGATCATGTCAGAAAAGAATCTGAAAAAGCACACTGTCACCCAGAACAAATACGACTCACAAAACTCGATACGCATTTCCCTGAATTTAAACACAAAAACCGATGCGCCGATCCTGGCGAAGCTGCACCAGGTGCCTTCCATGTCAGGATATATTCGGTCAGTCCTGTTTGAAGATATCCGTCAAAATAATCCCGAACTCATGGAAATCACCCGGTTTGAAAAATCTTCCGATAGTGTTTCCTTCGGGCGTCCTTCGCCGAATCCGTCGGATACGTTCATTCTTCCTTCATCAAATTCGCCCAGCAACCCAGCAAAAAAGAAAAAAACAGAATAAATCAACCAGGGGAGAGGTGGCGCTGTTAGCCTCTCCATTTTATTTCAAAATAAATAAAAATTTTTTGAATATGCCTGTTGACAATACGTCATACGTATGCTATACTAAGCACGTACCAGGAGATCACCCACCCGAAATCGAAAGGAGTCACCGCCATGACAAAGGATTATTTCGAGATTTACGCCGACCGTTACCGCTCCGCTTCCCCCGAAACACGCGCCGCCAGCAAAGCCGCCTGGCTCAGCC
>JAFWZN010000101.1 GCA_017522345.1 Clostridia bacterium | reverse complement strand
GCCAGCGTTCGTCCTGAGCCAGGATCAAACTCTTATGTTTAATCCATTCTCTCAATCAGTCTCATGTGCGCCAACACATTCAACCAATTAAGCGTTTTGCTCAATTTTTCTCGAATCGACTGTTTCGCTTCTTGTTCGTTCTCTGTATCGTTTTCAAGGATCGCGTTGCTCTCTCGTCGAAAGCTTGTTCATTATATCAAAGGGTCAACCATTTGTCAATACCTTTTTTTGAATTTTTTTCATTTTTTTGAATTTTTCTTTTTTTCGCGCATAAAATGGCTATTTAGAGGTGATATTATGGCTTTTCGATATCGATTGCTGCTTTTGGGAGTGGTTATTTTGCTGGTTGGCGCTTCCTTTCAGGCCTTTGAATTATTCCCGTTCCCCAAAGACGATGTGTTAAAAGAAAAAACTTCAGAATTTTCCGGCGTATTGCGGCTTTGGATTTCAGAGGAAAATTCTCCCTCGGGGCAGGGTCTTTTGGCATGGCTCACAAAGGAGAGCGCGCGATTTGAGAAAAAGCACGACGGTGTGTATGTTCAGATCACGCCGGTTTCGAAGGAAACGCTCGCTTCCTTTTCATACGCCGCCAAGCTTCCGCCGGATATGGTTGTATTCTCCCCCGGAACGCTTTCTGATGCGCAGGGTCTTGTACAAACCAAGAAGCCCTCCGCGTTGAGAGAGGAATTTCAGAATTATGCAGATGATCTGTGTACGCCCATCGCCATAGGCGCGTCCTTCTGGGCGGTTCGCAAGGGCGATTCTTCTTCCCTTTCCGGGAAGACGCTGCTTTTTGAAAAAGGCCGCGCGCAGGCTGCGCTTTATGCGCTCAAAAACGATCTTTCCGGGCAAAAAAGCCTCGGCGCACGATACGGCGTGGATCTGGGGCTTCCCATTTATGAAAAAGAAGAAAAAGCCAAGCCGTCGGAAAACGGCGAAATAACGCCCGGCGGTGGCAGCAATATTTCCGATAATGCCTGCTCGTCCTTTATTAAAGGAGAGGGAGACGCTCTTTTTCTTTCGCAAAAGGAGCTTCCTTCCCTTATAAACGCCTCCGCCGCGCCGGAATTTGAAATTGCAATGACCGGGGACATCTACATAGACCAGATCGCCTTTTTCGCCGTTACGGACACGCGAGTCGGCGAAGCGCGCAAGGCGTGCGAAAAATTTCTGCAGCATCTCCTGTCCGAGGACGCGCAGAAGCGCCTTGAAAGCGCAAGGATTTTCAGCGTGACCGGAGCGCAGATTTACGCAGGAAAAAACCATTTTCAGGAAGTCGAAATGCTTCTTGCCTCTTCGAAAATTCTGCCCGCGCCCGCATTTTCATATGATAACGAAAACGCCGAATTTCTCTTAGAAGCAGTGATTCGCGGCGAAAAAAGAATCAGCGACATATTTTCCAGCGGTCAGCCATAATTCTATCAAAATTTCGCCTGAATCGGATTGTCTCCGCTTCTTTTGTATGATATACTAATGCCCAATACAAAAGAGGGAGTGTTCTTCGTTGAATACACAGGTGATCGGCGTCGTATTTCTGGATATCAAGGGTTTCCCGTTCGGAAGCTATGATCCCCGCGGCACGAATCTGGGCGACATCGTGATGACGCACGGCGGCGTTGCCAGAAACGTGGCGGAGAACCTGGCAAACCTCGGCGAAAACGTCGACATGATCACGATGGTAGACGACGACGCGCTGGGCCGCGAGATGAAAGACCATTTGGAAGAAGCGGGCGTATCGCTCAAAAACGCAATTTTCACTCCCCGTAAGGGCATGGGTATCTGGCTTGCCGTGTTCAACGAGCAAAACGACCTGACCGGGTCCATTTCCCACATGCCCAAGCCCGATCTCATGGAAAAGGCGTTCTTTGAAAAGGGCGACGAGATCATTCAAAACGCGGATACCGTGGTTTTGGAGATGGACGTTTCCGAAAAGCTGGCCGAGCGCGTAATCGAGCTTTGCAGCTTATATAATAAGAAAGTTTATGTCATCGTGGCCAACATGAGCGTGATTCTCGCCCGGCGCGATCTGATGTATAAAACCAGCTGCGTGATCTTAAATGAAATCGAAGCCGGCCGCCTGTTTGACGCAAACCTTCAGCATCTTACGCCCGAGCAGATGCTCGCTTCCGTAAAGCCGCTTGCAGAAAAAGCGGGCGTTCGCCAGATGGTTGTCACCATGGGCGTAAACGGATGCGTGTATATGGATTTTGAAAGGCATATCTTCGGCCATTGCCCGCCGATTCCCACGGTTGTGAAGGACACGACCGGCGCGGGAGATGCGTTTTTCTCAGCCACCGTCACGGCGCTTTCAAACGGAAGGCATCTTGAAGACGCGGTTCGATACGGAACGAAGCTTGCGAGCCTTACGCTTTCAACGCCTGAGAGCGTTTGTCCGCGCGTGGGAAGCGAGTTTTTCAGATAAGTTTTTCGTATATTTATTGGAAGATTGTATATTATACATATGTTTTAGGACGGAAAACCCGTCCCCTGCGGCAGGAACGATCTTTTTTCCTGCGTTGTGGGGGACGGGTTTTCTTTATGGAAATCCGGGGCGGATTTATGCATTGAGAATAAATTCATCGGATGCGTTTTTGCGTAGTCCATGAATTGCCCAGACGTGCATAAAATTCCGTCACAACGTCCAGCGGCTTTTGGGGGCCGTGCAGTCTGAGCTTGTCCCGGACGCGCTCAATCATATAGCGCGGGATGGGGTAGACGACCTCCGACAATGCGCCCGCGATCGATGCGATGGTGTCGCTGTCGCCGCCAATGGAAACGGCAAGGCGGATGGCGGATTCGAAATCCGTAGATTCGATAAAGGCCTGAATCGCCTCGGGCACGCTGCCTCGGCAGGTCACGTCGAACTTATAGGTCTTTTGGCGATCACTGATGGTGAAATTCATGGGATAACCCATTTCCTCCACCCATGCGCGGATTTCGTCTTTGCTTTTTCCCTGTCTCAAAAGGAAAATGCAGCCAGCGACCACCTGCGCGCCGAGAATCCCCTCCGGATGGTTGTGGGTAGGCAGGGCGGTGTCGCGCGCAAGTGCAAGCGCTTCCTCAAGAGACTTCGCCATCCAGCCCACCGGGGACACGCGCATGGCCGAGCCGTTTGCAAGGCTGTTGCAGGCCGGAGCGTTTTCCTGCATTGCCCAATTCAGAAAGCGGCTTCCGTAGCCCGCGTTCGGATACGCCCTTGCGTATTTTTTAAGGCTGTTTGCATAATCCCGGTCGGTCAGAAGCGCCTCGGCGATGGCGATGGTCATCATGGTGTCGTCGGTAAAGGTGCAGGTATCCGAAAAGAAGGGAAAGTCCGTTGAACGGATGTTGTTCATTTCATAGATGCTTCCGACATAGTCGCCGATGATTGCGCCGAGCATGGAATCACCCTCCTTGTATGTTTATGCGTTTACATTTCTTCCTTCGGCACCCGGATGATTTCCGTCGCTCCATCAAATGCGCCTTCGCTGATTTGGGCGTGTTCGGGAACAATGACCTGTTTCAGTTTTCCGCACAAATCAAACGTCCCTTTTTCGATTACGCGGATGTTCTTGCCGAATCGAACGCTTTCAAGATTCTCGCACCAGGCGAAAGCGCGGCCTTCGATATGCGATACGCTGTCCGGCAGAACAACCTCCCGGACATAATCCATCGGTCTTTCTATTTCATGGGTCACTACGCCCTCATCTCCCGGGCGGCCCACCCACACCATAAATTTTTCAATTTCCGTAAACGCATGTGTACAAATGCGCTCAACGCCGTCCGGCACGGTTACATGACTTTCATTGCCCTTATACTTGATCAGCGCGCTGTTTTTAATCTCAAAATCCTCGTTCCTGACCCTTTGCTCAGGCGCGGAAAAAACATTGGACGCAGAGGCTTCTGTAACTTTAGAAACCGGCGCGCGGCGCACGTCCACAGTTTCCTCCCGGATTCCGGATTTCGCGTTTGCGGCACGGATGGTAAAATCCATGGGTGAAGGCGGCGTGTAGGGCTTCTGAGTAAAATCCGCCGGCTCGGAATTCCGCGTCGCATCCTTCACAGACGGCGGCTTCGGAGGCTCATAGGGCGGCGTTGGATCAGATGGAGGCGGCGTTGGACTTATGCGTTCAAGAAGATAAACACCAAGCAAAAGCACCGCACCGCCGCCAAGAATATAGGGAATAAAATGAGCGTTGCCGTTAAGGAGAGCGCCGAAGAAAAATAAACCTGTAAGACAAAGGACACATCCGTAAATGCTCATTTTGTCTAACCTCTCGATCGAATATTTCTTCTGTAAAAAAGCTGATGTGCGTGTCCGAATGGAGCCCACAAGCGCATTATATATTTATGCATTATATTCTTTTTGGGCACGCGGATGATTTCCGTTATTTTCTCAAACGCATAGCTTTCAATCACTGCTTTGTCCGGAACCGTCACCGCCTCCGCGCCCTTGACGGCCTCGGGCGAATTGTGCGTGATCTCGGTAACCGTGCGGGACAGGCGCTTGGCTTCTTCAAAATCCTTCGCCGCATAGGCGCAGGCGCTCACGCGCATGGCTGCGCCGTTGGTTTTTGCGCCGTAGGGCGCGGGATCGTCGCTTATCAGCCATGCCTTGAATCGGCGGCTGTACCAGCCGTCGGGATACAGGTTTCCGATTTCCCGAACCCGGTAAACAGCCTTTTCGGACAGATCCGAAAAATCCGCCTTGCTTTCCAAAAGCGCTTTCATGACGGCGACGGTCAGAATGCTGTCGTCCGTGCATCTGCAATCGGGATGAAACAGTTCAAAATCCCTGCTTCGATGGTTGTTCCATTCAAAGCGGGAGCCCACAACATCTCCGATAATCGCGCCGATCATTGATTTGTCCTCCTTGCGGTTTGTTTCTTTTTATAAGTATATCATATCACAAAATGGATGACAATGTTGAGAAATGTTTCCGAAGGGAGACATAAAAAGCACAGGCGTTACATGCACGCCTGCGCGGTTGAAGGTTTTTTTATATTGTTTGAAAAAGCACGCAGATTCTACCTCCCTTTGCACAAGGGAGTCTTATGGTAAACGCATTCTCTTCATCGTAGAGGCTATTCCATGATTATCAATAGCCTCTTACGCACGGATAATCCTCTCCTCATCCGCCGCCTGCCTTGCAAGGAGGCTGATTCGGCTGTCCTCGAAGGCTGCTTTGGCGAGGCGAGGCGCTTCCTCCGTTCCGATGGCGTTTATGAATCTTACGAAGGGATTGATCCTTTCTTCCGGCGGCAGAACGCGCTTTTTTTCGTCGTTTTCGAGGGTAACAACGCCATCAATAACTTCGATCATGCCCTTTGTGCCGGTTACGCGCAGACGGTCGTCGTCGTGACGGGCGGAGCCGATGGATCTTCCGGCCGTGAATCACGCGAACTGAGCCGAATGACCGGATGCGCCGATAATGACAAATCTCATATAAATCCCTTATTTTTTGCTCAGTAACTCAGGTAGCGAACGGAAATGTAAGCGATGCCTGTACCCGTGTCCACGCGGGCGAAATTTCCGTCGGTGGCAAGAAGCTTAACCTGCGTGCCCGTATAGGCGACGCCCAGCTTTCCGTAGTTCGTGCCCGGGCCTTTTCGGATGTTGACGTTTCCCGTGGTGACGGCCGACCAGTTAAAGCGCATAAGCGTTCGATGGATGTATGCATTCCCCCAGCCGTTCAAGTTTTCCACGCGAACCCACTGGCCCGAGGAGGAGTATCCGTTCGCCTTGTCGCCCACATACAAGCAATACAGCAGCGCATGGCTGGTGCTCGCGCCGGCGCGAACAGCGGCATAGCCGTCCTTTGAGCGGATGGTCGCGGTTTTTCCGTTGATGCCGTCGGCGGTTTCGCCGGTCATGGCCAGAAGACCCTTGCTGATATAGCCGATTCTTCCATCCAATGTCGCGCAGCGAACCCAGCTTCCGTTTTTCTCAAGCGCCCACACCATCGTTCCGTTATAGATTTTACCGATCACATTATGCTCCGTTCCCGGGCCCCAGCGCAGGTTTGCGTAGCCGTCGGAGGAGCGCACGGTTGCGTTTACGTTGACGACCTCGTCCGCGTCCTTAACGCTCGCGTCCGGAACATAAACGCCCGTTCCGCCCCAGCTGCTGTTTTGATTATTTCCGACGCTTCCCCAGCCGTCTGATGAGGAATTATCGCTCACATAATCGGCAAAGCGGATGTATTTTCCGTACATATAGCCTTCAACGCCGGTGCGGATCACGCGAACCTTGTGCCACGTGTTTCCGCGGGACAACACAATCAGCTTATCGCCGTATTTTGCGGCGCCCACAATGGGCTGTCCGGCTCCGGCTACTCTGCGTACATAGGCGCTGCCGTCCGTCGTAGGCGTATCGCAATAGGCATACTGCGTGCCGGCGGCGAAGGCCGGAAGACTCATAACAACAAAAGATAAAATCAAAATAATGCCGAGAAGCTTCTTCATTTGCGTTCTCCTCCTTTGCTTTTCAGGCTTTCTGCTTCTTTGACGAAAGCAAATCTCTTTTGGTTCAATTTGCAAACAGAGGAAATCTTAACCCGATTCCGTTGGAAATGCAACGTATAAAAACGCCGTCCTATGTTATACTAAGGAATGAAAAAACAAGGAGGATTAAAGCATGAAAGTTGCTTTTTTTGATACGAAGCCCTATGATAAAAAATCGTTTGATAAATATGCAGACCGGCACGGTGTGGAAATCAAATATTTCGAAACGAAGCTTGGCGAGGACACGGCAAACCTCGCATCCGGCTTTGACGCTGTGTGCGTTTTTGTAAACGACACGGTAAACGCGCGCGTGATCGACCGCCTTTCGGAAATGGGCGTTAAGGTAGTTTTGCTCAGATGCGCGGGCTTCAACAATGTAGACATGCGACACGCGTTTGGAAAAATCCATGTTCTGCGCGTTCCGGCGTATTCGCCGTATGCCGTCGCGGAGCACGCAATGGCTCTTTTACTCACCTCCATCCGCAGGATTCATAAAGCCTATATCCGTTCGCGCGACTTCAATTTCAGCCTGTCCGGCCTAACCGGCTTCGACCTTCACGGGAAAACCGTGGGCGTAATCGGAACGGGCCGCATCGGCCGCGTGTTTATCGATATCGCGCGCGGCTTTGGCATGAAGGTACTGGCATACGACAAGTTCCCCGCGCCGGGGCTTGATAACGGAGATACCGTTCGGTACGTAAGCCTTGACGAAGTGTATCAAAACAGCGACGTCATCTCCCTTCACTGCCCGCTGACCGATGAGACAATGCATATGATTAACAATGAAGCCCTTCAAAAGTGCAAAAAGGGCGTCGTGATTATCAACACCTCGCGCGGCGGTCTTGTGGACGCGGAAGACCTTCTAAACGCCATTAAATCCCGCCATGTGGGCGCGGCGTGTCTGGACGTTTACGAGGAAGAAAGCGATCTATTCTTCGAGGACAATTCCGGCCATATCCTAAACGACGACATATTGGCTCGCTTAATCTCCATGCCTAACGTCATCGTCACATCGCATCAGGCGTTTTTGACCGAGGAAGCGCTTGAAAATATCGCCCAAACCACCATCCATAATCTCGTGGATTTCTTTGAAGACGGTCAGTGCCCGAACGAATTGTGCTTCAGAGGAAACGAAGCGCTGGACTGCAAATCAGGAAGGTGCTTTTAAGAACGGGGGCTTCAGCAGACTGTCCGCTGAAGCCCCGTTTTTATCCTCAAAAAAGCTTCCCCTTGGAGAAAAAGCAGTATAAAGTAAACGATGATTTAATGAAGTGGTACGATGGCGAATGAATTTTTCGTCAGATGCAATTGCAAAAATCGAAGGTTTACTGGAGGTAAATCGAGATTTTTGCGAGCAGCAGATGGCGGAAAAGGCATCGCCAGCGTCGCCGCCGAATAAATCAGCGTTTACAAAAGGGGTGAAAAATCAGCGGCTGTTTCAGGAGAACGCGCCTGCAATAGCCGCTTTTCCGTTGACAAAATCAATACTTCGTGATATGATGTATTGCACATAAGGAGGTATTGGATGGATGTACAATTAAAGCGCGGACTGCTCGATGTTTGCGTGCTTAAGGCGATTAAGGAAGCGCCGTCTTACGGATATCAGATCATCAAGGACTTAAAGCCGTATGTGGAATTGTCGGAATCGACGCTTTATACGATACTTAAGCGTCTGGAGGCAGCAGAAATGCTTACCGTACAAACGGCCGAGCACGGCGGAAGGCTTCGAAAATACTATTCGATTACGAAGGCGGGCGTCAGAAAAATTTCGGAATTCAAGGAAGAATGGAACGGAATTATGTCCATTTATCGGTTTATCGCCAGGGAGGACACATTGGATGAATAAAAAAAGGTTTTTAGTCAGGCTCAAAAGAGCGCTTCGCGGATTAGACGTTTGTGAAATTCAAAGCCGTCTTGCTTTTTATACGGAAATGATTGACGACCGCGTGGAGGAGGGAATGACGGAGAAGGACGCAGTTTTGGAAATCGGCGAACCGGAGGAAATTGCGAAAGAGATTCTTTCGGAAATGAAAGCTGAAGGCAAGAAAACGCCAAGATCCATGGGCGCGGGCGCAAAAATATTGATTGCACTGGGATCGCCCGTTTGGCTTTCTCTGTTGATTGCAGCTGCGGCAATTCTGTTTTCTTTGGCGGTTTCGGCGTTTGCCGTCGCGCTTTGCGTGTTCGTGTGCTTGGCGGCGGCGCTCATAACTTTGTATGCGGCTGTGATTTGTGTGGGCGTGTCGGGGGCGGCTTGCGTGGTTTTCGGAGGCGTATGCTTATTCACCGGGCGCGCTTTGGAGGCTATGCTTGTTACCGGCGCGGGCTTTGTGTTGGCGGCGCTCGCAATTTGGGCTTTTCTTGCGTGTACGCCCATTGGAAAAGGGATTTTTTATGCGATTTGTGAGGCGTGGAAACGGATCGCTCGATTTGTGTTCAGAAGGAGGGCGCAGGCATGACAAGCAGAAAAAAGTGGGCCAGACGCGCGGCTTTTCTTTTTGTAATCGGGCTTGCTTTGGCGCTTGCCGCTTTTGCGGGCGCGGGTTTTTCCTTCCGCAATTTAAGCGGGCAGGAAATGATCGAAACCGTATTTGAGCCGGAGGGCGAGTTTGAAAACATTTCGCTCATTGCGCATTCGTCCGATGTGAAGTTTGCGCCTTCTGAAGACGGAAAGACAAAAATCGTATGCCGCACGCCGGAAAAGACGAAATATTACGCCAAAATCTCCGATAATACATTATTAATTGATTCGGTGGATACGCGCGAGTGGTTTGACAAGCTCCGGATTAATTGGGGCGATATGATGATCACCGTTTATCTGCCCCAAAGCGCGTATCAAAACCTGTTTGTGCATGTAACGACCGGCAACGTTGTCATCCCTGCCGGACTGGCATTTGAAAACGCGCGCATTGACGCAGCGACGTCGTTCGTCAGCTTGCATGCAGCCGTTTATGAAAAAGCGAGCCTTAAGACCACAACGGGCGATATCGATGTTAAGGGGCTGAATGCCAAGGAGCTTTCCGTCCGTTTGACGACGGGAGATGCGAACCTTTCAGACGTTACGGCAAAGGATGTTTACGTGAAAACCACTACCGGCAAAATCCGCTTGACGAATGTGAAGGCAAGCGATAAACTGGTAGGCGAATGCACAACCGGCGGCATCCGCCTTAACGCCTGCGATGCGGGCGAAATTGATATGAAGGCTACAACCGGCGATATCATTGGAACGCTTCTGACGGAAAAGACGTTTGAGGCAAAAGCTGCCACGGGAACCGTGCGCGTGCCTTATTCTAAGCAGGGCGGTTTGTGCAGCCTTGAAACCACAACCGGCGATATCGATATAGCAATTGAGGGATGAAGTATGGTAAAGCGCTTGCTTATCCACCCGGAGGAGCTTTCAATAAAATGGATTGACCGCATGGCGCAGCATGGAATCGACGTGCTGGGGCTTCACCCCGCAGGCGGCGAGGAGTCGCCCAAGCACATTGAAAACATGCTTTATCTTCTTAAAACGGACGCGTACCGGCGTCTTCTCGATTACGCGGTATCAAGCGGACTTAAAATTGAATACGAAATGCACGCGGCAAGCTTTCTTGTTGACCGAAAACTGTTTGAAAGCCACCCGGAATATTTTCGTATGGACGAAACGGGCGAAAGAACCCGCCGTATGAATTTCTGCTTTTCCAATCCTGAAGCCATGGAAATCGCATTGTCAAGCGCCGAAAAGCTGGCGGATCAATTATACGCATCCGAGCCCAACTACTATTTCTGGCTGGACGACGATCAAAAGGGCAGCGGCTGCCAATGCGAAAAATGCCGCGCGTATTCGTTTTCGGATCAGCAGCTTTTGTTTGAAAACGCGCTTATTAAGCGCCTGAAGCGCAATCGTCCGAACGCAAAAGTTTCGCATCTTGCGTATTATCAGGCGATGCGCCCGCCGAAGGCGGTAATCCCCGAGACGGACATTTTTCTTGAATACGCGCCGATTGAGCGCGATATGAAAAAATCGCTGCGCGCGCAGAACGCGGACGCGGCGCACATTGAGGCGCTTATTGCGTTTTTCGGAAAGGAAAACGCGCGCGTGCTTGAATATTGGTTCGACAATTCCTATTTTTCCTCATGGAAAAAACCGCCTAAGCCGTTTCGGGCGGATGGCGCGCTTGTTAAGGAAGACATAGATTTTTATTCGCGCCTTGGTTTTTCAAACATCGCGTCCTTCGCCTGCTTTCTGGGCGAGGACTACGAGGCGCTTTACGGAAGCGCGGATATATCGGCGTTTGAATAAAGGAGAAGAAACATGAATTTCAGAAGATGCAAACTGGCCTGCTACACAGCGTATTTTACGATGTCCTCCATTTTCAGCCTGCCGCCGATTTTGTTTGTGACGTTCAAGGACCTGTACGACATTTCCTATACCCTGCTTGGAACGCTGGTTTTGACCAATTTTGTTACGCAGCTGACGGTGGATCTCATTTTTACGGCGTTTCCTCAGTATTTCAACATTAAAAAGGTCGTCCGAACGATGCCCTTGATTACGTGTCTGGGTCTTCTTGTCTATGCGGGCGCGCCTGTGATTTTTCCGGCGATTCCCTATCTGGGGCTTTTGCTGGGCACAGTGATCTTCTCGGTTTCCGCAGGGCTTTCAGAGGTGCTTTTGAGCCCGGTCATCGCCGCGATTCCCTCCGAAACGCCCGACCGCGATATGAGCGCGCTTCATTCGCTGTATGCTTTCGGCGTGTTCACGGTGGTTTTGATCTCGACTGCGTTTATAAAGCTTTTCGGGCAGGCAAACTGGCAGTATCTTACCGTGTTTTTTGCGCTTCTTCCGATCATTTCGTCCATTCTTTTCTTCTCATCGAGCATGCCGGAGGTAAAAACCGAGCAAAATGCGCAAAATCATCCGTCCGGCAAGCGGCGTATCCTGACGATGGGTCTGCTTGTTGCCTGCATTTTCTTCGGAAGCTGCGCGGAAAACACCATGTGCAACTGGATGAGCGGCTTTATGGAGAAATCGCTTCATATCAATAAGGCGCTGGGCGATATGCTTGGGATGGCGATGTTCGCTATTCTATTGGGGCTGACCCGAATTTCCTACGCTCGCTTTGGAAAAAACATCGCCCGCGTGCTCATGATCGGCATGATCGGCGCGGCGGCGTGCTATCTGACGGCGGGCTTTGTGAATTATGTGCCTGTCGTGTTCGCCGCCTGCATTCTAACCGGCGTTTTCACCTCCATGCTCTGGCCCGGCGCGCTGATACTGATGGAAGAAAACGTGCCCGGCGTCGGCGTCGCGGCGTATGCGCTGATGGCGGCGGGCGGCGACCTTGGCGCGTCGATTGCCCCGCAGCTGATGGGCATTGTTACGGACCGCGTGGCGGCAAGCGATTTTGCCCTGAAATTGTCCGAAAAAATCGCTCTTTCGACAGAGCAGATCGGCATGAAATGCGGCATGGTGGTAACGTCCGTTTTCCCGTTGATGGGAATTGCTGCTCTGCTGCTCACGCTTTCGCATTTCAGAAAAATGAAAAAGGCATAAAAAAACAAGGGGCTGTTGCAGAAGCAAAAAATCTGCAGCAGCCTTTTTCCATCACATTTCGATTGCAAACAAGCCTCCTGCGCCGCCGGAATGGAGGAACAGAATATTTTCGTCCTTTCGAAGCTTTCCCTCTTTCGCCATTTGGATAAGCCCCGCAAAGGCTTTTCCGGTATAGACGGGGTCAAGGAAAATGCCTTCCTTTTCGGCCATCAGGGCGACGGCTTCATTGCCTTCTCTGCTTGCAATGGCATAGCCCGGGCCGCACATGTCGATTAAGTCGAAATCGCCGCCTGAGATTTCCACGTCCGCATTCAGGATTTCGGCGGCTTCCTTCATGAGCCGGGGGGTGATTTCGTCAAACGGATCGGTATCTACCATCATGCCGGTCACGCGGCAGGCGGGCATAAACAGCTTTGCGCCGAGCGCGAGCCCCGCCATCGTTCCGCCGCTTCCTTCCGCGCAGATGATGCGGTCAAATTGATAGCCCTGATCGCGGATTTCTCTTACGCAGTCCACATACCCGACCGTGCCCAGCGCGTTTGATCCGCCGCAGGGAATTTTGTAGTAGGGTTTTCCAAGGGACGCGCCCACTTTGTCCATTTCATTATAGATATCATCGTAGGAATTGGTGTCCATAAATCTTACGTCCGTGCTCATCAGGCTTTCCAGAAGCCGGTTGCCTTTTTTCTCGGTGACGCCCTTCTTTTTGAGAATCAATATGGGGGTCATGCCGATTTTGCCTGCGCATGCCGCCGTCAGCATGGCATGGTTGGACTGTGCGCCGCCGGTTGTGAAAACAATCTCCGCGCCCAGCTTTTGAGCCTCGCACAAAAGGTATTCAAGCTTTCTGACCTTGTTGCCGCCAAGCGCCACGCCGGTCATATCGTCGCGCTTTATGTAGATGTTGGCGTTCAGCTCTCTTGAAATGTTTTCAAGCTTCTGAACGGGGGTCGGGAAAATACCGAGCGGGATTTTATCCGGAAATGAAAGCGTATGCATGCAATTTCTCCTTTTTGAAAGCTGTCTTCATTATAGCGCAAAAGAATGGAATTCGCAATCAAGCAAGGAAAAAGGATATCGCCGATTGCAATTTGCCTTCCTGCGTGGTATTATAATTCTATAATGGAAAATACTTTTCGGAGGAAAGATATGGAATTTAGATTGCTCGGAAAAACCGGCCTGAAAATCTCCCGCCTCGGCTTTGGCGGAATTCCCATTCAGCGTGTGGACGCAAAAACCACATGCGCGCTTATGGACAAGCTGATTTCCATGGGCGTAAACTACATCGATACCGCGCGAGGCTATACCGTCAGCGAGGAATTTATCGGTCAGGCAATTGAAGGAAAACGCGACAAATTCATCCTCGCAACCAAATCCATGGCGCGAACCAGAGAAGCCATGGAAAAGGAAATCGAGACGAGCCTGAAAAATCTTAAAACCAATTACATTGATCTATATCAGGTTCACAATGCCTCCGTTTCCGATATAGATACGGTGACCGCGCCCGGCGGCGCGCTTGAAGCCCTGTTTGAGGCCCGAAGCGCGGGAAAAATCGGCCACATCGGCCTGACTGCGCATTCCATCGAGGCGTTTGAGAAGGCGATTGAGCTTGATTGGGTGGAAACGATTATGTTCCCCTACAATCTTGTCGAAATCCACGGCGAAGCGTTGATTGAAAAGTGCAAAGAAAGAAATATCGGCTTTATCGCCATGAAGCCCCTTGCGGGCGGCGCGTTGGAGGACGCGAATCTCGCCATCCGCTATATCTTGAGAAACGACGCGGTGTCCGTCGTCATTCCGGGCATGTATGCGGAAAAGGAAATTGAGATGAACGTCGCCGCCGCCGAAAACCGCGCGCCGCTTACGGATGCGGAAAATAAAGAAATCGACAGAATCCGAACGGAGCTTGGCAATGAATTTTGCAGAAGATGCAATTATTGCCAGCCCTGCACCGTCGGCATCAATATTTCCGGCGTGTTCCTCTTTGAAGGCTATCTCAAGCGCTACGGCCTCGGCGAGTGGGCGATGGGCCGATATGAAGCTCTGCCCAAGAAAGCGAAGGACTGCGTCGGCTGCGGCGTCTGCGAAACCAGATGTCCCTATAACCTGCCGATTCGCCGGATGCTGAAACGCGCAAGTCAGGCTATGGACAAAGGAGAATAATTATGAAGAGAATCAAAATCGGCAATAAATTTGAAGCCAGCGCGGTCGCCCTTGGCGCAATGCGCATGGCGGGACTGGACGTCGAAAAGGCGGAAAAGGTCGTTATGACCTATTATGAAAACGGCGTAGATTTCGTGGATCATGCGGATATCTACGGCGGCGGAAAAAGCGAGGAGATTTTCGCCGAGGTTTTAAGGCGCAGTCCTTCCCTCAAGGACAAATTCATCGTGCAGGATAAAGTCGGCATCCGCAAGGGATTTTACGACGCCTCCTACGAGCATGTGGTTTCTGCGGCAGAAGGATGCTTAAAGCGGCTCGGCATGGAATCAATCGACGTTCTGCTTCTTCACAGACCCGACGCGCTCATGGAGCCGGACGAGCTTGCCGAAGCGTTTATGCGCCTTAAAAAGGACGGAAAGGTTCGCTTTTTCGGCGTGAGCAATGAAAACGCAGGCCAGATGGAGCTTTTAAGCCGCTATATGCCCGGCGAAATCATCATTGATCAATTGCAGTTCGGCCTGTGCCATACGCCCATGGTGGACGAGGGCATTAACGTCAACATGCACACAAACCACGCCCTTTCCAAGGACGGAAGCACGCTCAACTATTGCCGCCTGAACGACATCACCATTCAGGCATGGTCGCCCTATCAGTACGGCTTTTTTGAAGGCCCGTTCATCGGCAACGAAAAGTTCGGGAAGCTGAACGGGGTTCTTTCCGAAATTGCGGAAAAATACAGCGCGACCGAAACCGCCGTTGCAGGCGCATGGGTTCTGCGCCATCCGGCAAACATCCAGATGATCTCGGGCAGCATGAGCCCGGACAGAATCGGCGAAATCTGCTCAGGCGCGGATATCGCCTTAACCCGCGAGGAATGGTACAAGCTGTATCTGGCTGCGGGAAATCCGCTGCCGTAAAACGAATACAAAGGAAAGCGCATAGAGGAGCTTGAGCGGTAAAAGAACGTTCAACGTCGTCAGGCGACTATTTTTTCGGCAGGCGGCGCGCTCCAAAAAAACTGTCCCTCGCATTTTTGCGCGGGACAGTTTTTTTGAAGCAAGCTTCGTTTTAAATCTGCGCCATGATTTACTTTTCCATGGGGTATAAAAGCGCCTCGAACGAGTCGACGACCTGCCCGTTTAGAACAAATTCAACCGTCATGGACGTAGGCCAGCCGCTTCCTGTCAGCATCGCCGTCATCGTATAGCCGTTCTCTTTGACCACAGTCATCTGAGTTTCAACCTCCCCGACGCTTGTTCCATCAGGCGCAATGAACCTCACATCCAGGTGCTTCATGCGGTCGCCTTTGTAGGAATATGAAAGTACGATTTTTCTGCCGGAATAGATTTCGCCCTCAAGAAGAGTAACGCATGCGCCCGACCAGCTTCCCTCTGGCGCAAAATACAAGCCCGGTATATCCGTCTGAACGTTATTCTCTGCAGCGTTTATACTTTTGCTTGCAACCAGCGCTGCCTGACCGAGCGTGCGCGGCTGACCGACTACCTTTGCTTCAAGCGTAATGATTTCGGGAAAATCCGCAAACGCTTCAATTTCGAACACAGCTTGATAGCGCTTTCTGCCGTCCGCGAAAATTTCAAGCAGCGTTTGCTCTCCCCCTCCGACGGCGATTTCCTTATCGCCTGCATACATCTTGAACGTTACGCCCATGGGTTCGCTTTTGCGGTCTTCCTCATAAATGTATTCGACCGTCATTTCGCCGCGCAGCGCGTGCATCTGCACGGCGGCGGACAAAACCTCAACGCGCGCGTCCATATTGTTTTCGGCGATTTCAAAAGCCGTGTACGCGGCTTCCCGTCCGCTTTCAAGCGTAATTCTCTTTTCAAAAACAAATCTGTTTTCAATATCGTTCATTTTCTCAAGCGGCGCGTATGTGCTTCGGATCATTACATCCATTTTGTCGGGAGCGCCCGAAATCACGCGTCCCTCCATCCATACGCGAACGCTGCCGTCCGACAGCTCTTCGCCGTCCAATGAACTCGATTTAAAAACATACTGCTCATTTTCATTTGCCATTTTAAGCGCAATGGAATACGCAATAATCTTTTTTCCGTCCTTCCTGCCCGTGACCGTTCGGTATTCGCCGCCGTATTCATCCTCATTATAGGAAACCTCGTAAACGTCCTCGGGCGTATCCTGAATGCCCTGATGAAGCAGGAAAACATTTTCGGGATCGGCGGGCGAAATCAGCATCTGAACAACCGCCGTCTTTCCGTCGAAAATTGCTTCCTCCACCTGAAAAATCACGTCTTCCTGCCGGACAGCCTCGCCAAAGTCTGTTTGAATGAGCTTTTCCGCGCCGTCCAGAGGTTTTAAATTGCCCCTTGAGAAATATTCCATCAAATTGGATCGTCCAAGCGCGAACGCAGTACCCGCCAGCAGCACAAAAACAACGGCTGCAATCAGTACCGTGTGGAATTTCACTCGTTTTTTCATAGCCTGTTCCTCCTTTGTCAGGCGGGCAAGCCGATCGCAAATGCGCGCGTCCAGCGCGTCAGGAAGCGCAGGCTTTTGCGCACGGATCAAATGAATCAAATCCTTATTGTTCACTTCGCCTTCCCTACCTTTCCATTTGATCTTTTAGAAGCTTGAGGCCTCGTGAAATTCGGGTGGACACCGTTCCCTGCGTAAGTCTCAGAATTTCAGCGATTTCCTTCGTCGTCATATTCTCAGAGAATTTCATGGCAATCGGCACGCTGTATTTTTCGTCAAGCCCGGATAAGTACATCCATACGGGCGAATCCATAAATACCGGCGGCAGAATCGCCTCAAAATCCTCCTGCGGCACCTCTTTTCGGCGCTTTTTCAAAATCGCATGACAGGCGTTGACCGTGCAGCGCATAAGATACGCGTTAATCGCGCCATCGTCCCTTATGGAATCCAGATGCCGAAGCGTAATCTCAATCGCATCCGCGCAGGCGTCCTCCGCATCCGCGCTTGATTTTAGGATCACAAGCGCAACGCGGTACATGCCCGCCTTTTTCGCGTGCACCGCCTTTACAAACAACCGCTTTCTGTTTTCCGTAGACATGCGTCCATTCCTCTTTTCCATTGTATCCGGATACATATATTAGAGGCTTGAAAGGGCAGGATTTGTTTCATTTAAGCGAGAATTAACAAAGCGGCAGATTCCTCTGCCGCTCAAACTTATTTCACATAAAAATTCGCGCTGTTCTCAATATACCTTTCCACCGTTTCATATATCACGTAATCGGGGTCGTATTCCTGTATCATGGACGGATTGTAGTGAGATACGTGGATGTAGATGCACTCGGAGAAGTGGTTGTTGAAGTAGGGCATCATGAAAACGGCGAAGGAGTCGCGGACGACCAAGAGGGTTTTGCCGTTTCCTTCGGTGTTTGTATACCTGACCATGGTATCGCCGTCGCCGAAGGAAGCGTCCTTGCGGATGGCGGCGGGCGCGGAGGTATCCACGATGTTGTAATCCGCATCGTCAGGAAGCGCATCCGTCATACCCAGCATATAGGCAAGATCGCCCGGAGCGCGCTGTTTTTCGATCACGCGGACGGATTCGATGTCGTTTATCGGAAGGCCGAGCTTTTCCATCGTAAGCTGCGTTCCCACATATGCGCCGATGGAGTTCCAGTGCGTGTCGGTTTTATAATAGGTATACCAGTCGGGGTGGGCTTCCATAACTTTTTTGAGTTCGTCTTTGGGATAGACGATATTCAGATCCGTGGTTATAAGATGCTCATACAGCTTGTCCGCGCGGGACTGTTCATTAAGCTTCTGAATTCCGGGCAGATACGCTTGCGCGTACATGGTTTCCTTGTTGGGCGCAAAGAGAACGGCAAATCTGCGCCCTTCTTTTTCAAGGTCGTACTGCGCGCGCAAAAGGCGATGGGTAATGAGCTTTACGTCATATTCGCTGTATTCAGTCGTTCCCATATAGTCGCCGATGGGGTCGCCGTCATTTCCGTTTGGATGATAGAACAAAAAGCCGTCCGAGCCCACAAGCACATGCGCGACGGAAGAAATTCTGAACAGTTTATGGTCGATCAGGTTGTTTTGCGCAATCAGTCGATTTCGAAAGGGCATCGTATCATTGAAATACGCCTCGTACTCCGCCGGAAAATCGGTAAAATTGGATGTTGTCAGCTTGGGTTTTTCGCTCATCGCGCGTTTTTCAAAGTTTTCGCCATCCACCTTCTCGCCCAGATACGGATATAAGGCAACAGGAAGGGCGATAAAAAGCAGGAACATTAAAATGTACAAGCCGCGTTTGATTTTCGCCATTTTTCTCCCTCCCATCAGAATCTGAAATAAATGAACGGATTGTATGTGCCGGACGCCAGAAGCATGATGGAATAAATAAGCATTGCCGCCATCAGCGGAATTTCAATCAGGCTCATTTTCCATTTTTCATGCATGCGCGGCGTAATTTTCTTTGTAATCGCCTGAACGGGGCCTGCGCCCAGTACGGCAATTATGAAAACAAGAACGCTTCTAATGTTTAAAAGGAATACAGGGCGCACAAAAAGCGCGTTTTCAAGGCCGTATTTCCACGGTGCAACCATGTGCGAGGCAAATTCCAGCGCGTAGGATATCGAATCCGCGCGAAACAGCACCCAGCCGAACAAAACCACAATCAGGCAATAGAGGTTTCCCAGAATTCCCGCCTTTTTCAGAAGCCTTCCAAGGCCCATTCGCTCGATGATCTGAAAAACGCCGTGGTATAAGCCCCAGACCACAAACGTCCAGCTCGCTCCGTGCCAAAGGCCGGTTAAAAGAAATACAATAAACAGATTGACAATCGTGCGCAGGCCGCCCTTTCGGTTGCCGCCCAGCGGAATATAGACGTATTCTCTGAACCATGTGCCCAGAGAAATATGCCATCTCTGCCAGAATTCGCGGATCGAGCGCGCAAGATAGGGATAGCGGAAGTTTTCAAGGAAATCGAACCCGAACATTTTGCCAAGTCCGATCGCCATATCGGAGTAGCCGGAGAAATCATAATAAATCTGCATCATGTAGGAAACGGCGCCGATCCATGCAGAAATCGTCGTAAGCTCGCCTGCGGAAAGCGCAAACACCTTGTCTGCAATCTGCGCCATGCAGTTGGAGATCATCACCTTTTTCGAAAGGCCGTAAATAAACCGCCTGAAGCCGACCGAAAACCCCTCCGTCGTCATGCGGCGCAACTGTATCTGCCTGTCGATGTCCGAATACCTGACGATCGGGCCGGCAATCAGCTGGGGGAAAAAGGATATGTACAAGGCCAGATTCAGAAAATTTTTCTGAACCTGGCACTTTCCCCTGTATAAATCGATCACATAGGAAAGCGCCTGAAAGGTAAAAAACGATATTCCGATGGGAAGCGCGATGTTTTTAATTTTCAAAACCTCGCTTCCCACCAGATGATTGATGGAGCCCGCCGCGAAATCATAATACTTGAATACGCCCAGAATCGCAAGATTCAGAAGCACGGTCAGCGCAAGGCAAATCCCCTTTCCCCTTTTGACCTTCCCGATCAAAAGCCCGCCCAGCCAGTTGAGCGCAATTGAGAAAAGCATTAAAACCACATATATCGGCTCGCCCCACGCATAGAAAAGAAGGCTCGCAAAGAGCAAAAACGCATTCGAATAGCGCGGATTCAAAAGCGCGTTCACAATCACCGTAAACGGCAGAAACATCCACAGAAAAATCATGGAACTGAAAAGCATACTTTCTCTCCTTTGACGATTTATTAAGGCAATTATATCATATTTTTGCGTGTTCGCAGCATAATCGTGAAAGATAATTTGTTTTCGCCAGACAGAAAAATCGCGCTGCCCTTGCGTTATGGGCTGCGCGATTTTTTACGTCCCCGGCGGGATTCGAACCCACGGCCTTTCGCTTAGGAGGCGAACGCTCTATCCTGCTGAGCTACGGAGACAAAAATTCAGATGCAACGATTATTGTAAACCGTTTTTAAGCAATTGTCAATACATGCACTGAAATTCAATCGAAGGGACGAGTTAGAGATGTTTAACATTCTCTTTTCTTGACAATTCCTCGCAGTTAGTGTATTCTAATTTCAGTTAGCGAAAGCTAACTTATTTACGGATTTTCAGTTAGTTAAAGCTAACTTGCAAAGGAGTAAGAAAATGATGCCGCTGACGTTTGCCGATACGGGAGAGGAGCTTATCGTGCGCAAGGTTTCCGGAAAGCCGGAGGTAAAAAAGCATCTGGAAAATTTGGGGTTTGTCGCAGGATCGGAAGTCGTCGTAATGAATGTCATTGGCGGAAACGTCATTGTAAAGGTAAAGGAAGCGCGCGTGGCAATCAGCCGGGAAATGGCGCAGAAAATCATGGTTTGATCGGAGGATATGGGTATGAGAACGCTTAAGGAAGTATCAGTCGGAGAGCATGCGACCATCAAAAGGCTCCACGGCGAAGGCGCGGTAAAACGCCGCATCATGGACATGGGCATCACCAAGGGCGTGGACGTGTACGTCCGAAAGCTTGCTCCTTTGGGCGATCCGATTGAAATCACCGTGCGCGGCTACGAGCTCTCCATTCGCAAGGCCGATGCAGAGCAGATTGAAGTGGAATAACGGGGGCTTTCAGAAAAGCCTCCATTTATAACGACCAAGGTTAGATAAAACTAACCTACATAAGGAGAGAATGCATCCATGAATATTCGCATCGCCCTTGCGGGAAATCCGAACTGCGGAAAAACCACTCTGTTCAACGCTTTGACCGGCTCAAATCAATACGTCGGCAACTGGCCGGGCGTAACGGTTGAAAAGAAGGAAGGCAAGCTCAAAAAGCATGAAGATGTTATCGTCACCGACCTTCCGGGCATATATTCCCTGTCGCCGTATACGCTTGAAGAAGTCGTAGCGCGCAATTACCTGATCGGCGAAAGACCGGATGTTATTTTGAACATCGTAGACGGCACAAACCTTGAAAGAAACCTCTATCTCACCACCCAGTTAACCGAGCTCGGCATTCCCGTGGTGGTTGCGGTCAACATGATGGACGTCGTCAGAAAAAGAGGCGACAAGATCAACATCCCAGAGCTTTCAAACGCCTTGGGCTGCAAGGTCATTGAAATCTCCGCGCTCAAGGGCGAAGGCACGCTTATCGCCGCCGAAGAAGCCATAGAAGCGGCGAAAAACGCAAAGACCGTGCCGATGCACGCCTTCTCCGGCTGCGTCGAGCACGCCATCGCGCACATCGAGGAAGCGGCGGTTCATCATCTGCCGAACGAACAGCAGAGATGGTACGCCATCAAAATTTTCGAGCGCGACAAAAACGTGCTTGAGCAATTGTCCATCTCCGGCGAAAAGCTTTCCCACATCGAGCAGGACATTCAGTCTGCGGAAGAAGAGATGGACGACGATGCGGAAAGCATCATCACCAACGAGCGCTACGTATATATTGCGCAGGTGATGAAGCGCTGCTATAAGAAAAAGTCCGCCGGAAAATTGACGCTTTCCGATAAAATCGACAAAATCGTCACCAACCGCATTCTGGCGCTTCCAATTTTTGTTCTGGCCATGTGGCTTGTGTATTATCTTTCCATCGGCTCCATCGGCGACTGGACGGTCGGCTTTATGAACGACACGCTGTTTGGCGAGTGGATCATTCCGGGCGTTACCTACGCGCTTGAATCCATCGGCGTCGCAGGCTGGCTCGTAAGCCTGATTGCGGACGGCGTTATCGGCGGCGTAGGCGCGGTATTGGGCTTTGTTCCCCAGATGCTGATTCTCTTCCTTCTGCTTTCCATGCTTGAGGACTGCGGCTACATGGCGCGAATCGCGTTCATCATGGACAGAGTTTTCAGAAAATTCGGCCTTTCGGGCAAATCCTTCATTCCCATGCTGGTTGCGACCGGCTGCGGCGTTCCCGGCATCATGGCGTCCCGCACGATTGAGCAGGACAGAGACCGCAAAATGACCATCATGACCACGGGCTTTATTCCCTGCGGCGCGAAAATGCCCATTGTCGGCATGATCGCGGGCGCGCTTTTCGGAGGAAGCCCTCTTATCGCGGTATCGGCCTACTTTATCGGCGTTCTGGCCGTAATCGTTTCCGGCATCCTTCTTAAAAAGACGAAGCTGTTTGCGGGCGACCCCGCGCCCTTTGTCATGGAGCTGCCCGCCTACCACGCGCCCGTCCCCGGAAACGTGCTCAGAGCCACTTGGGAACGCGGATTCAGCTTTATCAAGCGCGCAGGCACCGTAATCCTTCTGGCCAGCGTCATCATTTGGGTTTTAAACAGCCTGTCCTTTGAAGGCGGCTTCCATTACATCACAGAGGAAAACGCAGGCGCTTCCATTCTGGAAGTCATCGGAACGTTTATCGCGGTTCTGTTTAAGCCGCTGGGCTTCGGTTCGTGGCAGGCTGCGGTTGCAACCGTTCTCGGCCTTGTCGCCAAGGAAGAGGTCGTAGGCGTATTCGGTTCGTTAAGCTCCATGGCGGATGCGGATCTGGCATTTGAATTGGTCGAAGCGGCGGACGCAGCCGGCCTTCGCGTGATCGGCCAGGAATTCTTTAACGGAAGCAGACTTGCAGCATTCTCGTTTATGATCTTTAATCTTCTGTGTGCGCCGTGCTTCGCGGCAATGGGCGCAATCAAGCGCGAAATGAACAACGCAAAATGGACGGCCTTCGCCATTGCCTATATGTGCGTGTTTGCCTACGTGATTTCGCTGATCGTATATCACATCGGCCTTCTGTTCACGGGCGTGTTCACCGTGTGGACGGTTGTAGGATTTGCGCTTCTTGCAGCCCTCGCCTATCTGACCGTAAGAAAAAATCCCTATCTGTAAATTACGAGGAGACAAATATGAACGCACCTACCATCATCGTGCTTCTCTTGGTTGCTTCCCTGTTTGGCCTCGCGCTCGTTCATGAGGTAAAGAAAAGAAAAGCAGGGAAAGGCGGCTGTTCATGCGGCTGTTCAAGCTGCGCCATGAGCGGCGTTTGCCACGCGAAAAAAAGCGATGCGCCCTTCTCCGTTGAGGAGCGCTGAACAACCGAAAAAAACGCATGCAAAAGGGGCTTATGCAGAAGCAAAAATCTGCATAAGCCCTTTTTTGATATTTTTCGTTTCTTTCAAAACACATTTTCCCGCTTCTTCGGAAATTCACGTATCCGTGCGGTTTACAACGCCCATAAACAGGGGAAGGTTGTCCTCGGAGGTAATTACAAAGGCGAAGGGTCGATCTACGATAAAATCCATCTGATCCTCGGGCGGACGCGCGGAAGTGGCGAAAGCCATGATCACGGTGTAGGCCGCGGCTTCGATTCCCTCCTCGTCGATTTTCACGCGCGCGTCGTGCTGCGCCTTGGAAACGGCGATTTCGCCGATATCCGTCAGGGGCGTAAAGTCGGATTCCGCCGCGTCGAACGCCGCGCAAATCCCGAGGTTTTTAAGCGCGTCGATCAGATCGTTTTCGCCGACAACGTCGAATTTCGGAATGGATTTATTGACAATGAGCCTTTTTTGATCCTGCCAATCGTAGGGATTCTGCGTAAGGGTCATTATGCCGCCGTCTTCAAACAGAGTTTCGGGCGCGATTCCTTCATCCGGAAGCACGAACCACATTTCGCCGCCGTTTGTGAGGGGCAGAGCGACCGCGCCGAAGTTCTCACCCCAATAATAGGCGTCCGCGCCGCCTTTTTTCATAAATTCCGCCGTTTGATCGCCAATGATTCCGTGAAAAACGTTTTCTTCCGTGAGGGATGTGGAGAATTCGTTTTCCCAGCCGGCCTTGAAGTAAAGGCTTGTCGCAAGCGCAATCATGGTGTTCGCGTCAAAGGTGATTTTCTTCGCCGCGTCGTCCAATAAGCCGCCCGTTGCCTCCGACAGCCATTTCTGAATCATTTGGTCGTATTCGCTCGATCCCATTTCGCCTGAAAAGGAGGAGGCGAAATAGTTTTCGCAAAGGATTTTAAGCGCGTCCGGCTTGTAGGCAATATCGTTTCGAAGCCACACGGACGCTGCGGGAATGGAGGTTGTCTCGCCGTCGTTTTCATAAACGGAAAGAAAAACCGCGTTTGCCTGCGCGCGGAGCGCTTCGACGCTTTCGGCGTTTAAAAGCTGCAAGATTTCATCCCTTGTCGCTCCATCCGTGATTTCGGACAGCATGGAAAGCGCAAAATACACATTGACGGGCGAAAAAACCTTGTTTTTCTGATCCTCCCGTGCAAGGATTTCCTTGGACATATCCTTAAAATACGCGTTTAGGGATTCGGCTTCATCGAGCGCAAGCCGATTTGCGTCGCGTTTTGCGGCGTTTTCATTTGCCCACAGGCGGTAATCCTCTGAATAGGCCTCATAATCCATGTACCCGTCGTCCGTCAGATAATCGCTTTGATCGGGCATGGAAGCGGCAGCGGGCGTCTGCGCCTCAAAAATCGGTTCCGCGTCTGCAAAAGGCGCAAAAACGCATGAAACAGCCAGCGAGAAAACCAGCGAGGCGGCAAGGAAGATTTTTTTCACATGTTTCACTCCTTTTATTTCCTTTATTATTTTGTCGAAAAAACGCAGGAAAAAGTTGCTTTTTGAAAATGCAGGCGCATTTTTGCGAAACGAGCGCGTCTATAAAAATCTCTCTTTTTATAGACGCGCGTTCATAAATGTGCTATACTAACAGGAATTTCACACAGTGCCAAACATCCTCTTCGCTTGACAGGCTGAGGATGTTGGTGTATAATCGTTTTTAATTTAGTGTGGTAAAGCGATAAACAGTTAAAGCGGATTTGGAGGATTTCTGGAATGCGTGAAGAGACATTGATTGCGAATCTGAGATCTCTTTATGAGGGCGCGGGATATCGCGCGTACAGGATGCGCAAATTTGAAGAATACAGTTTATATCTTGAAAACCGGGATTTTCTTTTAAGCGATTTTGTCATTACGTTTTCGGATATGTCGGGGCGACTGCTTGCGCTCAAGCCCGATGTAACGCTGTCCATTGTCAAGGGCAGCCGCGCAACCAAAGACGCCGGAGAAAAGGTGTATTACCTTGAAAATGTATACCGGCTCGATGAACGCACGCATGAATACCGCGAAATTAAGCAGATGGGCCTTGAAACGCTGGGCGATATTGACGAGGTGCAGACGCTGGAGGTGCTGAATCTGGCGCTTAAAACGCTTGAAGAAATCAGCGTTCGCTCCGTCATGGATATTTCGCATATGGGCCTTATAAAGCCGCTTCTGGCAAACGCCGACAAAAAGGCGCAGCGGGAAATCATGGACGCGCTCAGATTCAAAAGCATAAGCGCCTTAAACGCCGCTATGGAAAACGCAGATGTGTCAAATGAAAGCAAAAATGCGCTGATCTCTCTTTGCGCGCTTCCCGGCGACTTTGAAACGGGCCTTTGCGCGCTTGAAGGCTTGTGCGCGGACGCGGAATATCAAAAGGCCGTCTCGGATATGCGCGTGATTTTTGAAGGACTCCGCGCGTTGGGCTTTGAAAAGCGCGTGCGGCTCGATTTTTCAATCGGAAATGATTTAAGCTATTACACCGGCGTGGTGTTTCAGGGCTTTATTCCCTCGGCGCATCGCGCGGTGCTTTCCGGCGGCCGCTACGACGGCCTTTCGCAGAAATTTCTGCGCGGCATAGGCGCGCTCGGCTTTGCGCTTTATCTGAACGACCTTGAAGGCGGGATGATTCCCGGCTCCCACGCCGACGCGCTGGTTGTATATGGCGCCGGCGCGGATGCAGGTGAGGTTATGAAAAAAGCAGAGGAGCTTCGAAAGAAGGGTCTTTCGGTGCGCATCGAGAAAAAAGGCGCGTCGGCGGACAAGTATTCGATTGTTGTAGAGGTGTAAGAAAATGCTGAATATTGCGCTTCCCAAGGGCAGGCTCGGCGAAAGCGTGCTGGAAAAATTCGCGCGCGCGGGTTATGAATTTCCCAAACTGGAATCCGGCGACAGAAGGCTCGTCATTCCCTCCGTCAACGGAAACGCCAGCTTTTTCCTCGTAAAACCCAGCGACGTGCCCGTATATGTGGAATACGGCGTTGCGGACGTCGGCGTGGCCGGGCGCGACGTTTTAATGGAAAGCGGCGCGGACGTATACGAACTTATCGATCTTGAAATCGGCAAATGCAGAATCGCCGTCGCGGGCAAAAAGGATTTTTCAGACGACACGGACAGGCTGCTTCGCGTGGCGACCAAATTCCCGAACGTCGCCAAGCGCTACTTTGCATCCCGAAACCGCGATATCGAGGTGATTCCCCTTCACGGATCGATTGAAATCGCGCCCATTCTTGGGCTCACCGACGTAATTGTGGATATCGTAGAAACGGGCAAAACGCTCAGAGAAAACGGCCTTGACGTACTTTTTGACATAGCGGAGGTGAGCGCGAGGCTCATCGCCAACAAACCCGCCAGCAAATTTAAACAGGACGAAGTGAACGCGCTGGTCAGAGCGCTTTCGGAGGATATGAAAAATGCTTAAAATCATGATGGGAGAGCCCAGACTGAACGCCGGACGCGGCGTTCAGGACGTAAGCAAATACGAGGAAATCGTAAAGGAAATCATTAGGGACGTACGCGAAAACGGCGACGAAGCGCTTTTAAAATACGCCAGAAAATTCGACTGCGAGACGCTTGAAAGCCTCAAGGTTACCGAGGCGGAAATCAATGATGCGGTTTCCCAGATGGACGACGACTTCATGGCAATACTTATGGAAGCCAAAGAAAACATCGAAAACTACCACAAAAACCAGAAGCGTAAAGGCTTCAGCATGGTTTTTGAAAACGGCGTCAAAATGGGACAGGTCGTTTTGCCCCTTGAAAGCGTCGGCGCATATGTGCCGGGCGGCACGGCGGCGTATCCGTCGAGCGTGTTCATGAACCTGATTCCGGCGAAAATTGCGGGCGTCAAGCGCATTGTGCTGACAACCCCCGCGGGCAAGGATGGAAAAATCCCCGCGCCGCTGCTTGCTGCGGCCAGCCTCTGCGGCGTAAATGAAATCTACAAAACCGGCGGCGCGCAGGCGGTTGCCGCGCTGGCGCTGGGCACGGACACGATTCCGCGCGTGGACAAGGTCGTCGGCCCCGGAAACATTTATGTGACGCTGGCCAAAAAGCAGCTGTTCGGCGTAATCGGCGTGGATATGACGGCGGGCCCCAGCGAAATTTTGATTCTGGCGGACGAAAAGTCGAATCCCGCATTTGTCGCGGCGGATCTTCTTTCGCAGGCCGAGCACGACAGACTCGCAAGCGCGATTTTGGTAACCAATTCTCTTGAATTGGCGCAAAAGGTCAACATCGAGCTTGAAAAGCAGCTTGAAACCCTGCCGAGAAACGAAATCGCAAAGGCCAGCATTCTTTCAAACGGCTGCGCCTACATCGTGAAGGACATGGACGCGGCCGTTGAAGCCGCCAATCTTTGCGCGCCCGAGCACCTTGAAATCTGCGTGGACAATCCCTTTGACTATCTTCCCAAAATCCGTGCGGCGGGCAGCATTTTCTTGGGCCGCTACACGCCCGAACCCCTCGCCGACTATATGGCAGGTCCCAACCACGTTCTCCCGACCGGCGGAAGCGCAAGGTTTTTCTCGCCCCTGTCCGTGGATGATTTTGTGAAAAAATCCTCCTATCTTTACTACACCGAGGAAGCGACAAAGGCGATTTCCGGCAAGGTCGCAGCGTTTGCACGAAGCGAGGGTCTTGAAGCGCACGCGCGCAGCGCGCTCATTCGCGCCGGGGAGGATTTTTCAAAATGAGCCGTTTTCTGAATTCTTCCCTTACAAAGCTGGTTCCCTACACGCCCGGCGAACAGCCGCAGGGCGGCGGGTATGTGAAGCTGAACACCAACGAATCTCCCTTTCCGCCGTCCGAGGGCGTTTTGAACGCGCTCTGTGTGTCTGAGGCTCAAAAGCTCAATCTGTATTCCGACCCGACCCTAAATCCCATCGTCAGCGCGCTTTCAAAGCGGTTCGGCGTCGAAAACAAAAACGTCTACGCAGGCAACGGAAGCGACGAGGTACTGGCCATTGCAATGTACGCCTTTGGCGAAAACGGATTTCAATACCCCGACATCACCTATGGATTTTACTCGGTGATCGCAGATTTTTTCAGAATCAACTGCGCAAGGCCTGCGCTCAAAGCGGATTTCACCATTGACATTTCCGACTACATGGGAAATGACCGTGCGATCATCATTGCAAATCCCAACGCCCCGACCGGCATCTTTCTTCCGCTTTCGGATATTGAGAAAATCCTTTCCGCCAACCCGGATCAAGTGGTTATTGTGGACGAGGCGTATGTGGAATTCGGCGGTGAAAGCGCAAGCAGGCTTCTTCCCAAACACGAAAATCTGCTGGTTGTCGGCACGTTTTCAAAGGCGTGGAACTTGGCCGGCGCAAGACTCGGCTACGCCGTCGGAAGCGAAGAACTCATTTCCGACCTGAACCGCCTGCGCTGCTCCTTTCATCCCTATAATATCAATCGCCTCTCCCTCCTTGCAGGACAAAAGGCGGTCGAGGAAGAAAAATACTATATTGCGTGCCGCGAAAAGATCATTTTAACCCGCGCGCGCGTTCAGGCGGCGCTTGAAAGCCTCGGCTTCACCTGCACGCCCTCCAAGGCCAATTTCATCTTTGCCCGCCCCCCGAAGGGCGACGCGGAACGCGTTTACAGGGCATTGTATGAAAAAAAGGTGCTCGTTCGCTATTTCCCGAGCGGACGCACGAAGGAATATCTCAGAATCAGCGTAGGAAGCGATGAACAAATGGACAAATTCTTGGACGCTGTAAAAAGCATCCTGTGAGGAGATGGATCACGCCGTGCGAGAGGCAAGCGTAAAACGCAAAACCACGGAAACCGATATCGAACTATATATCAATTTGGACGGAACCGGCAAAAGCGAAATCGACACCGGCTGCGGCTTTTTAAACCACATGCTGACCCTGTTTTCCGCGCATTCCAGATTTGATTTGACCGTCAAATGCACAGGCGACATGGATGTGGACGCACACCACACGACCGAGGATATCGCAATCGCGCTGGGGCAGTGCATGAAGGAAGCGGCGGGCGACGGACGCGGCATTCAGCGCTACGGGAACATCCTTCTTCCCATGGACGACGCGCTCATTCTCTGCGCAACGGATTTCGGCGCAAGGGCGTATCTTAATTACGAAATCGACGGTCTTAAGGACAAGGTTGGCGATTTTGATACGGAATTGGGCGAGGAATTCATGAGAGCCTTCTGCATGAACGCCAAAATCACCATGCACTTAAAGCGCCTCGCAGGCTACAACACCCACCACATTCTGGAGGGCGCGTTCAAGGCCGCCGCAAGATCTATTAGAATGTCTCTTAAGATCGACGAGGAAACCAAAAACGAAATGCCCAGCACCAAGGGGATTTTATCATGATAGCAATTGTGGATTACGGCGTTGGAAACCTGCATTCAATTTCGGGCGCGGTAAAAACGCTGACGGACGACGTGGTCATAACAAGCGAAAAAAACGCTTTAATGAACACAGACGGCATTATTCTGCCGGGCGTAGGCGCGTTCCCGGACGCATCTGAAAAGCTTTTTAAATCGGGGCTTGGCGACGTTATCATTGCCCGCGCCAAGGCGGGCGCGCCGCTTCTGGGCGTGTGTCTTGGCATGCAGCTGCTTTTTGAGAAAAGCTATGAATACGGAGAGCACAAAGGGCTTTCTCTGTTAAAGGGCGAGATTGCGCCGATGGCGAACGATTTGACCCAAAAGGTCAAGGTTCCGCACATGGGCTGGAACGCGCTTTCCATTCAAAAGGAATGCGCGCTCACCAAATACATACAAAACGGCGACTATGTGTATTACGTGCATTCCTTCTACGCAAAAGGGCTCGATTGCTTAAATGCGGGAAGCGAATACGCAAATCTGTTTGTTCCCGGCATCGTTTCAAGCGGCAATGTCTTCGGCTGTCAGTTCCACCCGGAAAAAAGCGGAAGCGTGGGGCTCAATATTTTAAAGGCGTTTTTAGAGGTGACAGAGAATGCTTAAGCTTTTTCCTGCGGTAGACGTTTTGGGCGGAAAGGCCGTCAGGCTCTATCAGGGCGACTATAACAGGGAAACGGTGTATGCCAACCGTCCGCTGGACGCGGCGAAGCGCTTTTTTGACGAAGGCGGTGAATTTCTGCACGCGGTGGATCTGGACGGCGCAAAGGCCGGAAAACCCGTAAACGACAAGGAAATCGGCGAAATGATCCGTTTTTCCGGCATGAAAACGGAGGTCGGCGGCGGCGTCCGCACGGAGGACGACATAAAAAAATACCTGGATATGGGCGCGTTCCGCGTGATTTTGGGAACGGCTGCGCTTGAAAACATCGATTTCCTCTCCAAAATGGCGCAGACCTATAAAGACAGAATCGCTGTCGGCGTGGACGCGAAAAACGGCATGGTCGCAACGCGCGGCTGGCTGGACGTAAGCGATGTGGACGCGTTTGAATTTTTAAAGGCCGTGCGCGATCTGGGCGTTAAGGGCGTTATTTACACCGACATCTCCCGCGACGGCGCGATGCAAGGCACGAACATAGAGGCGTACAAACGCTTAAAAACCATCGAGGGCCTCGACGTCGTAGCCTCCGGCGGCATCTGCCGGTACGACGAAATCATCACGCTCAACAAAATGGGCGTATACGGCGCAATCCTTGGAAAAGCGCTGTATACCGGGGCTATCAACCTTAAGCAGGCGCTTTCTGCGCTTTCGGAGGGCATATGTTAGCAAAAAGAATCATTCCTTGCCTTGACGTTCACGCAGGCCGCGTGGTGAAGGGCGTAAATTTTGAAGGGCTCAGAGACATTGACGACCCGGTACGGCTCGCCGAATACTACAACGAGGCCGGCGCGGACGAATTGGTGTTTTACGATATCACCGCCTCCGCAGAGCAAAGAGGGCTATTTACCGACGTCATGAAGCGCGTGGCGGAAAAAGTGTTTATCCCCTTAACCGTCGGCGGCGGCATATCGAGCCTTGACGATTTTGATCGCGTACTAAAAAACGGCGCGGACAAGGTGAGCGTCAATTCCTCCGCCATTAAAAATCCCCTTCTCATCAGGGAGGCCGCCCGCCGCTACGGCGATCAGTGCGTGGTTCTGTCGATGGACGTTAAAAGGGTAAACGGCGTTTTTACCGTCTTCGGACGCGGCGGACGCGATCAAACGGACATAAACGCCGTCGAATGGGCGCAAAGAGGACAGGAGCTGGGCGCGGGTGAAATTGTACTTAACAGCATGGACGCAGACGGCGTGAGAGGCGGATTCGACATTGAAATGCTGAACGCCGTGTGCGAAAAGGTGACTATCCCGGTCGTCGCCAGCGGCGGCGCAGGAAATATTTCTCATTTTTATGATCTTTTCAAAAACGCGCCCGGCGCAGACGCGGGGCTTGCCGCCAGCATCTTCCATTCCAAGGAAGTTTCCATTCATGAGCTTAAGGAATATTTGAACGCATCGGGCATTCCCGTGAGGAGGATACAGAAATGATCGACGTAAACGCGCTTAAATTTGATGAAAACGGCCTGATTCCCGCCATTTGTCAGGACAGGCAGACGGGCGAGGTGCTGGTGCTTGCCTATATGAACAGGGAAAGCCTTGAAATCACCCTTGAAAAAAAGCTCGCCTGCTTTTATTCCCGCTCCCGCAAAACCCTTTGGCTCAAGGGCGAAACCAGCAAAAACTTCCTGCATGTGGATTCCATCACCGCCGACTGCGATATGGACGCGCTCGTTTTGAAGGTTGATCCCGACGGTCCGGCCTGCCATACCGGCGCAATCAGCTGCTTTTTCAACGCCTTGGTCGAGCCTGAAAAGGGCGACGACGAATTCACGATGGACGGCCTTTACGAGCTTCTGCTCTCCCGCAAAGAAAATCTGCCCGAGGGCTCCTACACCACCTATCTTTTTCAGAAGGGCCTTGACAAAATCCTCAAAAAGGTGGGCGAAGAGACAACGGAGGTCATCGTTGGCGCGAAAAACAGCCGCGAGGAAACGGTTTATGAAATCGCCGATCTCGCCTATCATGTAATGGTCTTAATGGTCGAAATGGGAATCACGCCCGGCGACATCCGCGAGGAATTAAAGGGCAGGCACGTGATTGACAAAAAGGTCAAGCAGGAGAAAATGAAATAGTCTAAACACCGCAAAAGGCATAAAAAACGACGAAGCCAGAGAATGTCGCTTTTATCGTAGATGCATCCCTTCTCCACAAAAAAAGATTGCCGCAAAATTTCATTTGCAGCAATCTTTTCTTATTCAAATTTACTTTTTCAGAATCGCTTCAATGCATTCCTTGGCGTAGTTTCTGGCATTTTCGAGGTCCTCCGCGCCGGGGCGCTTGCCGCCGAACAAGGACTTGCCGGGGAAAGCGACGGAGCCTTTTAATACGTTGATTCCGCGGGCAGTCAAAACCTCCCGCATCTGCTCGATGGCAGCGTTATCGCGCTTGGCATTGCAGGAGTACAGGGCGGCGTTTCTCACACGATTGGTGTTTAAGGAATTTAAAAACTCCATCGTCACCTTGTCGGCCTTGCTGCCCTCGCAGCCGATGAACATCATCTGAACGTTCTCCGGGGGATAGGCAGGCATGAGCGCTTCCTTCGTGCACTTTACCTCGCGGGCGATCGCGTCCGCAATGGCTTCGGCGCAGCCCTTGGGGCTGACATAATATACTTTAATATTCATGTTGTGCTCCTCTTAGTTGCGTAGATAGCAGTCTGTTCCTTTATGATAGGCAATTTCTATAAAAAAAGCAAGCAAATTTGAGAAAATAAACCTAAATAAAACAAGACCGTGGATTCTTTAACACAATTATTATACTGAAACGTATTTTGGCCCATCATTGACCGATTTTTGTGCCTGACAAATGCGGGTGAAACGTATTTCTGACGTGAATGGGTATTTTATTTTTCCGCGCCCAAAAAAGCGCCTCCGGGTGCAGAACCGCCGCGCCTTTATCCAAAATGCGCTCGGTTTCATCATAGGTAAGAAAGGAAAGCGGCTTTGCATCTGTATGAAAATTCGGGTCTTTATCAAAAACGCCGTCCACATCCGTCCAGTTTTCATACATGTCAGCCCGGATGGCGCAGGCTGCGATCGCCCCCGAGGTATCGCTTCCCCCGCGCGGGAAAAGAACGATGCTTCCCTTTTCGTCCGCGCCGTAAAAGCCGGGCATGACGATTTTGCTTTCCCTTTGAAATACTTTTAAAATCGCGCTTCCGGTTTTCTCTTCGTCAATTTTGCCGTCCTTAAAGAAAACGGCGTCCTTTGCGTCCAGAAATGAAAACCCGCTCAGCTTGGCAAAGATTTTCGCGCTCAGAAATTCGCCTCTGGACGCGGCGTGCGCTTTTGACGAAAGCGAAAAGATCTCTTCCTCGCACGCATCCAGCTCCTCCCGTATGAAAACGCCCGCAATGGAAGCGATATGCAAAAATCTCGATCGGATTTCCTCAAATGCCGCTCGTTTTTGGCTTTCCGCGCATTCCATAAGCAAATCCGTGATCTTTTCATCGCTCCTAAAGCGCTTTCCCGGCGCGGACACGACGACAAAGCGTCTGTTCGGATCGGATGAAACAATATCCCAAGCATTCAGAAATCTTTCGCCGGTGGACAGCGAAGTTCCGCCGAATTTTGAAACAAAAACAGGCATAGAACACACCCCTTCGGATGCATTCTACGCCTGAAAGCGTGAAAAGGTTCTCCCTATTTCAAAAGCTCCTCAATCACCTTTTCCATTTCCTCCGACTTTTTCTCAATGTCCGTCAGAAGCTTCATCTGCGCGCGGGCGCGGATCAAGTTGTGATCGGGCGAACGAACCTTAAAATACAAATCGCCGTCGATATAGTCGGTCAAAAAGCGCATCGCCAATTCACAGGTGATGACCTTAACGCCCAAGGGCAAAAGACGAATTTCATGATCGGGGATAAAGCCCCTGACTTCGCTCAAAAAGCCTGCCGTGAACAGCTTAAACAGGTTCATGTCGAGGCTGATCTTATCAAGATCCTCCTCGTCCTCTTTGGCGGTAGAGGCGCCGAAGCGGATGGCGTCGCCGAAATCATACAGGGCGGAGCCCGGCATAACGGTGTCAAGATCGATCACGCAGATGGCCTTGTCGGTCGCGTCGTCAATCAAAACGTTATTGATCTTGGTGTCGTTATGCGTTACGCGGCGCATAATCTCGCCCTTTTTGATCTTCTTGACAATTTCACCCATCATGCGGCGGCGGTCGAAGAAAAACTCGATTTCATCCTCAACCTCTTCCACTCGCCCCGCCTTATCCTCGGCTACCGCAGCAACAAACGTGTAAAAGCGGCGAATGGTATTGTGGAAATCCGGGATGGTTTCGTGAAGATTTTCAACGGGATAATCGCACAAAAGCTTCTGAAACTCGCCGAAAATGCGGCCTACCTCATAAAAATGCTCGGGCTTTTCGACGCTGTCATAGGGCGTGGCGTTGTCGATGAAGTAATACGCTCTCCAGTAAAAGCCCTCCTGATCCTTATACATGATCTCGCCATTTTTGGTTTTGATCATCTGAAGCACGCGCCGCGCAGGATCAAGCCCCTGATTTTCGAGGGTTTTTTTCAAATGCTCCGTGACATTATTGATGTTTTCCATCACCTTTTCGGGCTGTTTAAAAACATAGGGATTAATGTGCTGAAGCGTATAATGGTGGATTGTATCGCCGGATTTATAGGTGAGATGATAGGTGTTATTGATGTTTCCGGAGGTCATCTCCGTCGCGGAAACGTATTTTCCTTCAAAAGGAAACTGGGGCAGAATCCCCTTTATGCGGTTATACAGCAAGGAAAAAAGCCTCCTTTTTTACGGATAGGGCACGCCGTAAACAGTTTCAAAGCCCTGTTTTCTGAGCGCATAGGGCGCTTCGTTTTTACGGGAGGGATGCACGCGGTTCGTGAGCAGCACGACGTAAACGCCGGTTTCGCTGTCGAGCCAAAGAGAGGTTCCCGTAAAGCCGGTGTGTCCGACGATGTTTCCGCCCTCCTTCTCGTGATAGGCAATCCAGCCAAGACCGCGGGTGGAACCAAGGTGCGCAGTCTGATTGGTGAAGGACTTTTTGACCCATGCCTGATCGAACATCGCGTTCGGCGTCGGGGGCAAAAACGCCGCGCAGAATTTGCACAGGTCGCGGGCGGTGGAGAACACGCCTGCGTGACCCGCTACGCCGCCCAGCTGGCAGGCTCTTTCGTCGTGCACGCTTCCGCGAACGGGCAGCGTTTCTCCAACTCTGATTTCGGTCGCCGCGCAGTAGGAGCCGGGCGCGGGGTTAAAGCAGGTGTCCTTCATGCCCAGCTTGCGCCACACCTCGGCAGCAAACACTTCAAGCGGCTTTCCGGTCTGATAGGCGATGATTTCGCCTAAGAAGATGAAGCTAAGGTCGGAATATACCACTTCGCTGTTTAAGGGCTTCACCGGCGGCGTATTCAAAAGACCGTTGATTCTCTCCTCGCGGGTCGGGCCGAACTGATCGGTATCCATAAAGGGAACAAGGCCGGCAGTGTGAGTCAGAAGATTATAGACCGTAACCTTTTCAAGCTCGGGATGCACTTTCTTTCCAATGGCGACGGGCAGGGGCGTATCGAGAGACACCTTGCCCTCCTGAAGAATGAGAACCATCGGCGCCCATACGCCGGTCAATTTGGAAAGGGACGCAATGTCAAACAATGTGTCCTCGGTCATGGGCTCGACAACGGGCGTGATGATCGCGTTTCCGTACGCCTTGAGATCGTAAATCTCATCGCCCTTTCCGATGGCGACGACTGCGCCGGGAACAAATTTATCTTCCACGTATTTTTCTACCTGCTTGATGAATTCTTCAAATCTCTTTTCCATACTGCATTCCTCCTCAATTCTATGCAAAATCTTTTCGTTAATTCAATTCCCCATTTGCCCAATGGCGGCGGCACAGCGCGACATAGCTTTCGTTTCCGCCCAGCATAATCTGCTCGCCCTTTTTGACCACGCGTCCGTTTGAAATTCGGGCGTTCATGGTGGCCTTGCGTCCGCACCAGCAGACGGTTTTGATTTCTTCAATCGCGTCGGCCCAGGCCATCAGCCACATGCTGCCCTCAAACAGATTGCCCTGAAAATCCGCGCGAAGCCCATAACAAATCACGGGCACATTCATTTCATCCGCAATCCACACAAGCTTTTCAACCTGCTGCTTTTTCAAAAACTGCGCCTCGTCCACGATGATACAATCATAGTCCTTCACGTCAATTTCGTCAAGCTCCTCCACAAAAGAACATTCCGCCTTGAGGCCGGAACGGGAGCCGACGACGCGTTCGCCGTCTCGCGTATCAAGCCTCGGCTTCAGCATCAGCGCCTTCTGTCCGCGTTCCATATAATTATACTGAACCATAATGGCGTTTGCGGTCTTGGAAGAGCCCATCGCGCCGTATCGGAAATAAAGCTTTGCCATAAAAAACAAACTCCTTGCCGGTTATTTGAAAGTATTATTCTACACGCGATAAGAATTTTCCTTCCATACTTTACAATTTCCCGATTTCCGTATAAAATTGATGAAAAGGAGCCTGAAAGAATGAAAATTTGCGGCGTCGTTTCGGAATACAACCCGTTTCACGCGGGACACAAGTTCCACATAGAAGAAACAAGAAAAATCACGGGCTGCGACTACGTCGTCGCATGCATGTCCGGCGCGTTCACTCAAAGAGGCGAGCCCGCCTTTATGGACAAGTTCGACCGCGTGAAGGCGGCGCTTCTGGGCGGCTGCGACGCGGTGTTTGAGCTGCCGGCAGAATGCGCCGTCCGCCCCGCCGAATGGTTTGCCCGCGGCGGCGTGAGCGTTTTAGACAAAATCGGCTGCGATATCATTTCCTTCGGGACGGAATCGGGCGACAGGGACGAGCTTTTCAGAGTTTTCTCTTTTCTGTCTAACGAATCCGACGAAATCAAGGAAAAAATCCGCGAAGGCCTGTCGATGGGAAAAACGCTGGCCCGCGCAAGGGGCGAAGCGCTTAAGGACGCATGCCCCGGGCTTGAAAACATGCCGAATCTCTCCCTCGCGCTTGAATACCTCTCGTCCATAAAAACGCTTTCGTCGAATATGGACGTGTGCGTCATAAAAAGAAGCGCTCCCTACCATGCCGAAAGGGAAGACAAGGGGTTAAGCGCGTCGGAAATCCGCATGTCCGTTCAAAACGGAAACGCCGACTGGGCGATAAATTGCATGCCTAAAGAGGTTCGTGACATTTTTAAAAACGCGCTTGACGGCGGCGTATCAAAAAAACGCCGTCTGGACGAGGTATTTCTTCATATTATAAGGAATTTGTCTATGGAAGAGCGCGCCAATCTCCCCGACGCGGGCGAAGGCCTGTCCGACAGAATTTTTCAAAAGGCGCAGACAGCGGCAAGCCTCGAAGCCCTTATTGAAAGCGTCAAATGCAAGCGCTATACCCGCGCCCGCATTTCGCGCGTGCTGGCGGCAGCCGTTTTGAAACTACAGAAAAACGCGCCCGAAGAAGCGCCGTATCTTAGGCTTCTCGGCTTTAGAAAAGAAAGCGCAGCCTTGATAAAGGAGATCGACATAAGAAGCGGACGCGCCATCGTTTCAAGCCCCGACCAAATTCGAAATCACCCGGCATTTTTGACTGAAATGCGGGCAACCGATCTTTGGGGCTTGTCGGCGGAAGGCGAAAAATACCGAAAAGCCGGGCGGGACCTTACGGAAAAGTTCATCGTGCTCTAAAGCCAAAGGGCTTCCCATCAAGTAAACGATGATTTAATGAGGTGGTACGATGGCGAATGAATTTTTCGTCAGATGCAATTGCAAAAATCGAAGGTTTACTGGAGGTAAATCGAGATTTTTGCGAGCAGCAGATGGCGGAAAAGGCATCGCCAGCGTCG
>JAFWZN010000100.1 GCA_017522345.1 Clostridia bacterium | reverse complement strand
CATGTACTTAAAAATCGCGCGTTTTCACAAAGCGCAGCGACTGAAAACGCTTCCCCTTTCCGATCCCCGCCCGGAAATTTAAGAAGAATTTCAGGGGATCGGCCCCTCTCATCAAAAAAGGCACTTTTTTGATGACTTGAACGCCCCGAGAAGGGGCGAGAAAGAATGTTTTGAGAGGGAAAACGCTTACGATTCAAACAGCCCCATAAGATAACCGTATCCTTCGTTTTCCATGTGCGCGTAGGGAATGAAGCGAAGGGAGGCGCTGTTTATGCAGTATCTGACGCCGTTGGGGGATTCGGGGTCGTTTGTAAATACGTGCCCCAGATGAGAATCGCCCGCACGGCTTCTGACCTCGGTTCTGTACATACCGTATGAGTAATCATCGATTTCGATGACGGCGGGCATTTCGATGGGCTTTGAGAACGCGGGCCAGCCGCAGCTGCTTTCAAATTTGTCCGCGGAGGAGAAAAGCGGTTCACCCGTTACGACGTCTACATAGATGCCCTTTTCAAATTTGTTCCAGAATTCGTTGTAGAAGGGGCGTTCCGTGGCGTTTTCCTGTGTTACCTGATACTGCTCTTTGGTAAGCTTGTCGCGGATGGATTCTTTAGCAGGCTTTTTATAATCGCCCGGATCGATTCTGAGGGTGGAGAAAAGTTTGATTTCGTCTGTCGGAATGTGGCAATAGCCGCCGGGGTTGTTTTTAAGGTAATTTTGGTGATAGCTTTCCGCAGGATAGAAGTTCAGAAGCGGCCCGATTTCCACATGGAAGGCCTTGGCGCGGCTTTTTTCGATTTCAGCGATGCGCAGGACCGTTTCCTTTGCCTTTTCGTTTGTGTAATACACGCCCGTCTGATACTGCGTGCCCACGTCGTTTCCCTGACGGTTTTCGACCGTCGGGTCAATCACGTAGAAGTAGGCAAGCAAAAGCGCGTCAAGGCTCACCTTTTCCGGGTCATACTCCACGCGCACGGTTTCGCGAAAGCCCGTGCTTCCGGTAAGAACTTTCTGGTAATTTGCGTTTTCTGCGCTGTTTCCGTTGGCATAGCCGCTTTCGGCATTGATTACGCCGGGGATGGAAGCGAACAGGTGCTCAATGCCCCAGAAGCAACCGCCCGCAAGATAGATGACGTTTTCCTGTTGGTTTGAATAGTTCATATCCTTATTCTCCAAAGACGCTTTTTCCGTTTCGGAAAGCGCGATAAAATTTTCCTTGCCGCCCGGCCTTGAAATGGCGACGGTCAAAACCGCGACCGCCAATAACAGGATTGAAAGGAACAAAAATGCCGGGTGCGCTTTTTTGCGTTTTTTCATCAAGGTTGCACCTCCTTTCTGTTTTTAACGGAACATAAGCCATCAAAGCGGAAATCAATCCATGATCATGTCAATGCCTCTTTGAAGCGTTGCGCCGTCGATTGAACCAACGGCCTGCGCAACGATTTCGCCTTTGGCATTTAAAAAGTAGGAAGTGGGGAGGGAGTAGGCGCCGTAGGTCATGGATGCATCTAAAGAGGTGTCAAAGAAGACGGGGAAGGCAAAGCCGTTTTCCTCAATGAATTTGGAGGCGGTTTCAACGGTTTCGCGTCCGCCGTCGGTGGCGTTTACCATGACGAAGTGAACATCGTCTTTGAGTTCAAGATATTTTTCGTTGAAGTCGGGCATTTCACTTCTGCACGGGCCGCACCAGCTGGCCCAGAAGTTAAGCACGATCGGCTTTCCGAAGAAGCTTGAAAGATGCACGGCGTTTCCGTCTTTGTCAAATACGTGGAAATCGGGCGCGCGGTTGACGACGGGCTCGGGCTCGGCCTCGGTTGCGTGTTCGAATGTTTCGGTCGGGGTTGCTTCCGGAGAGGATTCGGCGGAAGCGGCGTTTGAGTGAATCAGAAGCTGGTCGGTGCGGACGTTCTTTCCGAGGGTATCGTAAAGCACATAAGCGCCCGCAAGAAGTACGGTCAGAGCGAGAAGAATGACGGGAAGACGAAGATTCTTTTTCATTGTGTTGCTCCTTTCATTTATCCGAGCAGGCCCAAAAGCCGCCCGAGTGTTCCGGTTGCCATCATGACGCCAATGACGATCAGAAGGCTTCCGCTTACGAGGTTGATGATTTTATAGTTTCTGCGAATCCAGGAAATGGCGTTTTTGAGAGAATCGATCAGGACTGCGCTCACGAGGAAGGGAATGCCCAGCCCCAGCGAATAGGCCGTCAGCATCAGCATACCCTTAAGTACATGCCCATGTTGAGAAGCCATGAGCAGCGCCGAACCCAGAAACGCTCCGACGCAGGGCGTCCAGCCGATGGAAAAGACGACGCCGAAGAGAAGCGCGGAGAAGAAATTCATGTTCTGCGTGTTCGCCGTATGCTTTGAGCCTCTGAAAAGATGAATCCGAATAACCCCTAAGAAATTAAGGCCGAACAGAATTACGATTGCGCCCGAAACGATATTGACCGCCGTCTGATGGGACTTTAAGAAGCTTCCGACCGTTCCGGCCAAAGCGCCGAGAATTACGAACACGATGGTGAAACCGGTTACAAAACCGATTGCGCCCGTCAGCGTCCTTTTGGCCGTCCGTTCGCTGCCGCCTGCGAAATATGAAATATAGATCGGCAGCATGGGCAAAAGACAGGGGGATATGAAGGTGATGATTCCTTCTAAAAAAGCGATAATATATTGCATAATGCATGCTCCTCGTTTGTTTTTTCAGGTACGATATAAGTATATCCGTAAAGCGCGCCTTTTTCCGTGACGAAATCACAAATGAAATCCGAAATTCGTTTTACGCATGCAACCGAGGAGCTCGGACGGATCTTTCCTTCGATATTTAAAGCAGGCTGATAAAAAAGAATGGGATGCGAAAAGGGGCTGCTGCAGATTTTTTGCTTCTGCAACAGCCCCCAGCCTGTGGTTTTCGATATACAAAAAAAGACCAACCATCTCTGGTTGGCCTGTGGAGCTGATGACCGGATTTGAACCGGTGACCTCATCCTTACCAAGGATGCGCTCTACCGACTGAGCTACATCAGCATTTCTTTGTTCGGAACGAGATATATAATACTACAAGATGATCCTTTTTGCAATAGGGATTACGAATTATTAACAGAGTAAATTATGCAAATAATGTACGTATCATACACAAAATATGTATATATGCAATGAATATGCATAAATAATCGCAAATAACCAGAATATATACGACAAAACATGGAATTAACGCATAAAAATAAATTTTGCTATTGACAAAAGGGGAAAACGGGTTTATACTTTCACCATTCTTTTTATTTGAGGAGGCACTTGTAATGAAAAAACTGCTTGCCATGCTCGTAGCGCTTGTTCTTGCGCTGGGCTGCGTTTCTTTCGCGGAGACTAAAGAAGAAACCGCCGATAAGATTGTTATCGGAACCAATGCGGAATTTGCACCTTTTGAGTACTTCAACGAAGAAGGCGAAATCGACGGCTTTGACGCGGATCTCATTGAGATGATCATGACCGTGCTCGGTTACGATTTCGAAATCATCTCCATTGATTTTGACGCCCTTTTGCCCGCTCTTGAATCCGGCAGAATCGACCTTGCCATCGCCGCGATGACCATCACCGAGGAGCGTCGTGAAAACGCGCTGTTCTCCGCGCCCTACTTCAACGCTTCCCAGAAGATCATCGTAAAGGCGGACAGCGCAGTCGCCACCTTCTCCGAGCTCAACGGCCTTAAAATCGGCGTTCAGATGGGCACCACCGGAGACCTCTACGTAACCGAGAATCTTCCCGAAGCAAGCGTTGAAAGATACAATAAGGCCCTTGACGCGGTGATCGATCTGGTTGCCGGACGTCTTGACGCCGTTGTAACCGATGCGGAGCCCGCGAAGGTTTACGCCGCTCCCTATGAGGAACTCAAGGTTCTTGAGGAGAACGTTTCCGAGGAAATGTACGGCATCGCAGCCGCGCTGGGCAATGAAGAACTGATTGATCAGGTTGACGCTGCCCTTGCCGCGATCATCGAAGGCGGCTACTATGATGCGCTTTACGAGATGTGGTTCGGCGAAGAGGAAACTGTGCAGACCGAAGCCAAGAAGGTCGTTGTCGGCACCAATGCGGAGTTTGCTCCCTTTGAGTACTTCAACGAAGACGGCGAAATCGACGGTTTCGACGCGGACTTAATTGAAATGATCATGACCGCGCTCGGCTATGAATTTGAAATCATTTCCATTGACTTTGACGCGCTTCTGCCTGCCCTTGAATCCGGCAGAATTGATCTGGCAATCGCTGCGATGACCATCACCGAGGAGCGCCTTGAAAACGCGCTGTTCTCCGCGCCCTATTTCAACGCTTCCCAGAAGATCATTGTGAAGGCCGACAGCGATATTGCGACCTTTGCTGATCTTAACGGCAAGAAGATTGGCGTTCAGATGGGCACCACCGGCGATCTGTACGTAACCGAAAACCTTGCCGACGCATCCGTTGAAAGATACAATAAGGCTCTTGACGCGGTGATCGATCTGGTTGCCGGCCGCCTCGACGCCGTTGTGACCGACGCGGAGCCCGCGAAGGTCTATGCAGCGCCCTACGAGGAGCTCAAGATTCTGGAAGAGAACGTTTCCGAGGAAATGTACGGCATCGCCGCTGCGCTCGGCAACGATGAACTGATCTATGCTGTCGACTCCGCGCTTGCTTACATCATGGAAAGCGGCTACTACGACGCTCTGTACGAGATGTGGTTTGGCGAGGAATAATCGCGCAAGAAGCTTCCATATACGGTTGGCCGCCGTCCGCAAAATAGCGAACGGCGGCTAATCAGGTGTTTAAGAACCTTTGGGTGGAGGGATATTTTTGAGAAAGTGGGCAAAAGCGCTGATTTCTGCGCTTGCGATTCTAATCGCCTTTATGCCGATTTGCTCGGCGGGAACCACTTTGAATATGTCGGGCCTTGATCAGCTGCTGGGACAGATGCAGTCTGAAAACGAGGACACGGAAGGCGGAATGGCTGCGCAGCTTGCCCAGATGACCGGCGGCGCGCAGAAGGTTGTCGTAGGCTTTGTTTTGAACGGCCTTGCGCATAAAGGCGAGGAAGGTGAAACCGGCTACGATTTCGAGGTCGTAAAGGAAATCCTTTTAAAGGCCAATTACCGCAACCATTCATTTGTGGAAGTGACGGAAGAAGAAGCTCTTTCCAAGCTTGATGCGGGCGAAATTACGCTTCTCATGGGCTATCGGATGAACGAGAGCCAGATTTCCCGCGTTGTTGAAATTTCAAGCGGCAATGAATTGAAGCTTTACGAGGAAAGCGATTCGCGTGAAGCTGAGACGGAGGAAACCGCTGAAAATACCGAGGAAGAGTTTAAACTCGAAGGAAATGCAAAATATTTCAGAACCGTTTCCTACCTGCGGGGAAAGGGCGAGGAAACGCTTCTTAACGGAAGCAAGGTCAGCCTCTATGACGATTATTATCTGATTGGCGCAGAGTCGTCAGCGAAGATTATTTCGGCTTTTGACCGCGCGTATGAAAAGGTGTATGTAAACGGCTTTATCGACAATACATGGGCGAAATATTTTACTACCACGTGGATGTACCGCGCATGGAGAAGCATCCGCAAATCGGGCTTTGGCGTATGGCGGCAGTTCCGCATGAACCTGATTGACGAAGACCGTTATCAGATGATTTTCATGGGCCTTGGAAGAACCGTCTTAATCGCCGTTTCCTCTGCTCTGGTCGGCGTTGTCCTCGGCTGCGTAATCGCGCTTATGCGCCTTTCAAACGCCAAAATCGGCAAATGGAAATTCCTTCAGAGTATTTCTTCGATTTACGTTGACGTCATCCGCGGAACGCCCGTCGTCGTCCAGCTGATGATTATGTATTACGTCATTCTGACTTCGCCGAACATTTCAAAAATCACCGTAGCGATTATCACCTTCGGCTTAAACAGCGCGGCGTATGTGTCCGAAATGGTCCGCGGCGGAATCCTCGCCGTAGACAAGGGACAGACCGAAGCCGGAAGATCGCTTGGACTTTCCGCGGGCGCGACGATGCTTCTTATCGTTCTTCCGCAGACGATCAAGATCATCATTCCGTCTTTGTTCAATGAGATCATTATGCTTCTTAAAGAGACGTCTGTTGTCGGCTTTATAGGACTAATGGATCTTACCAAGGCCGGCGACTTTATCAGAAGCAGAACGTATTCGGCGTTTTTCCCGCTTCTGACCGTTGCCGCCGTATATCTGATTATCGTAAGCGCGCTCACGCGCGTATTCAACCGTGTGGAAAGGAGGCTGCGTCAGGGTGATATTCGTTGAGGATCTTCATAAGTCGTTTGGATCGCTGGAGGTTTTAAAAGGCGTTAGTCAGCACATCAAAAAAGGCGAGAAGGTCGTCGTGATCGGCCCGTCCGGCTCCGGTAAATCCACATTCCTGCGTTGCCTTAATCTGCTTGAAACGCCCACCAAGGGCAAAATCACGATGGACGGCGTCGAGATCACGAATCCCAAATGCAACATCAATCGCGTGCGCCGCAGAATGGGCATGGTTTTCCAGCAGTTCAATCTTTTTCCGCACAAGACCGTGCTTGAAAACATAATGCTTGCGCCGGTTCACCACAAAATGCTGACCAAGGCTGAAGCCAAGGATAAGGCCATGTCGCTTCTTGAAAGGGTCAACCTTGTGGATAAGGCGAACGCCTATCCAAGACAGCTTTCCGGCGGCCAGCAGCAGAGAATCGCAATTGTCCGCGCGCTTGCCATGGATCCTGAGGTTATGCTGTTTGACGAGCCCACCTCCGCGCTCGACCCCGAAATGGTCGGCGAGGTTCTGGACGTTATGAAGCGGCTGGCAGTAAGCGGCATGACCATGGTGGTCGTAACCCACGAAATGGGCTTTGCCCGTGAGGTTGGCGACAGAGTGCTTTTCATGGACGAGGGCGTCATCATGGAAGAAGGAACGCCGAGCGAAGTTTTCGGAAACCCGAAATCCGCCCGCGCGCAGGATTTTCTCAAAAAGGTTCTGTAATAAAAATCCCGTCTCCGTTCGGAGACGGGAACAGACCATCAACAAACCTCTGGGTGAGGCATGGAGAGGGAGCGCACTCCCTCTCCATTTTCAATCGATTTTGGCGGCATGTACTTAAAAATCGCGCGTTTTCACAAAGCGCAGCGACTGAAAACGCTTCCCCTTTCCGAT
>JAFWZN010000016.1 GCA_017522345.1 Clostridia bacterium | reverse complement strand
CTCAGTGCAATTCTGTGCAGTGCTGCCTGCAAGAAATGGAATGATTTCAAAAATGCTTAAGTGGATTCGACTGTATGCACGGGAGAAGAAACTCATCTCTGCGCAGAGTACCAAAGGAGGCCCCGATTTATGACCGCCAAATCTGTATTATACTACTATTTCTGAAATTTGTAATGATTTCCATGTGATTTCGTTCGATTTTCAGCAATCCTCTTCATGTTTCATTATTTTGATAACCGCGCGATAAATTGTACTCCTTTACCCCCAATTACCCCCTTTTTCCCCACGTCAGAGGCCAAAGTTGGCAATTACGCGGCATTGTATCCAATTCTATATCAGTTTTCAGAAAATGCCTGAAATCTGAGAGGTTTCCGGTTATTTTTTATTACTTTTACACAAAACGCTATGGAGGGTGGTTTTTATGAAGATGAGTTTTGTAAGATATTCCGACATTAAGATGTTCTCTGAACAAGCGCTTGCGCCGCTTATGCAGAATGAAGCTGCGAATAATCTCATGATCGGCATCATGGAACGCGGTTTGAGATTGAATTGTGCGGGTGAATGGCTGATGGCTACGATTCAGAACGGGGAGCATACAGAGCTTATTGCGCTTATGACCCCGCCGCACAATTTGCTGATTTCTGCGGGCGACTGTGCGCCGTCGGATGACGCGCTGAACGAGCTTATCAAAGGCATTTTGGATAATGACATTGAAATTCCGGGTCTGCTGTGCGAAAAGATGCTCGCCGAGCGGTTTATAAAAATGTATACGCAAAAAGCAGGGGGCCGTTTCCTGACAGAAATGGAGGAAAGGGTCTACGTCCTGACAGAAACAAGCGATATTCAGCCGGTCGGAACGATCAGAAAAGTAAATGAAAAGGATATGCATTTTCTTCCGTATTGGCTGAGCGGGTTTATGAAGGATGCGCTTGGCGAGGCGCTTGAGGTAAACGAGACGTCAGCAAAAGCGCATGTCGAAAATGGGACTTTATACGTTCTTGAGGTGGACGGCATGCCGGTATCCATTGCTGGAACGGCGCGAAAAACGCCGAACGGAAGGTCGATAGGCCCGGTATATACGCCGCCATATTTTAGAAAAAAAGGGTATGCGACGAGCTGTGTGATGCATTTAAGCCGAAAGCTGCTGGATGAAGGGAACCAATTCCTTGCACTTTTTACGGATCTTAGTAATCCCGCTTCAAATACTGCATACCAAAAGGTCGGATACCGCCCAATCTGCGACTGTATGCAGATGAAGTATCAGAAATAAAAAATGCGCACTGGAAAGCGGATTTCCGGTGCGCATAATTTTTTTTTGTGTATTTACTTTTTGAAATACTCGACTGCGGACCTAAACATTCCAAGGTCGTAATCGCCGGGAACATTTACGTAAAGGGGCAGATTGTGGCCTACGCGCTCTGCGTGCGCCATCTTACCGAATACGCGTCCGTCGGGAGAGGTAACGCCTTCAATGGAGAGAATACTGCCGTTGGGGTTATCGATGATGGTAGTAGCGGCGTTTCCGTCGATGGCAGCGTATTGGGTTGCGATCTGTCCGTTTTCGATCATCTTTTCAATAACTTCCTGCGGGGCTACGAAACGGCCTTCGCCATGGGAAATGGGCGCGGTATATGCCTTGCCAAGCTCGGCGTTTTTGAGCCACGGAGAAAGCTTTGAGGCAACGCGGGTGCGGACGATCTTGGACTGGTGGCGGGCGATCTCATTAAAGGTGAGGGTAGCTTCGCATTCCTCAGCCTCTCGGATCTCGCCGTAGGGGATGAGACCAAGCTTGGTGAGCGCCTGGAAGCCGTTGCAGATGCCGCCGATCAGGCCGTCGCGTTCCTTCAGAAGCTTCATAGTGCTTTCGCGAACGGCGGGATTTCGGAAAAATGCTGTAATGAACTTTGCGCTTCCGTCAGGCTCGTCGCCGCCGGAGAAACCGCCGGGGATGAAGATGATCTGAGCATTGTCGACAGCCTTAGCGAAATTGGCTGCGCTTTCTTCAACTGCGGATTTGGACTGATTGCGGATGACGACGATCTGAACGTCTGCGCCTGCGCGTAAAAACGCGCGCTCGGTGTCATATTCGCAATTGGTGCCCGGGAAGGCAGGAATGACGACAAGAGGCTTATCGATCTTCTTGCCGCAATAAGCGGGCGCGGAGGATTCGTATGCAATGTTCTTTTCCTCGTTTACGCCCTTTGTGAGCGTGGGGAATACGCCTTCAAGCTTGGATTCATAAAGACTTTCAAGTTCGTCCATGGACACGGATTCGTTTTCGAGGGTGAAGGCGCGTTCTTCTGTGACGTAACCGATGACGTTTTCCTTTTCACACTCGCAGGCGTATTCGACAACGATTGCGCCGATGGTGTTCTCGGAAAGAAGCTTGTCGTTTATGCTCTTAAAGCCGAAGCCGTTACCGATGGCCATCTTGTAAACGCACTCGCTTGCGCCGAAGCGGCCGACCGCCATGGCGGAAAGAGCGCGGCCTGATGCAAGAAGCTCGGTTACGTGGTCGAAGGTCTTTAAAAGGCTTTCGGTTACGGGCAAGCCGTTTTCGTCGGTTTCGGGAACGAAAAGCGCGACGGGAGAGCCAGCCTTTTTGAATTCCTGAGAGCGGATGGAAGCGGCTTCACATACGCCGACAGCAAAGGAAACGAGCGTGGGGGGAACATGAATGGATTCAAACGATCCGCTCATGGAGTCCTTGCCGCCGATCGCGCCGTAGCCGAGATCGAGCTGAGCCTTCAAAGAGCCGAGCAGGGCGCACATGGGCTCGCCCCAGATTTTGTCTTCGCCGGTCATGCGCTGGAAGTATTCCTGGAAGGAGAAGTGAACATTCTCGCGACCCGCGCCTGCGGCGACAAGTTTGGCGACGGAGGATACAACGGCGAGATAAGCGCCGAGGTAAGGATTCTTTTCGGAAATATAGGGGTCAAATCCGTAGCTCATGACGCTGGCGGTTTCGGATTCGTGACCGCGGACGCTGATGCGGGCCGCCATAACCTGAGAAGGCGTCAGCTGGCGCTTGCCGCCGTAGGGCATGAGAAGGGACATTGCGCCGTTGGTGGAGTCGAACCGCTCAACGAGGCCGCGCTTGGAGCAGACGTTCAGGTCGGAAACCATCGCTTTGAGGGAAGCGGCGGTCACGGGCTTTGTTTCTTCCTTTACGGAAGGCATTTTTTCGATCTTCGCCTTGGCGTGCTTGGGCGCGCCGTTTAAGTCGATGAAACTGCGCTCAATGTCAACGATCTTCTGACCGTTCCAGTTCATGACGAGCTTCTTTTCTTCGGTAACGGTGGCGACGACGGTGGCTTCGAGGTTTTCGCTCGCGGCCAATTTCATGAAAGCGTCGAGATCTTCGGGCGCTAAAACAACTGCCATGCGTTCCTGCGATTCGGAAATGGCGATTTCGGTGCCGTCAAGGCCTTCGTACTTTTTGGGAACGGCGTTTAAGTCAATGTTCAGACCGTCGGCCAGTTCGCCGATGGCAACGGATACGCCGCCTGCGCCGAAGTCGTTGCATCTTTTGATGAGACGAGACGCTTCGGGATTTCTGAAAAGTCTTTGAAGCTTTCTCTCCTCCGGCGCATTGCCCTTTTGAACTTCCGCGCCGCAGGTGGCGAGGGATTCCACGGTGTGTTTTTTGGAAGAACCCGTGGCGCCGCCGCAGCCGTCGCGTCCGGTGCGTCCGCCGAGCAGGACAACCTTATCGCCCGGAGCGGGCACTTCGCGGCGGACGTTTTCGGAGGGAGCCGCGCCGACAACCGCGCCGATTTCCATGCGCTTGGCCTGGTAGCCGTCGTGATAGAGTTCGTCGACAAGGCTTGTGGCAAGACCGATCTGGTTGCCGTAGGAAGAATAGCCGGCGGCAGCGGTTGTAACCAGCTGGCGCTGAGAAAGCTTTCCGGGGATGGTTTCAGAAAGGGAGCGGGTGGGATCGGCCGCGCCCGTTACGCGCATGGCCTGATAAACATAGCCGCGGCCGGAGAGGGGATCGCGGATTGCGCCGCCGATGCAGGTGGCTGCGCCGCCGAAGGGCTCGATTTCAGTAGGATGGTTGTGCGTTTCGTTTTTGAAAAACAGAAGCCAATCCTGTTCTTCGCCGTCCACCTTCGCTTTGATGCGGATGGTGCAGGCGTTGATTTCTTCGGATTCGTCAAGATCGTTAAGTTTGCCGGAGGCCTTTAAAGCCTTTGCGCCGATGGTCGCAATGTCCATAAGCGTTATGGGCTTATGCTCACGGTTTAAATCCTTGCGGGCGGCAAGATACATGTTGTACGCTTCCTGAACCGCTTCGTCCTCGATCACAACGTCGTCAAACTCGGTCTGGAAGGTCGTGTGACGGCAATGGTCGGACCAATAGGTGTCGAGCATGCGGATTTCGGTGATGGTGGGATCGCGGTCGAGGGACGCAAAATAATCGCGGCAAAAGCGCAAATCGTCCTTGTCCATGGCGAGGCGGTAGGCGCTGACAAAATTTTCGAGCTCCTCCTCAGGCATGGATATAAAGCCGTGAAGGGTTTCTACGGTCGTGGGAATTTCGTAGATTTCCTTGAGGGTTTCAAACGCTTCGGCGGAAGCCAAGCGCTTTTCAACGGGATTGATAACGTGAGCGCGGATTCTGGCCTCTTCGTCATCGGTGAGGCTGCCGCCGAGGAGATATACGGTTGCGGTTCTGACCGGAGGACGGTCCACCTGCGCAAGCAGCTGAATGCACTGGCTGGCGGAGTCGGCTCTCTGGTCGTACTGGCCGGGCAGGAACTCGGTGATAAAGCTTCTTCCGTCATGCGCGGGCATGGTCTTAAAAGCGGTATCTACCTGAGGCTCGGAGAAAACATTGGAGATGGCGCGCTCAAAAAGCGCTTCGTCAATGTTCTCAACGTCATAGCGGTTGATAACGCGAAGGGAAGTGAGGTTTGTAATGCCGAGAAACGAATTGATTTCGTGAAGAAGCGCGCGAGCCTCATGGTCAAAGCCGGGCTTTTTCTCAACGAATATTCTGTAAACCATAGTTATTCTCCCTTCAAAGCGCGCTGACCGATATCGGAGCGCATGTGCTTTCCTTCAAAGGTAATTTGATTGGCGGCAAAGTACGATTTTTCGACGGCCTTTTCAAGGGTTTCAGCAGTGGCGACGACGCCCAGAACGCGACCGCCGTTGGTGACAAATTTGCCGTTTTCATTCAGCTTTGTTCCGCTGTGATAGACGAATGCGGTTTCTTCAGAGGCGCCGAAATCGATTTCAAAGCCCTTCTGATATTTTTCGGGATAGCCGCCGGAGGCGATCATGACGCAGCAGGTAGCGCCTTTATCAAACTTAACCATATCGGGGGTCAGGGTTTCGCTTTCAACCGCGCGCATGATGGTGAGAAGGTCGCTTTTCAAAAGAGGCAAGACTGCCTGTGCCTCGGGATCGCCGAAGCGGCAGTTGTATTCAATGACCTTCGGGCCGTTTTTCGTGAGCATAAGGCCGAAGTAGAGGCAACCTTTGAAGGGGCGGCCTTCCGCACGCATAGCTTCAATGGTCGGAAGAAAAATTTCCTTCATGCAGCGCTCGGCAATTTCGCTCGTGTACAGGGGATTGGGCGCGATAACGCCCATGCCGCCGGTATTTAAGCCAAGATCGCCGTCAAGCGCGCGCTTGTGATCCATGCTGGAGACCATGGGAACGACCGTTTTTCCGTCGGTGAAGGAAAGAACGGTGACTTCCGGGCCTTCTAAAAATTCTTCGATTACGACGTTCGCGCCGCTTTTTCCAAACTTGCCGCCCAGCATCATTTCCTTGATTTCAGCTTCCGCTTCGACAAAGTTTTGACAGATAACAACGCCCTTACCCAGCGCAAGACCGTCGGCCTTTAAAACGATCGGATAGGAAGAAGTTTTGAGGTATTGAACGGCTTTTTCGCAGTCGGAGAAGGTCTCGTAGCTTGCTGTGGGAATGCCGTATTTCTTCATGAGGTTTTTGGAGAAAATTTTGCTGGCCTCAATCTGCGCGGCTTTTGCATCGGGGCCGAAGCAGGGAATGCCGAGCGCGTGCAGGCGGTCGACGCAGCCCAGCGCAAGGGGATCGTCCTGTGCAACGACGGCGAAATCGATTTTATGGTTCTGGGCGAATTGGGTGATGCCTTCGATATCCGTAGCGGAAATCGGATGGCACTCGGCCATATGTCCAATGCCAGCATTTCCGGGAAGGGCATAGACGAGTTCGACCTCGGGGTTTTTCTTAAGCGCACGGATGATCGCATGTTCGCGCCCGCCGCCGCCGACAATCAAAAGATTCATTTAAATTTCTCCAATCCATTAGTGATGGAACAGGCGAAGACCGGTGAACGCCATGGCGATACCATATTTGTTGCAGGTGTCGATGACATGGTCGTCTCGGATGGAGCCGCCGGGCTGAGCGATCACGGTAACGCCGCTCTTGTGGGCGCGTTCGATGTTGTCGCCGAAGGGGAAGAACGCATCGCTTCCGAGAGCAACGCCGGTGACGGTGGCGAGATACGCTTTTTTCTCTTCCATGGTGAATCTTTCGGGCTTCTCGGTAAAGTAGTTCATCCATACGTCGTCGCCGATGACGTCTTCACAATCGGTCTCGGAGAGATAGAGGTCGATGGTGTTGTCGCGGTCGGGGCGCTTTAAGTCCTCGCGCAGGGGGAGAGAAAGCACCTTCTCGTGCTGGCGAAGGAACCAGTTGTCGGCCTTCTGACCGGCAAGGCGAGTGCAATGAATGCGGCTCTGCTGGCCCGCGCCGACGCCGATGGCCTGACCGTCCTTTACAAAGCAGACGGAGTTAGACTGGGTGTATTTGAGGGTGATCAGAGAGATAACGAGGTCGCGCTTTTCATCATCGGTGAGGGTTTTATTCTCGGTTACGATGTTTTCAAGCATTTCATCCGTAATCTGAAGATCATTTCTGCCCTGTTCGAAGGTTACGCCAAAGCACATTTTCTTTTCAAGGGCTTCGGGCTTATATTCGGGATCGATCTCGATTACGTTGTAAGCGCCGTTTCTCTTTTTCTTAAGGAGTTCAAGCGCCTTTTCGGTGTAGCCGGGAGCGATAACGCCGTCGGAAACTTCGCGGTTGATAAGCTTGGCGGTGCCGTAGTCGCAAACGTCGGACAGGGAAATGAAATCGCCAAAGGAGCTCATGCGGTCTGCGCCTCTGGCTCTGGCATAAGCGCAGGCAAGGGGAGAGAGCTTATCGGTCTCGGGGATAAAGTAAATCTTGCGAAGCACATCGCTGAGCTCTACGCCGACGGCGGCGCCCGCGGGGCTTACGTGCTTGAAGGATGCCGCGGCGGGAAGGCCGGTGGCGATTTTCAGCTCGCGAACGAGCTGATAGCCGTTGAGCGCGTCCAGAAAATTGATATAGCCGGGACGGCCGGAAAGCACCTTTACGGGCAGTTCTTCGCCGTTTGCCATGAAGATGCGGGCAGGCTTCTGATTGGGGTTGCAGCCGTACTTGAGCTGGATTTCATTTGCCATATCCAAATACCTTCTCTTTCTTACTTGTTGCGGTTGACGACGCGATTTTCGGTTTCGCCGGTTTCGAGGTCGCGGATTTCCACCCAAAGAGAAACGCGGTTGTCGGCGTTCAGGTTTTCCCAGAGTTTCTTGGTGATTTCATCGATTTCACCTGCAAAGGCGATCTGTTCGGGTTCGCCCTTAAAGGAAGGAAGCGGGTTTCCGTCGGTGGCGTAGGTGTGGATGAAAACGCCCTCGCCGGCATCGAGACGATCGAAGAAATAGTAGCAGCGGAGATTCTTTTTTCCTTCTTTGCAGTTGGATTTAAGAACGCTCATGACAAAGGAGACGTCATTGTCCTTGAAATCGGCCATCAGGCTGATTCGGGGGGTGAAATTCGGCGCGTCCGGCTCAAAGCAGCGGGTGTTGAGCGCGTCCACAAAGGATTTGCCTTCTTTTACGTATTCATACACGGTGTCGGTCTGATCGCCGTTGGTTACGATGATGGAAGAATCAAGCTTTCTTACGGGCCAATAGATGATGAGCGAAGGATCCTTCATTTTGCTTTCGTCAAAGGCCTGCGTGCGCATGCCGTTTTCTTCCAGAACGAAAACGCGGTTTCGGCTGTTTTCGCTTCTGCCCATGATGAAGTAGGCGAAAATTGCCTTTTTGCCATCCTGGGATTTTCCGGCCATGATGCCGCGTCCGGGATAAGAGGTTGCTCCGGCTGCTTCAAAATAAGTGGTCATTTATTCGGCCTCCTTGGATTCGATAATGCTTTTTGAAACCATTTCAACCGCGCGGGGGAAGAGAATCCATTCCGCTTCCTCCATAACGCGTTTTTGGAGAATTTCGGGGGTGTCGCCGTCTAATACGTCTACTGCCTTCTGCGCGATAATCTCGCCGCCGTCGGGAATTTCGTTGACGTAATGAACCGTTGCGCCCGAGACCTTCACGCCCTTTTCAAGCGCGGCTTCGTGAACCTTCAGGCCGTAGAAGCCCTTTCCGCAGAAGGAGGGGATGAGCGCCGGATGCACATTAATGATCTTACCGGGGAAGGATGCGATGAAATTTTTGGAGAGAATCATCATAAACCCGGCAAGGACAATCAGATCAATCCTCGCGCTGTGAACAGCGTTTAAAAACCTGCATTCGAGGTCGTCACGCTTTTCACCGGGCAATCTTTCGCAGACGACGGTTTTGATTCCGTGTTTTTTTGCGCGCTCCAAAGCGTAAGCGTCAGATTTGTTGGAGGCAACGAGCGCGATCTCCGCAGAGGGGATTTCGCCGCGAAGGGAGGCGTCGATGATTGCCTGAAGGTTGGTGCCGCCGCCGGAGACGAAAACCGCTACTCTTGCCTTCATGCGAAACGCACCTTGCTTTCGGATTGAGCCGTTTCCATATAGCCTAATACATACGCGTCTTCTCCGGCTTCCTTAAGGGCGGAAAGCGCGTTCTCAGCTTCGGCCTTGGGAACGATTACGCAAAGGCCTACGCCCATGTTGAAGGTATTGAACATGTCGCGCTTGGAGATATTGCCGCTCTTGGCTACGTAGTCGAAAATGGCGGGCGTCTTGATGGCTTTTTCATCAATTACGGCGCAGAGTCCGTCGCCGAACGCGCGCGGTATGTTCTCATAGAATCCGCCGCCGGTGATGTGGGCGATGGCGCGGACAGTCGCCTTCTCAAGCAGGTGAAGAACGGGCTTTACATAAATCTTGGTGGGGGTGAGAAGCGCATCGCCAAGCGCACAGCCGAGTTCGGGGATGACCTCGTGAAGATCTCGGTTTTCAACGTCCAGCGCTTTTCTGACCAGAGAGAAGCCGTTGGAGTGAAGGCCGGAGGAGGGAACGGCGATTAAGACGTCGCCCGCTTCTACGTTTTCGGGATTCAGAATCTTGTCTTTATCGACGATACCGGTAGTGTAGCCGGCGAGGTCGTATTCGTCTTCGGAGTACATGCCGGGCATCTCGGCGGTTTCGCCGCCGATCAAAGCGCAGCCTGCCTGAACGCAGCCCTCGGCAACGCCGGAAACGATGTCGGCGACGCGCTCGGGAACGTTCTTTCCAAGGGCAATGTAGTCGAGGAAGAAAAGGGGCTTGCCGCCTAAGCAAACGACGTCGTTTACACACATGGCGACGCAGTCGATGCCGATGGTGTTATGCTTGTCCATGAGGAAGGCGAGCTTCAATTTCGTGCCTACGCCGTCGGTGCCGGAAATGAGAACGGGTTTGCTTATGCCGGTTAAGTCGAGCTCAAACGCACCGCCGAATCCGCCGACTGCGCCCATCGCGCCGCTGGTCAGCGTGCGGGCAATATGACTTTTCATCAGCTCAACGGCTTTGTAACCTGCGGTGATGTCTACGCCTGCTTCGCGATAGCTTTCGGAATAGCTGTTTTTCATTTCAAATCTTCCTCCATAATGCTCATTTCGAATTTGGAACGGTCGATATGCTTCGGGGGATCGGTGGGATAAACGCCTGTAAAGCATCCCGTGCAGAAGCCGCAGGAGTTCTGCGTGAGTTTAAGCGCATTTTCTTTGGAAAGATAGCCGAGGCTATCAACGCCGATGATTTCGCGGATTTCTTCGATCGTGTGGTTGTGCGCGATCAGTTTTTCGGGCGAATCAATGTCGGTTCCGAAGTAGCAGGGATAAAGGAACGGCGGGGCGGAGGAACGCATGTGAACCTCGGTGGCGCCTGCGTCTCTTAAAAGCTTTACGATGCGCGCGCTGGTTGTTCCGCGTACGATGGAGTCGTCAACGAGTACAACGCGCTTTCCCTTAACGGTTGCGGATACAGGGTTGAGCTTGATTCGAACCTTGTTCTCTCTGTCCTTCTGCGTGGGCTGGATGAAGGTTCTGCCGATGTATTTGTTTTTAATAAAGCCGATGCCGTAGGGAATGCCGGACGCCTTGGAAAAACCGAGCGCCGCGTCAAGGCCGCTGTCGGGAACGCCGATAACCACGTCGGCTTCGACGGGATGATCTTCGGCCAAAAGCTGTCCGGCCATTCTGCGCGCCATATGGACGCTGTCACAGTCGATCACGCTGTCCGGGCGGGCGAAATAGATGTGCTCAAAAATGCAGGTGTTCTTGGGCTTGACGCCGATATGGCGCTTGTCAAAGCGAATGCCGTTTTTATCAATGACGACGATTTCGCCGGGTTCGACATCGCGAATAAAGGCCGCGCCAATGGAGTCAAGGGCGCAGCTTTCGCTGGCGAGCACCCAACAGTCGTCCAGCTGTCCGATGCAGAGGGGGCGCATTCCGAACGGGTCGCGCGCGCCGATGAGCTTTGTGGAAGACATGATAATAAGCGAATATGCGCCTTTGAGCACATCCATGGACGCAGCAACCGCCTCTTCAATGGATGAGCTTCTCAGGCGCTCTCTTACGATGGAATATGCAAATACTTCCGCGTCGGAAGATGTGTGGAAAATGGAGCCGTTGAGCTCCAGCTCTTCGCGCAGTTCATAGGCGTTGGTCAGCGCGCCGTTGTGGGCGAGCGCCATTAAGCCTTTTACGTGATTTACGGTGATGGGCTGGGCGTTCTGGCGGGGATTGATGCCGGTCGTTCCGTAGCGAACATGACCGACGGCGATTTTGCCTTCGCCGAGTCCCTCAAGGGCTTCCTTGGTAAATACGTCGTTTACAAGGCCGGCGTCTTTATGACTTCTCAAAAGACCCTGATTGTTTACGACGATGCCGCAGCTCTCCTGTCCGCGATGCTGAAGGGCGTAAAGCGCGTAATAGCAATAATCGGCTACGCGCTGGGGCTTCGGAGAATAGATACCGAAAATTCCGCTCATGGATTTTCCTCCGTAAAGATATATGGATTAGATTTTATAGGAAAATTCTTCTTCGAATTTTTTGTCCTTGGAGAGAACCTTTTCGGTCATTTCCCTGCGCATGACGGAAAGCTTGTTTGCGATTTCCTCATCGCATACGGAAATGATCTGCGCGGCAAGAAGCGCCGCGTTTTTAGCGCCGTCGATTGCGACGGTTGCGACGGGCATGCCGGAGGGCATCTGAACGGTTGCAAGAAGCGCGTCGAGACCGTCGAGCGTCGAAGATTTTACGGGAATGCCGATAACGGGCAGGGTTGTGTTGGCGGCGATTGCGCCTGCCAGATGGGCGGCCTTCCCGGCGGCGGCGATGATGGCGGCGTAGCCGTTTTCACGGGCGTGCTTGGAAAACTCCGCCGCGGCTTCGGGCGATCTGTGCGCGGAAATGACGCGGACGGTATGGGGAATGTCGAGCTCCTTTAATTGGTCGGCGGCGCCTTTTACAATGGGCCAATCGCTGTCCGAGCCCATGATGACGGCTATTTTTTTCATAAAACTACCTCCGATATGAATAGTAAAAACAAAAACATTTATACAGGTTCATTTTATGTCAGAACACGAACATTGTCAAATGCTAAAGCGTTTTTGTACGTTATATTTCGGATGATTTTTTGTGCCTTTTGATGTATAGACGTTAAGGAATCGGGGAAAAGTAAAGAAAACGCGAATTTATGTTAGGAGTATTTGAAATGAGACACGAAAACCCGAACTTTAGCATGATAAAGCAGCCGCACGCGGGCGACAGGGAAACAAGAACCGGCGCGTTTATTTCTAAGCGAAAAAGGAGAGAAAACTGTGAAAACGGATAACATCAGATTTTTCCCAAGCGAAAAGGAATATAAGAAAATTGTAGAGGAAAAAACGCCGAACTCCAAGAAGGTGCAGGGCTTTTTGAGAGCCTTCTGGGTAGGCGGAGTGATTTGCGTTATCGGATATTTTGTAGGCGTACTCGGAGAATGGATCGGATTTTCTGAAAAGAATCTTCCGATGTTCAACGCTTCCGTGCTTGTTTATTTTGGTACGCTTCTGACCGGGCTTGGCATTTATGACAGAATCGGTAAGTATGCCGGCGCTGGAAGCATTGTGCCCATTACCGGCTTTGCCAATTCCGTATGCGCGCCCGCGATGGAGTTCAGACGCGAAGGCGTCGTCACGGGAATCGGCGCAAAGCTGTTTACAATAGCGGGCCCTGTTCTGACGTTCGGAATTTCGGCAAGTGTTATTTACGGCTTTATTTATTGGCTCAAGGAGTATGTTTTTTAATGAATAGAAGAGGAGACAGAACGGTAGTATTTGAAAATGAAGCATACATTTCTTCTTCCGCCTCAATTGCCGGAAAGAAGGAAGGGGATGGCCCTCTTGGAAACAGCTTTGATGAAATCGTTAAAGACGATCTTTTGGGCACGGAATCGTGGGAAAAGGCGGAAAGCGAACTTGTAAAAAGAACAATTTACAGATGTATAGAAAAAAGGGGAATTGAATTGGAGGACGTCGGCGTATTGCTTGCAGGCGATCTCAACGCACAGATTATCTCCTCCGGCTTTGCCGCGCGAGATCTCGGCGTACCGTTTTTAGGGATGTACGGGGCGTGCTCAACGATGATTGAAAGCCTTCTGACGGGCGCGGTGTTTGTAGCTTCAGGCGCTTCCCAAAATGCGCTTGCCTGCGCCAGCAGTCATTTCTGCACGGCGGAAAGGCAGTTCAGAACGCCGCTTGAGCTGGGCACGCAAAGACCGCCCTCCGCGCAGTGGACGGCAACGGCGGCAGGCGCGTGCCTGATTGAGCATGAAAAAACAGAAATAGAAATCACATCGGGCACGATCGGACGCGTGATTGACCTTAAGATAAAGGATGCGTCTCATATGGGCGCCGCGATGGCGCCTGCGGTAACGGATACATTGTTTGGGCATTTGGACGATATGAAAACGGAACTGTCTTCCTATGACAAAATTATTACCGGAGATCTTGGCATATACGGACTTGATATCCTCAAAGAGCTTGTCAAGCGAAAATACAAGATGAATACCGACGAGCTTTTCTATGATTGCGGCGCAAATTTGTATTCTAAGCAGCAGGACGTTCACGCAGGCGGCAGCGGGTGCGGCTGCATTGCGGGCGTTCTGTCAGGATACATCATTGACCTTTTGAGGAAGAACGAATACCAAAAAGTCCTTTTGCTCGGAAGCGGCGCAATGATGAGCGTGACAAGCTCTCTTCAGGGCGAGAGCATTCCATCGATTTCATATGCGATATCGCTTGAGAGGTGCGAAAATGATTGACATTTGGGAGATTGGAAAAGCGTTTGTTGTCGGAGGAATCATTTGCTGCTTTGGGCAGGCGCTTTTAATGTATACAAAGCTCACAACGGCCAGAATTCTGGTATGCTTCGTCGTTTCCGGCGTTATTCTGACGGCAATCGGCCTGTATGAGCCTGTAGTAGATTTTGCAGGCAGCGGCGCGACGGTTCCCTTAACGGGCTTTGGCTATTCGCTGGCGAAGGGCGTTCAAGAAAGCGTTGATGAGCTTGGATGGATTGGTATTCTGATAGGCGGCATAAAAAACACGGCTGCGGGAATCACAACCGCCGTATTCTTTAGTCTCATGCACGCCTTGATCTTTAAGCCGAAAACAAAATAATGATTAACATGTCTGCACGCGAAAAAAGCGTGCAGTTGCTTTTTTAATGAGCATTTAGTATAATATCAAATGGATAAATATAGAAACGACAGGATAATGGACTTATGAAAAAAGGAATTGAAAAAATTAAGAGTATATTTTTAAAGATATGGGATCGCATCAGACGCGTTCTTTCGCGCCTGTCGCCGTCCTCCGTGTGGACGAGACTCGGACTTGCGAGATTTTTGCCGGGGATAAGCGTTATGTACTGGATAATGGCATTTCTCGCAGCGGCAATGATTTTTTTCTTCTGTTTGCAAAACGGTCAGGATTCGGAGAATGTAAATAGCAATGTTCTTTCGATTATTTCAAAGATTTTCCCCTTTATAGGAACCGGCGAGCAAGCGGAATTTGTGATAAGAAAGCTCGGCCATTTTACTCTTTTTATGCTGGAAGCCGCTTTTTTGTCTGCAGCGGTGTATTGCACTTTTCCAAAAGAGAGAATAAAGAAAAGATGGATTTTTGCTGCGCTTATTATCATGGCTGTATTAAGCGAAAGCATACAGTTTATGTCCGAGGGAAGACATCCGACAATACATGACGTGCTCATTGATTTTTCGGGCGCAGCTTTAGGGCTTCTATTAACCGCGATTGTTTTTATCATTCGAGAAAAGAGAATAAAACAAATGAGAAAAGAAGAGTCAAAGGGAGAGCGCGTTCGTATTTTTGAAAAGAGTACAAAGTGGCTTACAGCGGCGGAATTTGTGAATGCAGAGCCTCTAAATGTGTTTCACAGGGAAGGCGAGACAGAAACGCCCGCGCATGCGGAGGAGTTTCAGAATTACCATATGTATGCAAGACGCGCCTTCAGGTTGGGAAGGCGTGCAGAGCGCGCGGAATTGATTATTACCGCAGACGACTACTATAAATTGTATATAAACGGCGTGTATGTTGCCCAGGGGCCCGCGCCGGGATATCCCAATCGCTATTATGTGAATAGAATTGATGTGCTCAAATACCTGCGCTCCGGCGAAAACGTAATTGCGGTTGAATGTTATTATCAAGGACTAATCAACCGCGTTTGGGTATCCGGCGATATGCGTCAGGGCTTTATGTGCGAGCTCCATGTGGACGGACGGGTGATTCTTCGCTCGGACGAGCATTTCCACTATATGAAGTCCGCATCCTATACGGACAAAGCGGAAACGGGCTACAGAACCCAATTTACGGAGCATTTTGACGCGAGAAACGAGCCCAGAGGCTGGAAGGATATTGGATACGACGACTTTATGTGGACAGCCTGCTTTGCAAAGCCGAACACGGATTACAAGTTTGTCTGGCAGGAAACGCCCGTTCTTGAAACGGAGATGGTGAAACCGCTTAATATTGAGCAGGAGGGAAACGTCGTTCACGTCGATTTTGGAAATGAGATCGCGGGCGTGATCATTTCGGAGTTTGAGGGCGCAAAGGGCAAAAAGGTCGTGCTCAGAATGGGCGAAGAGCTTTTAGAAGGCGGGAAAAATGCGCGGTACGAAACCCGCGCCAACTGCATATATGAACACTCGTTTATTTTGGACGGTGAATTGAACGAATGGGAGATGTTTGATTACTCGGCGTTCAGATATGCGGATTTCATCCTTGAAAAGGGCGTCAGGCTCGTTCGTGCGGAGGCGAGACGGCAGTTTTATCCGCTGAACGACGAAAAATGCGTTCTTGAAACGACGGATAAAAATTTGCAGGCGATTTTTGATCTTACCAAAAATACGATCAAAACCGGCGTTCAGGAAGCGTATTTGGATTGTCCGACGAGGGAAAAGGGGCAGTATTCGGGCGATCTTGCGGTTACATCGCTGACGCATTTGTATTTGTCGGGTGATACGCGGCTTTTGAAGAAGGCGCTTGACGATTGGATGGCGTCGGGCAGTATTACAGGCGGTCTCATGGCGGTTTTCCCGGCGTCGTTTATGCAGGAGATTGCCGATTACTCCCTTTTGTTTCCGATGGTTGCCCTCCGATATTATGAGCACACAGGGGATATAGAGTATTTGAAGGAGTGCTACGCCGCGGCAAATCGGATCTTGAAGACATATGCAAAATATGCGCGTCCCGACGGGCTGATTGAAAATGTGACGGAAGCGTGGAATCTTGTGGACTGGCCGAGCAATCTTCGCGACGATTATGATTTTCCGCTTGAAAAGCCGGTTGGACCCGGCTGCCACAATGTGATCAACGCTTTCTATCTGGGCGCAGTGAAATATACGGAGAAAATTGCAGAAATTCTCGGAGAAACAAGAAAAAATCAATTTGAAAAGCTTTGCCGCAGCTTTAACGATGCGTTTTTCTCGGTCGACACAAACCTCTATGTCGATCACTTATCTTCCAGGCACAGCGCCGTTCATTCCAATATTCTGCCGCTGTTTTTTGGAATCGTGCCGACGGATAAAACGGAAGGCATTAGTGATTATCTCATGAAACGTGGCATGTGCGTTGGCGTGTACATGGCGTATTTCTATCTGAAAGCGCTTGCGAAGGCCGGAAAATACAAATATGTGTATGATGCGATTGTGTCTGAGTCGAAAATAAGCTGGATGAACATGATTCACGAGGGTGCGACGACGCTTTTTGAGGCATGGGGCAAGGATATGAAGTGGAACACCAGCCTATGCCATCCGTGGGCCAGCGCGCCGGTTCCTGTGCTGATTGAGGATATCCTCGGAATTACGCCCGATGTTGTGAAGGGCGGCGTTTGGAAGCAGCACCTTCCGGCAGGCGTAAAGCATCTAAAGCTCACGGTTCCCGTCATGAATGCAAAAGTTATTTTTGAACGGGAAGAGGACGGAACGATACTTACGATTGAAAGATAGGGAGGAGATATCTATGTTGAGAATCGAAGCGAATTGTTATGTGAATTCTATGGACAAAAATCATAAGCCCTGTGCGCATGCAAAAAGCGGAGAAACCGTCGTTTTTGTGACGAAGGATTGCTTCGGCGGACAGATACAGTCGGAAGATCAGATTATGGACGGCCTTGACTGGAGCAATATTAATCCGGCGACCGGACCTTTGTATGTAGAAGGGGCGCTTCCGGGCGATGTTTTGAAGGTAGAAATCCTTGATATTGAGGTAGCAGACAAGGGCGTTATGATCGACGGCGGCGGAGAAGGCGTAATGGGAAGGTTTATCCATGAAGCCAAAACCAAAATTCTGCCGATTCGGGATGGAAAAGTCATTTTTAACGACAAGCTTCAATTTCCGATTCATCCCATGATTGGCGTAATCGGCACCGCGCCCGCTGGCGATGGTATTCCCACCGGAACGCCCGGCGCTCACGGAAGCAATATGGACTGCACGAAGATTGTAAAGGGCGCAAAGCTGTATCTGCCTGTAAACGTAGAAGGAGCGCTTCTCGCGGTGGGCGATCTTCACGCGCTGATGGGCGACGGCGAAGTCGGCGTATGCGGCGTTGAGACGGACGGAGTTGTTACAATAAAGATTTCCGTTCTAAAAAACTGCAATCTTCCTACGCCGTTTATCGTAGATGATAAAAACGCGATTGCCTTATATTCCGCCGAGACCGCCGACGAAGCCTGCGAGGGCGCGGCAATTCAAATGTTCAAGTTCTTGATGTCAGAACTGGATATGACCGATCATGATGCGGAAATGCTGCTTAGCGTAATCGGAAACGTATGCATCTGTCAAATCGTCGATCCCGAAAAAACGGCCCGAATGGAAATACCGATTTCGGTCTTGGATGCGTACGGATATAAATTTGCGTAAAAAAACGAACACAAAAAAAGAACTGCCTCAAAATGATATGTACCCAGTATTCTGGACACAGACGTATGAATTGAACAATTAGTATATCATCATGGATGTTTCCCTGAATTTGGAGGGAGGCATCCATTTTGTTTTGAGTTGGATTCTCGTGTTATTATAATAATCAATATAT
>JAFWZN010000003.1 GCA_017522345.1 Clostridia bacterium | reverse complement strand
GCATTTGTTTTTGTTAATTGTTTTATATTTGAAATCTGTCCAACTTTATATCCCGAATGGTTAAGAAAAGGCATTGGAATTACAGGCCTATTTATCATTGCCTTTTGGTTTGTCTGGTGTATTGTTAATTTAATTAAAAGGAATAAAAACAAAAAGAAAGAGTTAAGAAAATCAGGGTTTTAGACCAGTCCTTTTTTCAACGAAATGAATCCCTTTTGGGATTTGTGAAATTGCCTTCGGCAGTGAAATATTGCTTCGCAATGTGAAATGCCTGCGGGCGTGAGGGGATTTATTTCATTTCACTTTCTGCTTTAGCAGAAAATTTCACATTTTCCGTGAGGAAAATATTTCACATTCGGCGCAAGCCGAATATTTCACGAAAACTCCCCGCTCCGCACCTTCGCAGTTCCAATCGGCAGCCCTCGGCAGAGGGCTGCCGATTTTTTCATTTCATTTCCTTATCGATTTTTGGAAAGGAATGGGTTATAATGAGCGGCGAAGCGTGCGCGGTGTCCGGATGGAAAAAGGCGCTGCTGCGTGCCGTCGTGCTGTCCATAGCATTCATCGGGAATATTTTTTATGGCGGGAAGTGTGATTATGAAACGGTTTTTGGCGTTATTGATGTGTGCGTGTCTGCTCGCGGGGCTGGCCGGCTGCAAAACGCAGGCGGAGGACGTAGAAAAAGAAGCGGAGGAAACTGCGGAAAATACATACCGGGTCTATACGCCCGATGAGGAAAACATCGTTTTTGATGAAACGGAGCAGATCACCTACGTGAACAATATGCTCATGGTTGTGTTTGATGAGGACGCTTCCGAGGACGATGTTGCATCGCTCGTGGAATCCGTGGAGGGCAAGGTGATCGAAACCGTCCCCTCCATCCGTCAGTATCAGATTCAGATTCCGGAGCGGGATCTGCAGGGGCTTGCGGAGCTGGTTGCGCGCGTGGAGCAAAATGACTGCGTGCTGTTTGCCCACTATGACGAGGTGTATGAATCGCCGGAAAATGCGGATATGCCCGCCGACCCCTGGGATGGGGATGTGGACGAGCAAGACTGGACCGATGAGGACATTGACGGCAGCAACTGGTGGATGGAGCTGATCGACGTTCCCGGCGCGTGGGAATACAGCGAATATTTCTCCAAAATCAAAATCGGCGTTCTGGACACGGGCTTTGACACGAAGCATGAGGATCTGGATCTGCAATTGCTGGGCCGCGCAAAGGGGCAGAACAAGGATCATGGCACCCATGTCGCCGGCATCATCGGCGCGAAGCATAACAAAAAGGGCATCAGCGGCATCGTAAAAAAGAGCAAGCTTATATGCGTCGATTGTTTGTCTGCAATCAATTGGCAGACGGATTCCAATGTATATGTTGGCCTCGCAGCGGTTGTTGAAGCAGGCGCCAAGGTCGTGAACATGTCCATGGGCGACAAAGGTGACGGTTCATGCGCTGACTGGATTGTTGCCCAAAGGGCGCAAAAAGCCTCGGGTTATATGGGGGAGCTGTTGCACGAGCACGATTTTATTGTTGTGCAGTCTGCGGGAAATGATGGTCGGGATGCCTTGAATAACAATTTCTTCGCCTCCGTTACGCCCGAAAACTGTGTAAAATACGGTTCCGGGCGGAGTTCCGCCGAGGGCATTTGCAGCCGCATTTTGGTCGTGGCAAACATTTCAAGTCAGTTGAACAAATCGCAATCCTATTTTCTTGCTCCCGGTTCCAATTACGGCGCACAGGTGGATATTGCGGCGCCGGGCGGCGTGAAAAAATCCGATGGTAGCATGGATATAGATAAAGGTGTGTACAGCACTGTATCCAAAAATCAGTATGCGCTCTCCGCGGGAACCTCCATGGCTGCGCCCATGGTCGCCGGCGTGGCGGCGCTGGTGTGGTCGGTCAGCGACCGCTTTACGGGAGATCAGGTGGCCGACATCGTCTGCAGCAACACAGCCGGCGCGATTAACGGGGATCAATACAACGGAAGCTATGGCCTTTTGAACGCAAAGGCAGCGGTTGAAGAAGCGGTTCGGCTGGTGAACGGGGAAGAGAGAATCGAGACCGGGGAAACGGTGGAAGCGGATACGGACGGCGTGCAGTATGAAATCGTGCGCTGGGATGCCTCCGCGCACGATGCATCGGGCGCCTCGACCGAAAACTATTATTATGAATATCTCAGAATTTTGGGCGATTCCCCGGCATATCAGAAAATCAACGATGTGCTCTATTCCAGAGCGGAGCGATATATGTCAGCATCCTCCGGTGGGGAAGAACTGGCGGCACTTGATCCGATTGGGGACTGTTACCGTCATGCATGGACAAGGGTGACTTATAATAAAAACGGTATTTTGGGCATCACGGTAACGGCGGATGAATACGCGGGCGGGAATACCAGCCACGGATATTTTTCCCATTACTTTTATGATCTGAACACCGGCGATGAGGCAACGATCGAGGTCCTTGTCGGCATGGAGGAAGAAGAACTGTTGCCGCTTCTCCGTCAGATCGCATGGGAGGGCCTGCAGGAGCGACTCGGCGGTGCGCTGTTTCCGGGTGTCGAAGAAAGGGTCGCCAATATGCAGCTGCACGAGTTTAAGTATTTTGTCCGTGAGGGAGAAATCTTTATCGAATTTGAGCAGTACGATGTCGCAGCCGGCGCATTTGGCGAAACGGTGATTCCGACCGGCCTGTATTTGCCGGAATAAGAAACGGAAAGCCCACGCCTTGCGATCCGCGCGATGAAAACGCTTGCAGCTCATCCCAAAATGTGATGTAATGAAAGCAGAAAGGCGGTGGGGATATGAAAAAACTTTCTTCTAAAATACCGGCAATAATTGCGATGCATATGGCTGTATTTAGTCTGGGTTTGTTGATTGCGTCACTTATTGCATTAATTCATGAGGTTGAGCCTGAATTTGGGGGTGTTAGCAGATCGTTCGCTTTTTGGGTGTATGCCGTGATAATTTCTACCGTGAGTTTGGTTTTTTATTCCGTAGATGCGGTTTTCTCCATAATAAAAGCTGTTCATAAAATTCACCCGAGATTTAACATAGTATTGGCAGTGCTTCTTATCGGTGCAATACCTATGATGTGGTTTGTGGGGCAAAAACTTGGCATTAATATTTACATATTCTATTCGTATTATTTTGTGATTTTTGTGCTTGAGATTATTTCTGTTATCAAGCATATAAAATTATCACGAATAGATAAGGGTTCGGTCGTAGAACAAGTATTTGAGCTTCAATAATCACCGGCGTCTTTTTGTCAACACGCCGCAGAAAAATCCAACTCCTGCGAGTTGGATTTTTTTGTTTCGCGCCCTTTCCGGCGAAAAATTTTTGATTTCTTAAGCAAAGTTAAGAAATATGATGAGGAAATGTTAAGAATTGTGGTGTATGCTGTGTGCGAGGTGAAGAAGAAATGCATGTGCTGGTTGTGGATGACGACAGAGAGATCGTCGAGAGCATAAGTATTTTCCTTTCGGGAGAGGGATACAAAGCGCTGAAGGCCTACGACGGCATTGAGGCGCTGGAGATTCTCTCCGAAAACGAGGTGCATCTGATGATTCTGGACATCATGATGCCGAAGCTGGACGGAATCAAAACCCTGATGAAGCTGCGCGAGTCAAGAAACATTCCCGTCATCCTCCTTTCCGCCAAGAGCGAGGATGCGGACAAAATCTTCGGCCTGACCGCGGGCGCGGACGATTACGTCACAAAGCCCTTTAACCCGAGCGAGCTGATGGCAAGGGTCAAATCGCAGCTGCGGCGCTATACCACCCTCGGCTCCATCGGCAAGCAAAAGGGCGAAATTGTGATCGACGGCCTGTGCGTCAACACCGAGAGCAAAACCGTTAAGGTGGACGGAGAAAACGTGCGCCTCACGCCCGTGGAATACAAAATCCTTGAGCTGCTTGCCCGCAACCGCGGCAAGGTGTTCTCCGCCGAGGATATTTATTCCAATGTGTGGAACGAGCAAAGCGCGGTGGGCGACAACACCATCGCGGTGCACGTCAGGCATATCCGGGAGAAAATCGAAATCAACCCCAAAGAGCCGCGGTATCTCAAGGTGGTTTGGGGCGTCGGCTACAAAATTGACTGAGGGGGGAATTGGAAAATGAAAAAAATCGTGTATTCCACTGCGCTGAAACTTGCCGCCGTGATTCTGCTGATCGTCAGCATCCTCGCGGGGATGCTGGTGCTTACCGGCGGCGTGATCGAATATTCTCAAGAGGAAAACGATATCTATGGCTTTGAGCGCGACTTCGAGGATTCGTGGTATATCTCCTGGCTGCTTGCCAGACCCGAAAACGTCCTGTATAACGCTTATTTGAACACCTATCGCCCCTATGACAATTACGGCAACCCCATTGACCGCGGGGAGAATGGCAAAGACTACGGCGATGATCTGGAAAGCAACATTCGGGAGTATTTCGACGATTTCTCCAGTTCCGACGAAATCTACTATTACGTGCAGTGGAATGACCTGTTTCTGTCAAACTACGGCGCCAAAAGCGCTTCCGACCCGCTGCAGGGCCGGTATTTCGCCTATGTCCGCAGAGACAGCGACGGGAGCATTATGCGCAAATCCTACGGGGTGAACAACCGCTCTTACGCTTTCCTTGAAGAGCTCGCGCGCTACGATGACGAGAGCACGATCGTGATCGGCTGCAGCATCCGCGACGAAGTCGCCGCGGAATATGAGGCGATCTGGAAAAAGCAGGAAGGCATCGTGATGGAAACCTTCTTCCGCGGACTTGCCTGCCTGCTCGCCGCGCTGGCGCTGTTTGTCTATCTGCTGTGCGTCTGCGGGCGGAACGCAGAGGGCGAGCATAAGAACATGTGGCTGGATAACATCTGGCTGGAGGTGCACCTGGCGCTGGTTGTGGGTGCCGCCGTCGGAACGGTTGCGCTTTGCTATTCCGTGCTGGATGCGCATCTGTCGGGACAGTTCCCGCAAAGCCTGCTCTATTGGGTTCTGTGCGCGGGCGTGGCGCTCGGCAGTCTGATTGTCATCACCTCGCTGCTCTCCGCCGTGCGAAACATCAAAACGCGCCGACTGGTCAGCACGAGCCTCATCCTGCGCATTATAAGATGGATCCTGCGTCTGATCGTGAAAATCGCAAAAGCGTTCAGAAGCCTGCTTTCGAAAAAGACGGGGCTGTATCTCTGCATTCTGCTTTTCATCTATACGGCGATCATCGGCATCTTCGGCATCATCACGGTGCGGACTTCGGTCGGGCTGATTCTGAGCATCCTTTTGTTCGGCCTTGCGTGCTTTGTTGCCGCCTGCCGCGCCGGAGATCTTGAGGAGATCAAAAGGGGCGTCAGCGCCGTGCGAAGCGGAAACGTGGCCTATCAGATTCCGGAGCTCAAGTGTGACGATATGAAAGCGCTGGCGGAGGACATCAACGGCATCGCCGCCGGGCTGGACGAGTCCGTTGCGGCGAAGGTCAAGGCGGAAAGGCTGAAAACCGAGCTGATCACGAATGTGTCGCACGATCTGAAAACGCCCATCACCTCCATCGTCAGCTATACGGAGCTGCTCTCGAAGATGGAGGAGCTGCCGGAGGAGGCAAAGGACTACGTTGCCGTCATCGCCAAAAAGAGCGAGCGGCTCAAGCGGCTCACGCAGGATCTGTTTGACATTTCCCGTGTGCAGAGCGGGAACGATGAGGTTGTTTTTGAAAAGCTCGATGCCGCGCTGCTCATCTCTCAGGCGCTCGGGGAGCACGATAACGAAATTCAAAACTCCGGCCTGCCGTTTTGCGTGGATACGCCCAAGGAGCTTTACATCTCGGCGGACGGGCGGAAGCTCTCGCGCGTTGTGTCGAATCTCATCGACAACATTCTCAAATATACGATGAAGAACACGCGCGTGTTCATCACCGTGTCGGAAAAGGACGGCATGGTTGAGATGGAGTTTAAGAACATCTCCTCCTATCCGCTGAACTTTAACGCAGAGGAAATCACCGGCAGATTCGTCCGCGGCGACGAATCCAGAACGGCGGAGGGGCACGGTCTCGGCCTTGCCATCGCCAAGAGCTATACGGAAATCTGCGGCGGCAGCTTCGAGATCGTCGTGGACGGCGATATGTTCAAAGCCATTCTTAAGTTCAAAAAGTATGTTTAATTGCATCGCAGGCAATCCGGGGCGCACCCGCGCCCCGGATTGTCCGCCGCACTGACATTCAAGCCCCCGCAGCAGCCCGAACCGGGCGCTGCGGGGGCTTGAAAAGCATTTTCCTTGGTGATAAAATGAATCAGTTACGAAGACAACAGAATGCTGCCGCCCGACGCCTCGGGATAGTGCGTCGG
>JAFWZN010000099.1 GCA_017522345.1 Clostridia bacterium | reverse complement strand
CATGTACTTAAAAATCGCGCGTTTTCACAAAGCGTAGCGACTGAAAACGCTTCCCCTTTCCGATTTTCGCCCGGAAATCCCGCAGGATTTCAGGAAATCGGCCCCTTCATCAAAAAAGGTACTTTTTTGATGACTTGATTGACGATTCGTCAGTGCTCTTTTTTGTATCTATGTGGAAATTATTAAGGCTGCCGCTTTCATGTATCTGGATTAGAAAGTCGGCAGCTTTTGATGAACACGGTAAATACATTACCTTTGGCTGTAAAACAGCATCATTTCATATAAACGGATTGTGCCGCGCTCGCCGTTGTCGGGATCGTGCATTTTGAGGAGAAGATATCTTGCCGACTGATCTCCAACATCAAAAGTCGCGATATCCTTATCACAGAATTCCTGATTATCAATTAAGGTCCAGTTTTGACCGTCGATTGAAGTCAGAAGCTTCCACGAAACCATATTGCCGTAATACGGCTCTGTATAGCGTGTATTTACGATTGTATAGGTATTAAACGCCTTTTCTTCGCCTAAATCAAGCTGTATCCATTGCTTTGCGCCGTCTGTCAGGTGCGTTTTGTCATCAATGCTTTCCGGGGTAGAACACCATTTGGTTAAGAAATTTCCGTCAACGAGCATTCCCGGCGTTTCTGATTCGTTGACGAAACCTGACGCACCAGATATTTTCGCGCCTTTCAGAAGATTCGTACCCTTGGGGACTTCTCCCACGCTGGATGCTGCGCCGATTTTTGGAATTACTTGATCATATGATGGATAATCGGGATTTTTGACGCCCGGAAGATTCTCCGTAAGGAAATTGTCTTTATAATTTGAAAAGCCCTGAAATGTCCATAAGCCGCTTTCAAGATCATCTGCAAAACGGATTCGAAGCGCCTCAAAGGATTCATAGCCTGTAATCGAATAAACTACTTTGTTGATCGGCGTTTCGGGGTCATAGGGATCGTCGTCCAGTTCCTCCCCGGTATTGGATAAAATCAGATGATGAACAGAATCAATAAGGCCGTAATGAAGGCTGCCATTCTCATCCAAATGCGTGGGATACTGATCATCCATGTACGCGAAGAACCACTGACAATTGCCGTAGGGCGCGTATTCCCAGTCGATCCAGTTTCTGAAATCAGTTGGTTCGGGTTCTAAATGGCTTGCGTCCGCCCAATGATAATAGCGAAAACCGCCGTAATTGGCCATGTTTTCTGTCCACCAAGCGTCACCGCCGTAAACGAGCTTTCCGCTATAGCCCTGAACGCAATGAGTAAGCTCGTGCGAGAAGAAACCCAGATCGAGCGGCTCTTTATTGGCATAATCGACTGAGACAACTACGCGATTGGCATAGGAATAAGCAACGTTTTTGTGATCCTCTTTATCCGCCTTATAATAAATTGTTGTGGGCGTATTATCTGTTCCCCAACGCGCGTACAGGCGCGGATAGGTTGAATAAAATAAATCCGCCATTTCTCTTTGATAAGTGGTCTTTTCTATTTCGTCCCAGTCGCCGTGAAAAATCAGCTGTGTTTCTTCGGCGAACGCCGGAATATACAGAAAGCACAGCGCGAGGAATGCGCAAAGCAGCTTTTTCATTTTGATCATACCTCTCATACACAAACGCCTGCAAATCATACTTGCAGGCGTTTGTGTTTTTAGAATTTTGTTCCCTTGACGCCCTTGGCGCCTTTGGTTCCGGCGGAGCCGTTTAAGATGCTGGAGGAATAGGAGAAAACGTTTTCATTTCTTTCGGCGTTGGCGAGCAGCGCGTATTCGACCATTTTATTGATGAGCTCGGAGAACTTCACGCCCTTGGCTTCCCACAGATAGAAGGAGAGGGAGCCGGGAATGGTGTTGATTTCGCCGATGAAGATTTCGTTTGTGGTTTTGTCGACTAAGAAGTCGATGCGGCACACACCCTTGCAGTCGAGCGCATTGAATGCGGTGATGGCGAGGGCTTCGACCTTTTTGGTCATTTCCTCGGAGATCGGTGCGGGCATCTGGCGGTCTAAGCTGGTCATGCCCTTGCTGCCGCCTTTTGCGCCGCCCTTCGCGCCGCGAAGATACTTTTCTTCGAAGGAGAGGAAATCGGTCCAGCGGACGGGCATTTCAGTGACGCTGGCTTCGGCCCGACCGGCGTAGCCAAGAACCGAGCAGTTGATTTCCATGAGATCGGAAACGCCTTTTTCGATGAGCACGCGGCGGTCATAGGACACGGCGATGTCGATCGCGTTTTCAAGGCTGACCTCATCGTCGGCGCGATTGATGCCGATGGAAGAGCCGAGATTGGCGGGCTTTACGTAAACGGGGAAGGACAGCGCGCTCATAACGCGCGTAAGAACGGCTTTTCTGTCCTTTTTCCATTCGGCGCGATCAACGGTTGTATCATTAAGCACGGGAAGGCCGACCGCCTTAAACATGCGCTTCATGGCGATTTTGTCCATGCCGAGGGAGGAGCCCAGAACGCCTGCTGAGGTGTAGGGAACGCCCCACAGCTCCAGCATGCCCTGAAGCGTGCCGTCCTCGCCGTTCATGCCGTGCATGACGGGCATAACCACATCGGCTTCGGCAATCTGGCGGAGCCTGCCGATGGGGAAGAGCTTATCATCCGGATGCTGCATGAGGCGCAGTTTTCCGTTCGCGCCCATGGGCAGAACGCGAACGACCGCGCGGGGATCGAAATTGCGGTAGAAGGCGATGTCGGCAAGGCGCTCGCCCGTGTACCATTCGCCGTTTTTATCGATGTAGACGTAAATTACGTCGTATTCGTTTCTGTCTGCGTTCTGCGCCGCCTGCAGAGCGGAAATGATGGATACATCGTGTTCACAGGTGCGGCTTCCGTATACAACGGCCAGTCTCAGTTTCATAAAAGGCTTCTTCCTTTCTATTTTTCGGTGTAATTGTCGGGAAGATCGTTTTCAAAAAGCACGGCGTCGCCGTTTGAGGCAAACATAGGGATTTTCTTCGCCGCCTCGTCAAGCGTGTTCACAACCATAATCTTTTTCTCGTCAAAGCCTCTGTCGAGCATGCCCTGACGGATGGGGGAGGTATGCTTGGGGCCTACCAGAATGGCTGCGTCGCAGGTTTCGGCGATGTGCGTTCCCAGCTCATAGTTGAATTTATCCTCGTTTTCGCCCATTTCGACGAATCCGGGGGTGATGATCAGATGCTTGCCCGGGAAGGAATGAAGGACGTTCAGCGCTTCCTTCGCGCCTACGGGGTTGGAATTGAATGCGTCGTCAATGACGTTCATTGCGCCTGCAATCAGCTGAAGGCGATGCTTGACGGGTTTAATGCGCTTGACGCCCTCGGCAATCTCGGGAAGGGTCATGCCGATTTCGCGGGCAACCTGACAGCACAGAACGATGTTTGAAATGTTGTGGCGGCCGAGAAGCTTGGTTTCGACGCGAATGCTGCTTCCATCAGATTCCATTAGGGTGAAGCGGCTTCCGAAAGCGCCGACCTCGACGTCCTCAGCGTGCATGTCGAGATAACCGTCGGATATGCCTGCGCGGAACTTTTTGATCTTGCAGCGTTCGTAGAGCTTATCGACAAACGAGCCGTCGGCGGCAAAGAACGCTTTTCCCGTCTTGGGAAGGCCTTCGATCAGTTCATACTTGGTGTTGGCAACGATTTCAACCGTCTTGAAGGTTTCAAGGTGCTGGGGGCCGACGGAGGTAATCATGCCGAATTCGGGATGAACCAGCTCTACCAGTTCCTTGATGTCGCCCACATGACGCGCGCCCATTTCAGCGATGAACACATCCATGTCGTCCGTCAGCTCTTCATTGATGACCTTGGAAAGGCCCATGGGCGTATTGATAGAGGCCTTCGGATAGAAAACCTTATATTTTTCGGAAAGAATCGCGGCGAGGCAGTATTTGGCGGAGGTTTTTCCGTAGCTGCCGGTGATGCCGATTTTCTTCATTTTCGGCAAGGATTTAAGCTTATTCTGCGCCTTTACGAAGAAGGAGCGGTTGATTTTGTCTTCGATGGGCTTTGCGAGATACCCTGCCAGCATGACGACATAGGGGCAGACGGCGATAAGCAGATAGGGAGACAGCCATGCAACTGCCCGCTTGGCGTTCAGCGCGTCGTATCTTCCGGAAATAAGAACCATCAGAGCGCAAATGACGACCGCAGTCAGCGTGAGAACCGCGTACAAACGCTTTACGCGCTTTGTGAATACAAGCGGCTTTTTCTGAGTGCGTCCGAAATCCTTGAAGATCATGTAAGCGCCGTATACGGCGACAAAAATCATGATTACGACCGTTGAGATAATGGAGCTTCTTTGCCGCTCGCCGGTTACGAACATGGAAATCAGAACCGGAAGCACATAAAACGCGACCGTCGCTGAGACGCCGGTTTTGAACGTCCAGCCGAACATGTTATTTGCATCCTTCCTGAGCCAGCGCATATAGCCGTCCAGCTGATAGCTTTCCAGCTGCAGCATGTGAATAAAATATCTGGACGCCGCGAGCGTGAGCAGGCAGGCGACGAGCTGTTCACAAATCAGTAACCACCACATGTTGCTTCCTCCATTAGCCGATCAGGAATTTTTCGGTAATCGCTTTAAAGCGCGGATACTGCTCAAGGTATGCAAAATGCCCTGCGTTTTCAAACACGACAAGACCCGCGTCCCTGATCTCTTTTTCCATCTTTTGCCCCATCCAAAGCGGGGTTGCGGTATCGTTTGCGCCCAGATGAGAAGCGTGGACGCCGAAACGCTCTTTAGGCATTCGGTTAGATCCTGACCGATGACAAGCTTAAAGGTTTCGCGCATCATGGGCGAAGCTTTTTTATAGTCGCTGGAGCCGAACAGGCTTCTGACCTTGTCGCGCAGGGCGTCGACTTTTTTATCGCCGAAAAGCTTTCGTGTAAGAGCGTTGTCCATCAATCCGTTCATCATGTGGATGACAAAGCCGGTCATTTTCTGCGTAAGGCTCTTTTTCGGAGGCAGTCCCGCCGCTCCGGTCAGAACCTGCTTTGAAATGACGCCGGGCTCCATCTGAGACAAAAGGAGCGCAACGCGGCCGCCGAAGGAATGCGCCATCACATAAACGCTGTCTGCCTTCAGAGAATGGATAAACTCCAGCATTAAAGACGCGTATTCCGTGACCGACCAGGGATGATCCGGCTCGGGGCTTAAACCGAAGCCCGGAAAATCGACATTGATCACGCGGAAGGAATTCTGAAAATCGCGCACGACGGGAATCCAATTTTCGGTTGAACCGCCCCAGCCGTGCAGAAGAAGAAGCGTTCTGTCTCCGGATCCTGTAACCTCATAATGCATTTTTCCGAGAGAACCCTGAAATTCCAAGAAAAACGCCTCCTGTCAATTGAAAATGCAGACAACATTTTATTATATACGATTAATGTAAATTTGTATGCGAAATTCCGTTTTGATTCCTATTCCTTCGTAAGAAACGGGTCGTTTTCAAAGTTTGGCGCGGGCAGCGCAATCAGCGCAAGCACCACCGCGTCCTCATTGGTATCCGGGTAATAATTCTTTTTGAATCCTACGCGCAAAAATCCGAGCTTATGATACATGGAAAGCGCAGTTGCGTTTCCGCGCCTGCATTCAAGCTCCATAAATCTTGCGCCGCAGTCGGATGCATGCTGAATAAGACGCTCCATGATATTTTTGCCAAGCCCCCGACCGCGAAGACTTTCAAGGATCGCCACATGCGTAACATGCGCCTCCTCCATGAGCAGCCAGAACGCGCCGTAGCCGATCAGATCATCGCCGTCAAACATGCCGATTGCGCGGGTCAGGGGATTGGAAAGGTTGTTTAATGTGTCTTCGTACTCGCCCGGTATGGAGAAGGAGGCCTTCAAAAGCGCGTAAACTTTCCCGGCGTCCGAAACTGTAAGCGGACGAATCACAAGCTCGTTCATACCTTCCGCCTCGAAAGTTTTTCGTTTCTTTCTCTCTCGGCCTGCGGCGCGCGCAGATAAATGGGCGTAAGACGGTCGTGCTTCATCCACTCGTCCTTTTTTCCTTCCGCGAGGAAGCAGGCGCTTGATGCGCGCAGAATCCGCATGTGGACGGGCGCAAAATGCGCGCGCTTGCCCAGAATTTCAGAAATGACGCTTTCATGCACGGCCACGCCGTCGCCGGTAAAATAGAGATCTTCGTCTCCAGGAAGCATTTCGAGAAAATCGGCAAGCTTTCTTGCGTCGTCTTCCAAAATGCGTTCGACTCGTCCGTCTGCGCCTGTTTTAAACGCTGCGGAATACACCTGCATGCGCCTTGCGTCCAGAATCGGGCAGACAATGCCCTTGGCATTCGGCGCGCCCGCCGCCAGGGCCTCCAGGGCGTTTATGCGGCATACGGGCACGTTTGACGCATGCGCCAGCGCGCGGCCTGCGCAAACGCCGATTCTAACGCCCGTAAAAGAGCCGGGGCCTGCGATAACTGCAATGGCGGTCAGATCATTCATGCGCGCGTTTGCGCCCTCCATCACCTTTTCAATCGCCGGCATCAAGGTTTCGGAGTGCGTAAGAGAAGTATTCATCACGATTTCCTGAACCAGCGCGCCGTCCTTGGTGAGCGCAACGGAACACGCGGGGCCGGAGGTATCGAGACCCAGAATCATCATTTATTTTCTCTCCCAGCGGCGAAGGGAGGCGAGAATTTCGTCCTCTCGCCCGTCCATGCCGAAAATATTAATTTCAATTTCGCGCCCGTCAAAATCCTCTGCGCGCACAATGTCGATTTCGATTCTGCTTTCGGGGCAGACGTCCGCCTGCTGCGGCCATTCGATCAGGGAAACGCCGTCCGTTCCGATATGATCCTGAAGACCGGAAGCGAAAAATTCGTCCTCGTCCGAGATGCGGTACAGGTCAAAATGATAGACGTTTACGCCGTTTTTCCCTTTGTAAGGCTGCATGAGCGTAAATGTGGGGCTGGCCATTTCATCCTTTACGCCAAGCGCACGGGCGCAGCCGCGGGCAAACACGCTTTTGCCTGCGCCGAGATCGCCGTATAATAAAACGGTGTCTCCCGGCAAAAGATGTTGGCCCAAACTTGCGGCGAATAAAGCGGTTTCCTCGCTGTTTCGGGTAAAATACATAGCTTTTTCTTTTGGTTCCTTCTAATGTTTTATTTAAGCCAAACCGCGCCTTCGGGGCGGACGTAGAGGCTCTTGACGGAATTTTCGCCGAACACGGCTTCCATCGTTTCCTTGTACTGACTTAGCATGTCCTTGGGAACAAAGGCGAGGATGGTTCCGGCAAAGCCGCCGCCATGAATGCGCCATGCGCCGCCTTTGTTTTTGAGCATGCGCCGGGACAATTCAAGCGCGAGCATCATTTCCTGATTATCGCGGCCGGGCACGCACAGGTTCTGAAGAAGCTTCCAGCTGCTTTCGCCGCTTTCGATAATGCCGCTAAGGAATGCGGGGAGATTATCCTTTTTAAGCGCATTTACCATTTCGCCAACGCGCGCATTTTCATCCACAAAGTGAAGCGCGCGCAGGATGCTTCGGTCGGAGACCTTTCCCTTGAGGTTCGGGATCTCCTTTTCTACCCGATCTGTAACCTCCCTTAAAACCGACGCGCCGAGCGCGTTTGCGACGGCCTTCATTTCGGCGGGAACGGCTGCGTATTCGTTCGTGAGGTTTCCGTGATCGCCGCCTGCGCTGACAACGCAAAGCGCGTAGCCTTTTTTGGAAAAATCGTAGGAAACGGCTTCGACCTTGGCGTCTCCGCCTTCAAAGTCGATGGCGACAAGGCCGCCGACTGCGCTTGCCATCTGATCCATAAGGCCGCAGGGCTTTAAGAAATACCGATTTTCGGCTCTTTGGCTTATTTTGGCGTTCAGCTCGGCGGGAACGGTCCAGCCGTTGTAAAGCGCGTCGTTAATGGAAACGAGCAATACTTCAAACGCAGCGGAGGAGGATAGGCCGCTTCCGCTTAAAACGGTGGAGGTTACGCATGCTTCGAAGCCGCCAGCCTGATAACCCTCTTCCTTTAAACATGCTGCAACGCCGCGAATGAGCGCATAGGTGGTTTCCTTTTCGTCCATATGAACGGAAAGGTCGCTTACGTCGACGACGAACGGCTTTTCATAGCCCGCGGAATACAAAGTTACCGTATTGTCGTCCGTTTTTCTGACGACCGCGACGGTATCAAGATCTACGCTTGCCGCGAGCACGCAGCCGAAGTTGTGGTCGGTGTGGTTGCCGGCGATTTCGGTTCTGCCCGGCGCGGAGATGATTTCCGTATTATCGGCGGAGCCGAATTTATTTTCAAATTCCTTTTTAAGCGCTTCAAAACGTTTAAGCTGCTTTTCGGCGTTTTCCATTCCGTCGTACAGGCGGGCGAGGCGATTCATATCCATGAGCAAATTCCCTCCCAACATTATCCTACATTATATTGTAACGCTTTTTCCAATGAATAGCAACATCTTTTGATTGACAATTTCTATTTAACGCGAGATAATATCAGATATTGAACAATGGGGAGTGTTTGTAAAATGAGCGCCGCCTTTCAGATTGAGAAAATGCTGGCCTTTGCCCTTTCAAATAAGCTTATTGAAAAAGAGGACGCGGCTTATGCCCGAAACCGTCTTCTTGAGATTATGAATATGGATGCGCCCGCCGATGAAACATATGCGGGCGAAGTTCCCGAAACCCTTACGCCCATGCTGGATGCGCTTTGCACAGAAGCGGTGGATAAAGGTCTTATCCGGGACAGCCTTGAATCCCGGGATCTTTTCTCTGAAAAGCTCGCAGGCGCGATCACGCCCTCTCCCTATGAAACCCGCGCGCGCTTTAACGCTCTTTACGAAGAAAGCCCCGAGAAGGCGACCGGCTGGTTTTATGAAATGTGCCGAAAGACCAACTATATCAAGGTCGATCGCATAAGCAAAAACGCGAAGTTTGAGGAAGGCGGCCTCGACATCACCATTAACCTCTCCAAGCCCGAGAAGGATCCGCGCGACATTGCAAACGCGCTGAAGGTGAAATCTGCGGCCTACCCCAAATGCATGCTCTGCATCGAAAACCCGGGCTATCAGGGGCGTCCCGGCTTTCCCGCAAGACAAAACCACAGAATGATTCCCGTTCAAATCGGCGGCGAAAGCTGGCACATGCAGTATTCCCCGTATCTGTATTATAACGAGCACTCAATCGTTTTATCGGATGAACACCGCCCGATGGCGATCACCGAGTCGGGCTTCAACCGCTTGTTTGATTTCGTTGAAAAATTTCCGCATTATTTCCTCGGCTCAAACGCCGATTTGCCCATCGTCGGCGGATCGATCCTGACGCACGATCATTTTCAGGGCGGAAACTACGTCTTCCCCATGGATAAAGCGAAGGATGAAATCGCGCTTTCCTGCGAGGATGATAAAATCAAAGCCGCGATTATCGATTGGCCGATGAGCGCCGTTCGCCTTTTAAGCGAGGACAGAAGCGCGCTTATCAGCCGCGCGATGGTAATCCTGAACGCATGGCGCGCCTATACGGATGAAGAAAACGATATTTACGCCGAAACCGATCAGAAGCACAACACGATCACGCCGATTCTTAGAAAAAGCGGAAAAGTGTGGAGGCTCGATCTCGTGCTTCGAAACAATCGCACAAGTCAGGAGCATCCCCTCGGCATCTTCCATCCTCATGCCGATCTTCACCACATCAAGAAGGAAAACATCGGCCTGATCGAGGTGATGGGTCTTATGATTCTGCCCGGCCGCCTTTTAAAGGAGCTGGACGAGGTTAAAAAATATTTAACCGGAGAAAAGGAAATTCCAACAGACGAAACCGCCCCCGGAAGCGCGCATTTTGCATGGGCGAGGGAGCTGGTAAGCGAATTTGGATCGGGCAATACCAAGGAAGAGGCCGATCGGATTATCAAAAAGGGCGTAGCAAAAAAGTGCAATCGCGTGCTTGCCGATGCAGGCGTTTACAAGCAAACCGATAAGGGCAGAAAAGGCTTTGTCAAATTCCTTGAAACCGTTGGGTTTAAAGCATAAAAACAAGCGGCAGCCGTGCAGAAAACGCACAGCTGCCGTTTTGACAAGCATTATATCACAAAGGGACATGAAGTCAAGCTTGCTTCAAGGCCGCCCATCTATGCGCCTAATGTGCCTTTTCCCGCCTGAGCACCCCGAAATAGGTATACAAAAGAAGCAACAAGGTGAGTATGACCGCGACTGCCGACATAACCTGCTGCGGATACAGATGCGCACCCCAAAGCATGTTTTCGTTTGCCTGAATATGATCGACAATGCTGGACGCGGCGCACGTCGTCAAAAAGCCGCATACGCCGCAGATGGCATGATTGAGCGCGATGGCCTGAGATCGGATTTCAGCGGGGGCATAGCTGAAAACGATGTTCAGAATCGCGCTGTTGATACCCGCCATGGAAACGGCGTTCAGGACATTATAAGCCGAGAACAGAATTTTTCCGTTTTCGGGCGTCGTAAACGCGCAGGCAAGAAATCCCGCAGCCGCCACGAAAAAGCATACAAACGCCATTTTCACAAAGCCATGCTTGTCTGCAAGCCTTCCCATAAACGGGGAAACGATGGAGCGGACAATGGCGTATACGATGGACAAAATCGAAATAAAGCGCATGGAGAATTTCAGCTGATTGACCTGATACGCTCCGTAAAACGGCGTTGCGCAATACGTTGTTATATACCATAGGACGCTGATCAGCATGACGCTCATGACCTTTTTGTTTTTAACAACGTCCTTTATGCTTGCGCGTTCATTCGCCTTTTCCGCGTTTTCCGCTTTTCTTTCCTTTGTAAGACAAAGCGAAACCATGTGAAGCGCGTTGATTGAGAAAATTACAATCGCAAGAAGGATAAACGCGCCGCGCATGTTGCCGGCTGCTTCGTATCTGTCAATCGCGCTTCCGATGATGTATGTATAAATCATGCCGCTTAAAAGCGAAACGATTTCCTTTTTGGCGGTGAAGCTTCCGCGCTTTCCGTTGTCGATTAAGGAAAGCATCCACGTATTTTTCTGGGAGCGCACGAGGTTGATTAGGATGTACGCGCTCAAAAACGCGGTGAGGAACACGCCGGTTCTCAGATTTTCATGCGCGTTCATAACGGGCGTCAGATACACGACGACAAACAGAAGCTGATACGCCATCTGAAAGCCGATTACGCGGCCCTTTACGCGTTTTGCGCGTCTGAATACGAAGCCGGAGCCCAGTTGAAAAATACAGCCCAGCGATACGAATGAAGATAAAACGCCCGTAAGGCTGTCGGAAAAATGAAGCGCGGAGGTAATCTTTGCAAGGTACGCGCCGGATGTGACGATTGAGATAAAATACTCAAGCGCCGCTTCCACAATCACCCAAAGGCGGCTCGGGGCGTATTCATCCTTTTTCATACGATCATCCCTTCATCTGTTGTGAAAGATTTGCACATAAAAATATATGCCTAAAATGCAAAGTTGTCAATATTCGCGGCATGATTGACTTTAAAATTGTCGATATATACAATTGCGGACGTATGCGCGCGCCCGCATCATTCATTAGGCCCTTCCCGGTCTTGCGGACAGCGTGTATTTAGATGAAATTTCACACATCCGTCTTGGAAAAGCGATTGCCAATTTCATACGATATGAGTTAAAATAGAAGAAAGAAGACGGATGCGCTTTATCAATATCTGCGCCCCAAAAGGCCTTCATAAATGATCAAAGGAGAGAATTACCATGGCTGTTATTACCATCGTCGGCTCCGGTATGATGGGCTCCGCCCTTGCTTTCCCCGCGCGTGAAAACGGACACGAGGTTCGTCTTGTCGGAACGCATCTGGACAGAGACATCATCGAAGCCTGCAAAAAAACCGATCGTCACCCGAAATTCAAGAAGGATTTTCCGAAGGGTCTTAAATATTATCAGATTGAGGAATTGGAAGAAGCGCTTTTGGGATGCGACCTCGTCATCGGCGGCGTGAGCAGCTTTGGCATAGAATGGTTCGGCGATTACGTGCTTCCGAAGATTCAGGACGGCACAAATGTTTTGACCGTCACCAAGGGCCTTATGGACACGTCCGACGGAAGCCTTGTGCCGTATCCCTATCTTTGGCAGGAGAAGATTGATAAAATCGGAAAAAAGCTCAATCTGACGGCGGTCGGCGGTCCGTGCACCAGCTATGAGCTCGTCGCGCACGACCAGACGGAGGTTGCGTTCTGCGGACGCGATATGGAGGTTTTGAAAAAGGTCAAAGCCCTCATGCAGACCGACTACTACCACATCAGCCTCTCTACCGATATTATGGGCGTCGAAAGCGCCGTCGCGCTCAAAAACGGCTACGCGCTGGGCATTGCGCTGACCATCGGTCTTAATCAGAAGGCGTTCGGCCTCGACAGCGAGCTGCACTTCAATTCTCAGGCAGCCGTTTTCGGACAGGCGGCGAAGGAAATGCATGCGCTTTTGAAGCTTCAGGGCGCGGATGACATGAACAATCTCTGGGTGGGCTTGGGCGATCTGTACGTCACCGTATACGGCGGACGCACCCGCCTGGTCGGCATTCTCCTTGGACGCGGCCTGAACATCGACGAAGCCAAGGCCGAGCTCAACGGCGTGACCCTTGAATCCCCTGTAGTTGCGGTGCGCGTAGCCCGCGCCATGCGTATCCGCGCCGAAAAGGGCGAGGTTGAGCTGGAGAACTTCCCTCTGCTTATGCATGTGGACGAGATTCTCTCGGAAAAGGCGGAGGTCAGCATCCCTTGGGAGAAGTTTACCTACGTTCAGGAATAAACAGAGCAAGATAAAGAAAAGAACGAGCGAATGCACATGAAAATGCGATTTCGCTCGTTCTTTTTTTGATTCGATCCTCAAGAGAAATCTCTTGTCAAGTCATCAAAAATGTTCCTTTTTGATGAGAGGGGCCGATCCCCTGAAATTCTTCTTAAATTTCCGGGCGGGGATCGGAAAGGGGAAGCGTTTTCAGTCGCTGCGCTTTGTGAAAACGCGCGATTTTGCCGTACACGCCGCCAAAATCGATTGAAAATGGAGAGGGAGTGCGCTCCCTCTCCATGCCTCACCCAGAGGTTTGTTGATGGTCTGTCAAGAGAAATCTCTTGTCTTTCCGTATTTGCGTTTTTTTCTTTCGTCGGCCATGGCGAATTCGACCTCGCCGCTTGCCGCGTCTACCTCGTACACAGCGACGCGGATTCTGTCGCCCAAATGAATCATCCTATGCGTGTGCGCGCCCATCATGAAGGTGTGTTCCTCGTCCATAGAGTAAAAATCGTCCATGAGCTGCGGCGGAATTCGGCCTTCCGCCGTATTCGGGAGCACGACGAACGCGCCGCGCTTTCCCAAATACGTGACGGTTCCTGTGAATACCTCGCCGATGTGCTTTTTTAAGTAGCTTGCGCACAAAAGGGCGTCTCCGTCGCGTTCGCAGACGGCGGCGCGCTCCTCGCATTCGCTTGCTTCGCGCGTAAGCTCCGCCATCTTTTCTCCCCAGCGTTTCTCGGCTTCTTCGTTCATCCTGCCCTCAAGGGATAACTTGAGCATTCGATGCGCCAGCAAATCCGGATATCTGCGAATGGGAGAAGTGAAATGGCAGTAGTCCCGCGCCGCAAGGCCGTAGTGACCGAGCGGCTTGTCCAGATACCGGGCTTTGGACATGCTCCTTAAAAGCGTTCTTGAAACGATAACAGACTGTGGTCGGTTTTTGAAAAGATTCAATACCTCCTGAAGCTTGGAAGGGGACGGGGCTCCGCCGAGCTTTTTGGGCTTTCCGAGCGCGACGAGCAGCGTTTCAAGCGAGGCCAGCTTTTCCGCGTCCGGCGCTTCGTGTACGCGGTAGGGGAAGGGCAATTGAAGCCTGCTTGCATGCGCGGCCACGGTTTCGTTGGCGAGAAGCATGAATTCCTCAATCAGCCGATGCGCGTCGCCGCGTTCACGGGCGCTAACGTCTTCGGCCGTTCCGTCGGGCGCAAGCTCAAACTGCGGCTCGGGCAGTTCAAGCTCAATCGCACCGCGCTTTTCGCGCTTTTGCGTAAGCTGCTTTGCAAGCGCGTTCATTTCTCTGAGCGTCTCGTGCAGCTCGGCAGGCACGGCGTTTTCCTCCTCTTGAAACAGCGCGTTTACTTCGTCGTATGTGAGTCTTGCGCGCGAACGGATGACGGAGGGGAAAAGCTCGTATTTAAGAACCTCCGTCCCGCTGATCGTCATAAGCAGAGTCAGCGTCAGTCGGTTCACATTTGGCTTTAGGGAGCAAAGGTTGTTTGAGAGCGCTTCAGGGAGCATGGGAATCGTGCGCCCGGGCAGATAAACGCTGGTTCCTCTGGCGCGTGCATCCGCATCGAGCGCGGAAGACGGGCGCACATAATGGGAAACGTCCGCAATGTGAACGCCGAGCACATATCCGTCCTGCGTCTTTTCAAGCGAAACCGCGTCGTCAAAGTCCTGCGCGTCCGCGCCGTCAATGGTGAAGGTCGTGAGGTGTGTAAGCGAGCGCCTTGCGCCTATGTCGGCGCTGGTTGGCTCGGCGGGCAGAAGCGCCGCCTCGTTGGCTGCCGCTTCCGTAAAGCCTTCCTCGATGCCGTTTTGGGCAGGAAGCGCGCTCAGACGCGCGGAAATGTCGTCGGACAGGCCGATGACGCGCTGAATGCGTACCTTCATGTGGCTGCCCTTTTTCGGGTATTTGCTGATCTCAAAAAGGCACAGATCGCCGTTTTCCGCGCTGGAAAAGTCGCCCTCCACTTCGATTCGCGCGGGGAGCTTTCGATCATTTGTGAGGGCAAAGGCAAGGGGAACGGGCTTAAAGCGTCCGGGGTGCGAATGCTTCTTCCCTCTTCTGCGGCTGATGGGCTCCGGCTCGTCGACAAACAGGCTGCCGGTAATGACCGTGTGCGCGCGCTTTACAACCTTCACGACCGTTCCCCTCGGGCGGTCGGATTTTATGGGACGCACATGGATCAAATCGCCGTCCATCGGAATTTCTTCGACCATATCGAGATAATAGTCGTCTCCGCCGTCCACGGGAATACCGAAGGCGGGCGCGTTGGGCAGAACGCGGGCCTTGCACAAAACGACTTCCATCATTTTAAGCGGCGCATATTTGTAGTGCTTTGTAAGGACGCAGCGGCCTAAGGCGACGAGATCGTTTAAAGCGTTAAAGCCGTCCTCGGGAGAAAGATGCGCAGCAAGGGAGAGCGTATGCGCGTCTGTCGGTCGCTTGAGAGCGGACAGGGCTTCAAGCATGATTTCTGTATTCAAATGAGTTCTCCTTTTATTTGGGGTGTATTTCAGTATTTCCTCAATCGGTTCAGGCTATGAATGCTTTCGGAAACGATTGCTTCAGCGAAAAGAAACGGCATCCAGCTTTGTGCTGCATGCCGTTTTTGAATATCGCTTTGAAAATTATTCAGCCTCTGCGGGGGAAGCTTCAGCGGTTTCGGGCTCTACGGGAGAAGCTTCAGCGGCTTCGGGCTCTACGGGAGAAGCCTCGGTTTCAGTCGCCTCGGCGGGAGTGGCGTCCGCGGTTTCCTCTACGATCTCGGTGTAGACAACGGTGATGGTGGTGTCAAAGCCGGGCATCGTCTCGGGCAGCGGTTCGCTCCAATCTACGGTGTAGCCTTCGGGCGCTTCGGGAAGCTGAACGGAAGAAAGATCAACGGGCTCGCCGTAGGTGGCGGTGGCGGTGAAGTAGGTTTCATGCTCGTGCGCTTCGCCTTCGGTGGCAGGCTCTTCAACGGGGTTGTGGCCGTCCTGAACGGTCAGCGTGAACTGGCCGATTTCGTACTGAGCATGAAGTTCATAGTTCTTGCCGTCCATGATGTCGGGAAGTTCCTTGTCCCAGCGGCCTACATAGCCTTCCTTAACGGGCGTGGAATAGTCATAGATTTCGTCGCCCTTGGAGTAGGTTGCGCGCTTCTGATCGGCGGTGAACTCGGCAAGCTCTTCCTCGGTGTAGGTGGTGCCGTAGAGGAGCTGCTGTACGTAAAGCTCATTTTCGAAAGCGGGGAAGATCTCCTCGCCGTTTTCGTCGAAGTACTTAACGGTAAAGGTGCGGGCGGACAACCAGGTGGTGGCGATGGCGAGGACGACGAAGGCGGCAGCGGCAACCTTGGTGATGAGAAGGAGCTTGCCTTCAACGCCCTTGGACTTCGACTTGCCGAGGAAAGTTTCGGCAGCGCCGCCGATGGCGCCCAGACCCTGCTTGTTGCCTTCCTGCATCAGAACGACAACGATCAGAACGAGAGAGATAAGGATGAGTAAGATATTGATGAAAACAGTCATTGAGATTTCCTCCCCGAATTTACGTTACGCGGTTCTTCCGCGACGATAAGGCATAAAGCATTATGTATTATAACACGCATCTCGCAGGATATCAACTGGTTTTTTCGTGAATTTTCAAAAAAGTCATGCAGGAATTGGACTTTTTCGCGTTATTTTTTGTGTCAGCTTCCGTTGTGTGGATCGTATATGCACATTTAATAGGGAGAGCCGGAGCGATACAACAAAAAATGTTTCTGAATTATTACAGAATATTGCGCCAAAATTACAAAATAAAGTAAAAACATACCAAAACTTGAAGCATAAACATTAAGGCTGTAAAATGGATATACCTATGGGATTGTTATGTTCATCAGCGACAGGGGGAGAATAGAATGCGTAGAAAGACAGCCTTTGTTTTTCTGGCTGTACTCGTGGCTTTTGTAATATGTGCATCCTGTGCTTTTGCACAGACCGGAGCGATTCGCACGTATCTCACGTTCCGCATCACCACTCAGACGCAGAGCGCCATTGTGGACGTCGGCGAGGATCTGCAGATTGAAGTCGGCGTGGAGGGCGTTGAGCCTACGCGCTATCAGTGGTATTTTGAGGGCGAAGCGATTGAGGAAAACGGTAACGAACGCTTCTATAATCTTCTGAACGCGCAGGTGGAAGACGCGGGCATTTACACGATGGAGGCTTATACGGGCGACAATCTCGCGCTTAAGGTTGAAGTCAACGTGCGCGTGATCAACCCCACCGTTATCCCCGCTTCCGGCGACGACAGCCTTCCGGTTGAAATCGCGTTTGCCTTTGCCGGCGCGGCGATTGCAATGATTGCGATTCTTTTAAAGAAAAGACGCGTTTACGCGTAACAGCGCCTAACTGATTTTCCTGTGATCCGCAGGCTCAATGCGGATCACTTTTTTTGAGGAGGATATCATCTTGGCAAAGCCCTTCGAATTTGAACTCAAGCACATCTGCAAGCAGACCGGCGCGCGCAGAGGCCGCCTGCATACGCCCCACGGCGTGATTGAAACCCCCATTTTTATGCCCGTCGGCACGCAGGCCACGGTCAAAACCGTGTCTCCCGACGAGCTTAAGGATTTGAACGCGCAGATTATTCTGTCCAATACCTACCACCTCCATCTTCGCCCGGGCGAGGATTTGGTTAAGGAGGCGGGCGGACTTCATAAGTTTATGAACTGGGATCGCCCCATCCTGACCGACAGCGGCGGATTTCAGGTGTTTTCGCTTGCTTCTTTGAGAAAGCTTACCGAAGAGGGCGTAACCTTCCGTTCGCACCTTGACGGCAGCAAGCATTTCTTCTCGCCTGAAACCTCCATCGCCATTCAGGAGAAATTGGGAAGCGACATCGCCATGCAGTTTGACGAGTGCTCGGCGTATCCCTGCTCTTATGATCAGGCGCACAAGGCCATGAAGCGCACCATCCGCTGGCTAAGCAGATGCATGGACGCCAAAACGAGGGATGATCAGGCGTTGTTCGGCATCGTGCAGGGCGCGTTTTTTAAGGATCTTCGCATCGAATGCGCCAAGGAAATGGCGAAGCTCGATCTTCCGGGATTTGGCATCGGCGGCCTTTCCGTGGGCGAACCCAAGGAAATCATGTACGACATGCTGGACGCCATCAATCCCCACATGCCTGAAGGAAAGCCCAGATATCTGATGGGCGTAGGCTCGCCCGACTGCCTGATTGAAGGCGTGATCCGCGGCGTAGACATGTTCGACTGCGTGCTGGCGACGCGCGTCGCCCGAAACGGCACCTGCTTTACAAGAAACGGCCGTCTCGTCATCCGAAACGCCAAATATGCCCATGATTTCGGCCCCTTGGACGAAACGTGCGACTGCTATGCGTGCAGGAATTTTTCAAGAGCCTATATCCGCCATCTTTTGAAGGCGGAGGAAATCTTCGGCCTGCGCCTTTGCTCGCTTCATAACCTTCGCTTCTTAACAAAGCTCATGGAGGACGTCAGAAGCGCTATCGAGCAGGATGCGCTGGGCGACTTTATTGAGGATTTCTACGCAAAACACGGCCGCGGCAACTGGTAAGCAACCATAAATTTACGCGCATATCGAAATTAAGCGTTGTTTTTATCGCTGCGTTTCGGTATAATAATATTGAAAAGACTTTTAAAGGAGATTGTTCACATGTTGGATTTCGCATCTCTCGCTACGCTTCTTGACGGAAATACCCCTGAGACCCCGGCCGGCGGCGGACTGCTCAGCATGCTTCTTCCCCTCGTCCTGATGGTTGTCATCTTCTACTTCTTCCTCATGCGTCCCCAGAAGAAGAAGGACAAGGCTGTTAAGGACATGCTCGCTTCCCTCAAGGTCGGCGACCGCATCCTCACCATCGGCGGCATCTACGGCACCATCACCGGCCTTCGCGACGATCAGGTGATCATCGCTGTCGGCGCTCAGAAGACCACCATGCACATGGCCCGCTGGGCGATCAAGTCCGTTGAGGACGCGCCCCTTGAGAACGACGCCGAGCCCGAGGTTTAATGGATTGAATACCAGAGCCTGCAGAGGTGAAATTGAACTGCTCCCCATTTGTTAGACAGTATGGTATACTGAAAAACAAGTGGGGAGTGATTTTATGTCTAAGGGAGTACCGCACAAGAGATATACAGCGGAATTCAAAGAACACGTGATCAAAACGATGCTGGATGAAAAGCT
>JAFWZN010000098.1 GCA_017522345.1 Clostridia bacterium | reverse complement strand
ATCGGAAAGGGGAAGCGTTTTCAGTCGCTGCGCTTTGTGAAAACGCGCGATTTTTAAGTACATGCCGCCAAAATCGATTGAAAATGGAGAGGGAGTGCGCTCCCTCTCCAAACCTCTCCCAAGGGTTTGTTGATGGTCTGAGCGCTCCCGACCTGCAATAGGGTTGGGAGCGTTTTTGTTATTTCTTTCGATTTTTTCTCATGGAAAGAGAGATGCGCATTTTTTTAACGTCTACTGAGATAACGGTTACGTCCACCACGTCGCCCACGCGGACAATTTCGCTCGGGTGTTTGACAAAGCGGTCTGCAATTTCGCTGATGTGAACAAGGCCGTCCTGATGAACGCCGATATCGACAAACGCGCCGAAGTCGGTCACATTTCTGACGGTCCCGCGGATGGTCATGCCGTCTTTTAAGTCCTTGATGTCCATAACGTCTTCGCGCAGCATCGTTTCGGGCAGCTCGCCTCTAATGTCGCGGCCGGGCTTCATGAGCTCTTTTACGATGTCGCGCAGGGTGGGAATGCCAACGCCCGACATTTCGGAGGCCTTTTCCTCCGTCAAAAGGGAAAGGCGGCTGTTTAAGTCGGATACATTTCCGGCTTCAACGTCTTTGAGCGTATAGCCAAGCGCCTTTAAAACCAGCTCTGCCGCGCCATAGCTTTCCGGGTGAACGCCCGTGTTGTCCAGAACGTTTTTGCTGTCCGGGACGCGCAGAAAGCCCGCCGACTGCTCAAACGCCTTGGGGCCGATGCGCGGCGCCTTCATGACGGCTTTTCGGGTTAAGTATGCGCCGTTTTCTTCGCGATATTTGACAATCGCTTTGGCGGAGGCGGCGTTTAAGCCCGAAACGCGCGCAAGCAGCGAGGCGGACGCGGTGTTCAGGTTCACGCCGACGGCGTTTACGCAGTCCTCGACCACGCCGTTTAAGGTTTCATCCAATCTGGCCTGCGGCATGTCGTGCTGATACTGACCGACGCCGATCGCCTTGGGGTCGATTTTGACAAGCTCGGCTAAGGGATCCTGCAGTCTTCGTGCGATGGAAACCGCGCTTCTTAATGATACGTCGTACTCCGGGAATTCCTCCGCGCCGAGTTTGGATGCGGAATACACGCTCGCGCCGGACTCGCTGACGACCATGTAGGCTACGCCGCTTAATTCCTTTAAGGTTTCGGCTACGAAAATTTCGCTTTCCTTGCTGGCGGTTCCGTTTCCGATGGCGATGGCGGTGATGTTGTGGCGGCGGATCATGGAAACAAGCGTTTGTCTTGCCTCGTCGATCTTTTTGTGCGGAGGCGTGGGATAAATCACGCCGGTTTCAAGCACCTTGCCCGTTTCGTCCACGACGGCTAATTTACAGCCGGTTCTGTATGCCGGGTCAAAGCCCAGCGTCACGCGGTTTTTAAGCGGCGGCTGCATAAGAAGGGGTTTGAGATTCAGACCGAACATGCGGATAGCCTGCTCGCTTGCGTTGTCGGTAAGCTCGCTTCTGATTTCGCGCTCAAGGGAGGGGAAAAGAAGCCTCTGATAGCTGTCGCGAACGGCGGATTCTAAAAAGGCCGTCGTTTTCCTGCCGGGCAGAACGCGCATGTTCAGAATTTCGGCAATCGCGCGTTCCGGGTCGAATTCGACCGAAACCTTCAGTATGCCCTCTTTTTCGCCGCGATTGATTGCCAGAATGCGGTGAGGCTGGGAGGTGCGGATATTCTCCTTGTAATCGGCGTACATGGCGTACACGCCCGCATCCTCCTGCGTGGCTTCCGTCTTCAGAAAGGCCAGACGGCGAAGACCGTCCTTTAATCTCTGGCGGATGGCCGCGTCGTCCGAAATGCGCTCGGCAATGATGTCGCTTGCGCCGGCAAGGGCTTCTTCCGCATTCCTTACGCTTTTTTCTTCATTCACATAGGGCGCGGCGAGCGCTTCGATTTCCTCATTCGTTTCCTGCTGAAAAATTAGATTCGCCAAAGGCTCAAGTCCTTTTTCCTTGGCGATGGTCGCGCGGGTGCGCCTCTTCGGGCGGAAGGGACGATAGATATCCTCAAGCTCAGCAAGCGTCTTGGCGTTTTCAATCTGGAAAGCGATTTCCTCCGTCATCTTCTCCTGCTGAGTGATGGCGGAAGATACTTCTTCTCTGCGCTCGTCGAGGTTTCTTAAATAGGTGAGCCGTTCGGACAGCGCGCGCAGCGTCTGATCGTCGGTCGTTGCGTGCTTTTCTTTTCTGTAGCGCGCGATGAAGGGAACGGTGTCGCCGGCGTCCAGCATTTCTATGACGTTTTGAACATGCTGAGGCTGCATGTGTAATTCCTGTGCAAGAATCTGTACGTTTTTATCCATGAAAATTTTCCTCCGAAATCAGGGTGCACAGGCAACTATACATGATTTCGGAGGGAAAAGCAAGTTCAGCTGCGTAAAGGAGTGAATTTTCCTTATTGGGCAAATGCATTGACATTGTACTTCTTTGGAAGTATAATATAAGTAACTCTAAAGAAGTATGAGTGGAGATAAAAATGCGTAAACTGATTCTGTATCACGGTTCCCCTGAAATCATTCAAAATCCTGAATACGGAAAAGGAAAATCATATAATGATTACGGTAAAGGCTTTTATTGCACACAACATCCGGATCTTGCCAAAGAATGGGCCTGTACTGAGAACACAGACGGCTACGCCAACAAATATGAAATAGATACGGAAGGTCTTTCAATTCTGAATCTTTCTTCAGACGAATATACGATTCTTCATTGGCTTGCGCTTTTAATGAATTATCGCAAATTCCGTATCTCAACGCCTGTTATGAAGCGCGGAGAAGAATGGCTGAAAACGCATTTTCTTATTGATCTTTCTTCATATGATGCAGTTATCGGCTACCGTGCAGACGATTCCTATTTTTCTTTTGCGAGAGCGTTTGTGAACAATGAAATTTCACTTGCTCAACTTTCCTATGCAATGCGGCTCGGGAAGCTCGGCGAACAGTTTGTTCTAAAAAGTCCCGAAGCCTTTAAAAGGATTCGTTTTATATCATACGAGCTTTCAGACAACACAATATATTATGCCAAGCGAAAAGCCCGTGACGACGAGGCAAGAGAAAATTACCGTTTTGAACTGAAAAAGGACGATATAGAAGGACTATATATGAGAGATATTATCCGGGAGGAGATCAAAGCAGATGATCCGCGCTTACGATAATCAATACCTCGATGACGCTATGAAGTGTCTGGGTGAAGCGATGGAATATGCCGCCAATTGCTGCCGAATCAATATGGATCACTTTCTCGACTTATTTATCGGAACGGGATTTGCCGAGCAGTTTGCGTTCGGAGTTCCTAAAATTATTTCGGGTATATCGGGAACTGAGCTTGTGATGGATGTTTTGACGAAAGCGGGGGTCGAAAGTGTATTTCCCGCCGCACAAACCGATTACAATTATTCTCCCGAGTACTGGTGCGGCTGGATTCTCGCTTACTATCAATGGTATACGGGACGAAGCTTTAAAGAAATCAAGAAGTACATCACCATGCGGGAAATTGCAAAGCTCTATCCAACCCTGCACGAAGCGGATGAGAAAAAATTTGTGGATACCGTCAATCGAATGATACGCAGAAAGAATCCGCCGACCCGTTTGCAAATACAGCGCAGAATCAGCGGTTATTCGCAAAGAGAGCTTTCCGAAAAAGTCAGCGTAAATCTCAGAACGCTTCAGCAATATGAAATCCGGGCAAAAGACATCAATAAGGCAGCGGGCAGTACATTGTTTGCGCTGTCAAAAGCGCTCGGATGCCGGGTTGAGGATCTTTTGGAGCATGATAATGGTGAAATTGAGGAAAACGAGGAATGATGATTTGTCCATTATATAGGGGTGAGAAGAAAACACGGAAAATCCTGTTCAATGATGCGCGGCAGAGAAGCAAATTCTCTGCCGCTTTTCTATTGCCCGCTTTCAAGCGCATCCCGGGATGATCGAAGCACACGCTCCAGCTGTCCGTTCCATGCGTCGGATTCCGACATGTATGCGTCCGGGCGGTTTTTGATCTCAAGACCGCGTGCTGCAAAGAAAGCGCTTAAGGCAAATTGCTTCCTTATATGATACATCTGCGCAAGCTCGTAATACCCCTCGCGGAGGTGGGGACAAAGCATCACGGCGTTTAAAAACATTTCCTCAGCGGATTCAGGCTGACCGAGATTTGAATAACATCTGCCCATATATCGCAAAGACGCGCTTTTTTCCTCCGGCCATACGTAGCCGGGAAGCGCAATGTGCTTTTTCAGTGTGTCTATCGCGTCCTGCCAACGGTTAGAATACATGTATTCCCGCCCGAGATAGTGAAGCGCGCGCGCATCCGTCGGATTTTCACGGGCGGACAGCTCTAAAAGCGGCAGATACTGCGCACGGGATTTGGTTTTATCGGGATGGTGAAAAAGCGTCATGCCATCAACCGTGATACATGCATTCGGCGCATCAAAGCCGCCGCCCTCCCGAACAAGGGCTTCATGAACGGGGTAATGCCATTTATACCCCCTCCGCGCATGGATTTTATCAAGCCATAATACCGTCCCTTCCGACCCGTCCTCCAGAAACGACCACACGTATTTGAACCGCGCGCGCCTCGTTTCATCCGTCCATGCTTTTTCAAGCGCATTCCGCCAGCCGGGAGAAAAAATTTCGTCCAGATCCGTGGCGACGCAAACATCAATGTCTTCGGCGACGCACGAAAGCGCTTCGTTTCTGGCTTCGTCGAATCGCCAGGGAACGATTTCCTTCTCATATACCTTTGCACCCAGGGATTTAAGCTTTGCGACAGTTCCGTCCACCGAACCCGTATCCAGAACTACGATTTCGTCCGCCTCGCGCATGGATGAAAACCAGCGATCGACAAACGGCTCTTCATTTTTTGCGATCGCATACACCGCAATTTTCCGTTTCATTTTGCCCTCCTTCGGATAATGATTATACAGATGTGTGTAAGACGAAGTATAAAACCGGATGCTTCGTCACCCAAAAGGCTTCCCCTCTGGAGGGAAAGGCTTTTGGACGATAGACGCGCCTTCAAAAAGCGGGCAAAGCACATGCCCTGCCCGCAGGATTTTAACCGATTTTGATTACCCGTATTTCAACGTTCGTGTCGCCCGTAACCGGAGAGATATAGCGAACCTCGTTGTTGGACGTGTTGATGAGCACGATGGAATCATCTCCGTCCGACAGGATGATGGCGCTTCCGCTGACCGTCTGATTGTCAGTCGCGGGCGTCGCCTCCGCCGTTGCCGTGGAATAGATAACTGCGCCGCCTTCGGATTCGAGGCTTACACTGAGCGTTCCGGCAATGTCGCTGTCAAACGCCAGATCCGTATTCCACACAACCAGATAGATGCCGGGTTCCGTCAGATTGATTGCGCCCGACGTAGCTTCGTAGGCGATGCCCGTGCCGGTAGTCGTTGCAGTGAGTTCGTCGCTCAGAATGCCGCCGACCGGTACGACCGTGTCCGGCTGAAGTCCCGTCGCCGTGAGGCTCGCGGTTACGGCGGAACCGGCAGGGCCCGTGGGACCTGTAGGCCCGGTTGCGCCCGTAGGGCCGGTCGGGCCGGTTGCACCGGTCGGACCCGTGGGACCCGTAGCTCCGGTGGGCCCGGTCGGGCCGGTGGGGCCGGTTGCGCCTGTAGGACCGGTGGGGCCGGTTGCACCGGTCGGACCCGTGGCTCCTGTAGGACCCGTTTGACCGGTTGCGCCCGCAGCTCCGGCGGGACCGGCGGGGCCGGCAGGACCAGCGAGACCGGTTGCACCGATCGGGCCTGCGGGACCAATGGGGCCGGTCGCGCCCGTAGGACCGGTAGGGCCTGCGGGGCCAGTTGCGCCCGTGGCTCCGGTAGGACCTGCGGGGCCTGTTGCGCCCGTGGCTCCGGTAGGACCGGTGGGTCCGGTTGCGCCTGTCGCGCCCGTGGCTCCGGTAGGACCGGCGGGGCCTGTCGCGCCTGTCGCACCCGTGGCTCCGGTAGGACCGGCGGGGCCTGTTGCGCCTGTCGCACCCGTGGCTCCGGTAGGACCGGTGGGGCCTGCGGGGCCTGTTGCGCCGGTTGCGCCCGTTGCACCGGCAGGACCGGCGGGGCCAGTTGCGCCTGTCGCGCCCGTGGCTCCGGTAGGACCGACGGGGCCGGTTGCGCCTGTTGCACCCGTCGCACCGGTAGGACCGACAGGGCCGGTTGCGCCCGTTGCACCGGCAGGACCGGCGGGGCCAGTTGCGCCGGTTGCGCCCGTTGCACCGGCAGGACCGACAGGGCCAGTTGCACCCGTCGCACCGGCAGGACCGGCAGGGCCAGTTGCGCCGGTTGCGCCCGTCGCACCGGCAGGACCGGCGGGGCCAGTTGCGCCTGTTGCGCCCGTCGCACCGGTAGGACCGACAGGGCCTGTTGCACCCGTTGCACCGGCAGGACCGGCAGGGCCAGTTGCGCCTGTTGCACCCGTCGCACCGGCAGGACCGGCGGGGCCAGTTGCGCCGGTTGCGCCAGTTGCGCCCATGGGGCCTACAGGACCAATGGGGCCGGTGGGACCGGTCGGACCGACCTTTCCGCAGCAGTTTGAGGAACAGCCGCAGTTATTCTGACAGCAGCCGCAGTTGTTCTGACAGCAATTGGGTTTGGAGCAATCCAGATCATAGCCGTATCCGGGCAGATACACGCCTACGGGCGCGTCTTCAAATCCGTAGCCCGTGCGCGTGTCCGAATCCCGGTCGAGGATCACCGAGCGAATTCTTCGCCTGCAGGAATTACATTTCAATCGGATACCCTCCAATTTTGTTTTTGCCTCTTGTCTGATCCGCCGCCGGGAGAAGAGGCGCTCCGTTTGGCGGCGTCCTTTTCATGCTATGCGTTTCTTTCTTGTTTGGTTCTTTCCTGTTTATTCGAAGATTCTATCGACAAACCTTCGCTTGCGTGATATAATGTCAAGCAATCCACTTTGTGTATTTTATACATTTGGGAAGAAAGGAAGTTACCCATGAAAAAGATCGCGCTGTTACTTATATGCTTTCTGATGACCTATGCCTGTATTGCAATAGCCGAGGAGGAGCCTGTTGTTTATACTTGCGAGGATTATATGTATATACTGCTGGAGGATGGCACTGCTGAAATTACGAATTATTTGGCATCAGAAGAGAAAATTGACATTCCGAAAGAGCTGGATGGTCATGTGGTGACTTCTATAGGGGACAACGCGTTTGAGTTCTGCTCCTCCGCAACAGAAATTATCATCCCGGATAGTGTAACTTCTATCGGGAATTATGCATTTAACGAATGCGAATCGCTTACGGAAATTACGATCCCGGACAGTGTGACTTTCATCGGTGTCAACCCGTTTACTTATTGTTTAGAACCTATAAATATAAAAGTATCGCCGGAGCATCCGACGCTTGCGACGATTGACGGTGTGCTGTTCGACAAAACAGAAAAGAAACTGATCTGTTACCCCTGCGCTTTTACTGAAGAAACCTATGAGATTCCGCAAGGCATATCTTCCATCGGCGATGAGGCGTTTCATAATTGCATAGCACTTACTAAAATCATCGTTCCGGAAAGCGTATCTTCTTTCGGAAAATGTTCATTTCTGAGATGCGATAATTTAGAAAAAATACAGGTATCGCCGGAGCATCCGACGTTTGCGACGATTGACGGAGTATTGTTCGACAAAACAGAAAAGAAGTTAATCTATTATCCCTGTGCGCTTGCTGCAGAAAGCTATTCGATTCCGCAGGGCATATCCGCTATTGGAGATCACGCGTTTTTTTCCTGCAAGTCTCTAACAAAAATCGCCATCCCGGACAGCGTGTCTTTCATCGGTGACTATGCGTTTGCTTCCTGCTCCTCCCTCACTGAGATTACGATTCCGGACAGCGTAACTTCCATCGGGGAAGCCGCATTTTACATTTGTTCCTCCCTCGCTGAAATTACGATCCCGGACAGTGTAACTACTATCGGAGATTATGCGTTTATGCTTTGCGCATCTCTCACTGAAGTCACCCTCCCGGACAGCGTAACTTCTGTCGGAAACAGCGCATTTTTCTTCTGCTCCGCATTAACTGAAATCACGATCCCGAACAGCGTGACTTTCATCGGAGAGGAGGCCTTTGAGTTTTGCGATTCCCTGACACTTACCGTTCATCAAAACTCTTATGCCGCTCAGTATGCAAAAGAAAACAACCTTGACTATGCGTATCCCGACTCGCTGGACTGGCTGAACAGCTGATTAATTCAGTTAAAGAGCTTTTATCGAGGCTATTGCAGAATTTGCATCTGCGATAGCCTCATGTTTTATGGCCATTGCTAAGTCCACGCTCTATGCTTTGCTTTTTAAAGCGTTCATCCCGAGGCTCCCTCCGGGAGGGAGCTGGCGGCGAAGCCGTCTGAGGGAGCCTGCGGGCACAAAAGCCGGTCTACCACAGCGGATGCATCCCCGCACAATCGTATTGACAGTGCAATTGCCCGGCTATTTTTCGGATCAATCTTTTATCAAAATCAATCCGCATATGCCCGCGGTCTCCTTCCGTCATGGCTTCGCCATGCTACCTTCCTCCCGGAGGAAGGCTTGGGGGACGCGGAAATACCGGCTTTGGGTTTTCGGCGGCAAGCAAACCTTCGTCCTACGGGGTGATCATCAATCTTTCAATCGATTCGCGAAATTTTGTTCTCCTCAGATTTTTTCCTTTGAATCGCCATCTTTTTTATCGACAAACGCCCGTTTGCGTGCTAAAATACAATAGAGAGATTGTTTACCGAAAGGGAAGTGACGTGCGTGAATTTCCATACCAAACCTGAATGGCAGAACATTGAAGTCCAGTCCATCAATCGCTTGGGGGCGCACAGCCCATGGGGCAATACGCACACGCTTTCTTTGGACGGAACGTGGCGGTTTACGCTCCTTGAGCACCCTTCGCTCGTTCCGGCGGGCTTTTATCTTTCGGAATTCAACGACACCAAGTGGCGCGAGATCGCCGTTCCCGGCAACTGGGAGCTGCAGGGCGCGGACAGCCCGATTTATACCAACTGGGCGTATCCGTTCACGGACGAGCCCGGCGCGCACCTGATTACGCCCAGCTATAACGAAGATACGGGCTATGGCGCAAGCCTCAATCCCCCGCATCTGCCGGACAAAATTCCAACGGGTCTTTACAGGCGCTTTTTCACCCTGCCCGAGCATTTTGTCGGCAAAAAGCTCATCCTGCGCTTCGGCGGCGTGGAATCGGGCTTTTATGTGTGGGTAAACGGAAACCCGGTTGGATATTCGCAGGATTCAAAGCTTGCTGCGGAATTTGACGTAACCCGCTATGTCTACGCGGGCGAAAACAGCATAACCGTTCAGGTTATGCGCTTTACGGATGCAACGTGGCTGGAGGATCAAGATTATTGGCATCTTTCCGGCATTTTCAGATCCGTATCGCTCATGGCCAAGCCCCGTATGCACATTGAGGACGTGTTTGTGAAGGCGGAAGCGACCGGGGAAGTTACGATGGACGTGTCTGTCACGCGCGTTTCCGGCTTTGCCGACACGCTTGTGCGCCTTCACATTTATGATCCCGACGGCAAAATTATCTATAAAGAAAAGCGCGCGCCCGCATGCGAGGTTCCGCCGCTTCACGACAGAAACGCGCCCATGCCGGGGCATGCGGTGTTTAAAATCAAGCTGGACAATGTAAAGCTCTGGTCGCCCGAAAGCCCCACGCGCTATCGCGTGCATCTGGCTTTGCTTTTACCCGATTCTCAGGATGCGGCGGACAGAGAGCGTATTTATTTCGGCTTCCGCACGGTTAAAATTGAAAACGGCATTCTGACGCTCAACGGAAAGCGCCTGATTCTTCGCGGCGTGAACCGCCACGAGCATTCGGCGGACACGGGAAGAGCCGTCACGCGCGAGCAAATGAAGAAGGAAATCCTTCTCATGAAGCAGATGAACATCAACGCCGTTCGCACCTGTCATTACCCGGACGATCCTGCGTTTTACGATTTGTGCGATGAATACGGCCTTCTCGCCATCTGCGAGACCAACCTTGAAACCCACGGCGTGGGCGGCATGCTGGCCAATTCTCCCGAATGGGCGGAGGCGTTTTTGCAGCGCGCGCGCAGAATGGTGCTCATTCACAAAAATCATCCGTCCATCATCATCTGGTCCTTGGGCAACGAAAGCGGCTGCGGCCCGAACCACGCCGCCATGGCTGCATGGATCCGGGCGTTTGATAAAACTCGTCCCGTGCAGTATGAGTCTGGAAACCCGGACGCGTCCATTTCGGATATCCGCTGTCCGATGTATCCGACGCGCGAGGCGATTGAGAACCTGCTTTCCGATGCATGCGACGCGCGGCCCGTCGTTCTTTGCGAGTACGCCTATCAGATTTTAAACAGCGGCGGCGGCTTAAAGCATTTCAGAACCCTCACCGAGCGCTATCCGCGCTTTCAGGGCGGGTTTATCTGGGATTTTCAGGACAAGGCGCTTTGGCAGGAGGACGAGGACGGCAAGCATTTCGCAGGCTACGGCGGAGATTTCTTTGAAAGCGTGACCGAGCCCTTCGAGCCCAAATTCATGTGCTTAAACGGCATCGTTACCCACGACTTATCCGTAAAGCCTGCAGGCCTTGAGGCAGCGGCGGTCTATGCGCCGGTGTTTGTGGAAAACAGGAAGAACGGAAAATATATCCTTAAAAACCGCTGCATTTCGCTTTCGACCGCCGGTATGACCCTTTACTGGACGAGCTATCAGGCGGGCGAACCCACAGGCACGGGCGAAATGCCCCTTCCCGTGATTGAGGCGATGACGGAAACGGAAATTTCCTTTGGCCCATGCGGCATGCAGGGCGAGGACGCCTATATCGACATTGACATCGTTTCTAAAGACGGCAGCGTCTTTAAGCAGCAGTTTGCGCTTCCCAGCGCCCTTCCGCTCATTCGCCGCGTGCGCCATGTTCCGGCAGCGTTTGACGATTCCCACGGCATGATTACCGTAAACGGCAAGGATTTCCGCATGATGCTCTCGAAGTCCACCGGCTGCATTGTGAGCCTGCAGAAGGGGCAGAGGGAATATGTCATCAGCGCCCTTTCCGAATGCGCCGTGCGCGGCTTAACCGGTGCAAACGCCCAGAGCGGCTGGGGCGAGTACGACAAGTGGGAAGCCTTCGCGCAGGAAAACTGCGCCCGCCGCTTAATCAGTATTTCCGCATCCGCGCTTTCCGACGGTCGCGTGCTTATTGAGCGCGTAACGCGTCTGGACAGCCGCCTGATTCCCGGCGCAAGCGTAAACGTTTTAACCCGCATGTGGGTCGCGGGCGACGGAAACATTACCTTAAACGCCCACTTTACGCTTTCGGGCGTTGACAGCGTTGAGCGTCTTGGCCTCACGTGGACGCTTCCCAGTGAATTTGAACAGGTAGAATGGTTTGGAAGAGGCCCGGGCGAAAGCTATCCCGACCGCGTGGAAAGCGCGCGCCTCGGCGTTTACCAGTCCACCGTAACCGAAATGCATTTCCCCTTCACGCCGCCCGCTGAAAACGGCGGCCGCGATGCGGTTCGCCGCGCGGTTTTCGAAACGGAGGACGGCGCAAAGATCATCATGCGCGCCCAGACCCCGTTCCATTTTGACGCCCGGCACTACACCATCATAGATTTAAGAGACGCCATGCACGACCATGAGCTCTACATGCGCCCCGAAACCATCATCCATACCGACGCCGCGCACGCAGGCATCGGCGGAGATATGGCGTGGTCGACGAATATTGATCCTAAATATGCCGTAACGAGCGGCGAATATACGCTGGCTTTGGATATACAGATCCAGTAAACTTAAACGAATCGAGGAAAAACATATGGCAAAGGCAATTCTTCGACCCACCCGTGAAAGCCGCGTTCGCGGAGGACATCCGTGGGTATTTGCGTCCGACGTTGACAAGGTTCAAGGCGATTACGAGCCCGGCGACGTTGTAAATGTTGAAAGCAGCAAGGGAACTTTTCTGGGAAAAGCGTTTTACAATCCGAAGTCTCAGATTGCGATTCGCATGATTACCTATAAGGATGAAGTGATTGACGACGAATTTTTCAAGCGCCGCGTTCAGACGGCGTGGGAATACAGAAAGCTGTTCGCCGATCCCATGTCCTGCCGCCTCATTTACTCGGAATCCGATTATCTTCCGGGCCTGATCTGCGATAAATTTAATGACGTTTTGGTCATTCAGTCGATGTCCTTAGGCATTGAAAAGTGGAAGGACGCGATTGTGAAGGCGCTGGTCGAGGTGGTAAATCCCCGCGGCATTTATGAGCGCAGCGACGTTCCCGTAAGAAGGCTTGAGGGTCTTGAGCAGGTGACGGGGCTTTTGTACGGCGAGGTGCCGGACAGAGTTGAGATGAAGGAAAACGGCATCACCTTCATGGTGGATGTAAAAAACGGCCAGAAGACGGGCTTTTTCCTCGATCAGAAGGAAAACAGGCGCGAGGTCATGCGCCTTTGCAAGGACAAGACCGTGCTTGACTGCTTCACGCACAACGGATCCTTTGCGCTGCATGCGGCAAAGGCGGGCGCAAAGAGCGTGCTCGGCGTTGATATTTCCGAGGAAGCGGTTGAAGTGGCGACGGAAAACGCGCGCATCAACGGGCTTGACAATGTTCGCTTTGAAACCCACAACTGCTTTGACCATCTGAGGGAGCTGACCGACAACAAGGAAAAGTTCGACGTGGTCATTTTGGACCCGCCCGCGTTCACCAAGACCAGAGCTGCGGTGGAAAGCGCGCTTCGCGGCTATAAGGAAATCAACCTTCGCGGTCTGCGCCTGACGGTAAACGGCGGCTTCCTCGTCACCTGCTCCTGCTCCCAGCATGTATCGAGCGAGCAATTCATCAATATGATCAACACCGCCGCCAGAGACGCCAAAAAGCGCGTGCGCATGGTGGAATTCAGAACGCAGGGACACGATCATCCGATTCTGCCCGCGTCGAACGAAACCCAGTATCTGAAGTGCGCCATCCTCCAGGTGTTTGACTGATGGCGGAAAAAATGAAAACGGCGCGCGCCGTCAATGTGCGCACGCTTGCGGAAACGTATTATGAGGCCGGCGATTTATGCGCCGACCTCAGTCATATCGACCGGATGCAGGATGGGCTGAAGGGCCATCTCATGGTGCAGTCCGCCTATGCTGAGGAGTATAAGGCGGAGGTCCCTGTCAGAATGGAATGCACGGTTGAAGGCGTAGACCTCATTGTGCAGGGACGCGTGGACGGGCTGGTTTTGACAGAGGAGACGTGCATGGTTGAGGAAATCAAAACCACGCGCGTGCCGCCGGAAACCATATGCGAAAACGACTATCCCGTTCACTGGGCGCAGGCCGAAATCTATGCTTACATCGTGACATGCAAAAACAACCTGCCCGCCGCGACCGTGCGATTGGTGTATGCGTCGCTTACGGGAGCAAAAGCGTCGTTTACGCGCATTTATTCTTATGCGCGGCTTTCGGCGCTGTTTTATGAGTATGCTTCCGTATTTGCCGGGCGCGTTCGTGCGGAAAATCTGTGGAAGGATTTGTCCCTTCCCACCATGAGAGAATTTCCCTTCCCGTTTGAAAATTACCGCGCGGGACAGAGGGAAATGGCGGCGCGGGCATATCTGGCCATCCGCGACAAGACAAAGCTGCTTGTGGAGGCGCCGACCGGCATCGGAAAAACCGCCGCCGCGCTGTTTCCGGCGGTCAAGGCGCTGGGCGAAGGGCTTGCGGAGACAGTATTTTATTTAACTGCGCGAACCACCGGCAGAAAAGCCGCTGAAAACGCACTTGCGCAAATGCGATTAAGAGGGCTTTCCGTAAGGAGCGTCGCCATCACCGCCAAGAAAAAGGCGTGCCCGATGCCTGAAATGCGCTGCGATCCCGATATTTGTCCCTATGCGAACGGCTATTTTGACCGCCAGAAGCATGCAATCAGAGAATCCTACGAACAGCAGGCGTGGGGAGAGGGCGAAATTAATGCGCTTTCTCAAAAACACAGCCTTTGTCCGTTTGAATTATCGCTCGCGCTTTCAGAGACGGCGGATGTGGTCATCTGCGATTACAACTATGTGTTTGATCCCGCCGTTCGGCTGAGGCGCTTTTTCGACCGCAAGGGCGCGTATATTCTTTTGATCGACGAGGCGCACAATCTTGTGCCGCGCGCAAGAGAGATGTATTCCGAGGATCTGGGCGATAAGGAAATCTCTGAATTAAGGCGCGAGGTCGGGCGGGAGGACGGGCGCAAGTCGCCCTTATATCTTGCGCTTACGCGCCTTTACCATTCGCTTCCGAAGGACGCCGAAAACGAGCTCTCAACCGAGCTTCCCGATGCGTTTTTACAGAATGTCAAAGCGTTCATTGAGGATGCGAAGCCGTTTTTGTCCGCGCCGTCTCACTATCGGGGAAAGCTTCATGATGTGTTTTTCAAGGCAGTCAGCTTTGTGCGCGCGTCGGACGATTTTGACGAAAATACGCACAGAACGCTTCTTACGCCGGAAGGAAAACGGTCGCGCATCAAAATCTGGTGCTGGAATCCGACGGAAAGGCTTTCAAAAGCCATGAAGCGCATGCGCGGAACGATTCTTTTTTCCGCGACGCTTTCGCCGATTCAGCATTATGAAACGCTTTTGTCCCTTAACAGAGAAGCGGGCGACGTTTCCATGCGCCTGCCTTCGCCTTTCCCTAAGGAGAATCTTTTCTGCGCATCCCTTTATATTCCCACGCGCTACCGCATGCGAGAAGAAAGCGCGGGACGCGTCGCGAAAGCCATTTACGACATGGTTTCGGCGAAAAAAGGCAATTATCTTGCGTGTTTTCCGAGCCATGCGTATTTAAACAGCGTGGCGGAAATCTTTATGAGCATGTATCCGGATGTGCGCGTGTCTTTGCAGACGCGCGACATGACGGAAAGCGAACGAAAGGAATATTTGGACGAATTCAAAGAGAACCCCGCCGAGAGCATGGTTGCGTTCATCGCCATGGGCGGCGTATTTTCCGAGGGCGTGGATCTTCCGGGCGACAAATTGATCGGCGCGGCGATCGTCGGCGTCGGTCTTCCGCAGATTTCCTTCGAAGGCGATTGTCTAAAGGAATTGTACGAAGAAACGAACGGACGCGGCTTTGAAACCGCCTATGTCTATCCCGGCGCGGGCAAATGCCTGCAGGCGGCGGGCCGCGTGATCCGAACGGAAACGGACAGGGGCGTTGTGCTTTTTATCGACGAGAGGTACCGAACGCAGGAATACAGAAATCTCCTTCAGCCGAGGTATATGCCCGCATATCAGGATGAAAAGAAGCTTTCGAAGGCTTTAAAGGCGTTCTGGAGCGGCGAAAATTGATTTTTCGTAAAGCCCCCTTTGGAAACCGTTATAGATTTTTCTTTTCCGGTTGTATATAATATAGAAAACAGGAGAGGGAGGAAAATTATGAATTGGAGCATTATTCTCGCGCCCGTTGTGGGCGGCGTTATCGGTTATATCACGAATGATCTGGCGATCAAGATGCTGTTTCATCCGTATAAGAGCGTTTATATAGGTTCATTCCGCGTGCCCTTCACGCCGGGATTGATTCCGTCTCAGAAGGATCGGATTGCCAAGGGGCTCGGAAGCGTGATCGGCGGGCAGCTTTTAAATGCCGAAACCATTCGAAAGGAAGCCTTGAATCCCGAGACGGAGGAGAAGATTCGCGCAAAAATTTCCGCGTGGCTGAATCAGCAGATTGCAAGCGACGAAAGCGTCAAGGAAAAGCTTTTGAAGGTGACGGATGCGGAAAAGCTTTCCGGGTATGGCGAAAAGGCGCTTGAATCGTGTACGGAATTTGCCGTCAGAAAAATCGAAAGCGCGCATATCGGCGATATAATCGCTGAGGAAATCATCCGAGAGCTCTATGAAAAGGTAAAGGGCGGCCCGCTCGGGTTTTTTGTCGATTCGTCGATGCTTTCAGGCTTCAAGGGCACGATTGCGGCGTTTATCGATCGTAAGGTGAAGGAAAATGGCCCGGATTTGATTCGCGAGAAGCTTTCCGAAATGGGAACGGGCATTCTGAACCGCCCCGTCAGCGAAATGCTTATGCCGTATCAGGATAAAGTTGAAGTTGTGACGGATAAAATCATGGCGCTGTACAGAGAAATTCTGGAAAACAAGCTGGATGATCTTTTGAAGGCGGTTGAAATCGAGAAAATTATTGAAAGAAAAATCGCAACCTTCGATGCGCCGATGCTGGAAAAGCTGATTTTCGGCATCATGAAAAAGGAATTAAAGGCCATCGTCTATCTGGGCGCGGCGCTCGGATTTCTGATGGGATTTATCAACCTTTTGTGGTAAAAAGCTTTAAAAATGCATGAGGCGCTTTCCCGGTCGGGAAAGCGCCTCTTATAATGCTATTCTTTTCTTGCCGCGATCACGCACCTTCTGTTTTTTTCGTCGAAGGGGTGGAAATCATGGCTTCCGTACAGGGCTTCAATGGAGAAGCCTGCGCGGTAAAGCCAGGCGGTTGTTTCTTCAAGCGTCAGTACGTGCTTGATAAAGGTTTCCGAAACGGCGATTGTTTCGCATTCTTTGGTTGTGAGCGCATATCTTACTTTGGTTTTTAAAAGGCGCGTTTTCTCATCGGATTCCGTGTGCTTTATGTACATTTGTCCCTTCGTTCCGTTTTGATCGGTTCCGGAGAGGATGCATATTTCCTTATTCTTCGTTAGGGGACTTAACAAAATCGGGCAATCGAAATCCAGAAGAAGAAGGCCGCCTTTTTTAAGGCTTCCCGCGCTTTTCATAATCAGCTGTTTCTGGGCCTGCTTGTATTCCCAATCGGTGATTAAATTGTGCATGAGGTTTGATGCAAGGACTATGCAGCCAAAATCCTTTGGCCACGGGGCGAGCAGAATGTCGGCGTTTATAAGACGCATGGGGGAGAGGGCGGCTTTTTCCGCTGCATAGAAAAGCATATGCTCGTCCATATCCATGCCGAAAGTTTCGTGCCCGCTTTGCGATAAGGAAAACAGGATTTTTCCTGTGCCGCAGCCGGGCTCAAATATGGTTTGGGTGGCGCCTCCGATGAGCGTCCGAATGCAGGACGCGAGGTTTTCTGCATTCTGCGTTTGTTCATATACGCTTGCGCGCCATTTGGAAATAATGGTTTGTACTTTTGAAATCAAGGTGCTCCTCCGTCTTTTTCGGGGGAGGAATCAGCGTATCAGCCAATCCTCCCCGGGATTTTTCGTTTGCGTCTTTTGGCGTCCTTTCTAAAGATTCGGTGATTCTGTGCGTAATTGAGCATGGAAATAATCCTCCTTAAGATAAAAAATTGCATCAGAAAAAACAGGGGTGGTCTGTTTCTTCTGATGCTGTCTCAAAGATTATAGCACGATGCGCAAATCTGTGTCAAGAAGATGGAAAGATAATATGCAATTAATATGGCGTTTGATTGACATAAACGCCCAAATATACTATAATAATGGGCGTGAAAACATCGGAGGGTCGAACCTTTTTACGGTATTTCGGCTGGATAAGATAACAGGTGAAAGTCCTGATTTTCTTGTCCAGCCTTTTTTTCAAGGCTGAGCGCAATGGGTGGACGATTGTGAACGCAGGGTGGGCGGGCATTTTCGGGCGCAGGCGGCTTGCATCCGATGCTACCAAACCAAGGAGGATGAAAGGATATGCAGAAGAAAGAGCCCGAGGTCAATAAGCTTAAGCTTATCTGGCGCTTCTTAAAGGGAAGCAAGGGCTTGTTCGTTTTAAGCATGCTGATGGCGGCGCTGACCGCGCTTTCCGATATGATTACGCCCCAGATTATTCTGGCGGCGGTTGACAACGCCATCGGCAAAAAGCCCTCTACGTTCGGCCCGTGGGTCATGAAAATTGTTGACGGCGTGGGCGGATTTGAGTATCTGGGCAAAAATTTATGGATTATGGCGCTGGCGGTTCTGGCTGTTGCGCTGGTTAAGGTTCTGTCGCAGTACGGATTTTTGCTTTCCAACACGAGAGCAAGCGAAACGCTCACCAAGACCATGCGCGACACGCTGTATACGCATATTGAAAAGCTGCCCTTCTCGTGGCACATGAAAAACCACACGGGCGACATCATTCAAAGATGCACAAGCGATATCGACACCACGCGAAATTTCGTCGCCGGTCAGATGACGGGCCTTTTCCGCATTCTGATTCTGGTCATTTTTTCCATGATCTTCATGTTTAGTATGCATTGGGGTCTGGCGCTGATCGCCCTTGCGCCCATGCCGATTATCGTGTGGTATTCGTTCCGCTTCCACAACAAGATCGGTTCCGGCTTCAAGGAGTGCGACGAGTCTGAGGGAAGGCTTTCCGCCATGGCGCAGGAAAACCTGACCGGCGTTCGCGTCGTGCGCGCATTCGGCCGGGAAAGATATGAAAAAGATCGCTTTGAAAAGCACAACGAAGAATATACCGGCCTTTGGGTGCGCTTGGGCAAGGTCATGAGCCGCTTCTGGGCGACCAGCGACATTTTGTCCGGCATTCAGATCATGCTGGTGGTTATTTTCGGCGTGGTGTTCTGCCTGGACAAGCAGATGACCGAGGGCAACTACATCGCCTTTATTTCCTATAACTCCATGCTCATCTGGCCGATCAGACAATTGGGCCGTATGATTTCCGACATGAGCAAGGCCGGCGTTGCAGTGGACCGCATCGGCTATATCATCGGAAGCGACATTGAAACCGATGCAGAAGACGCCATCGAGCCCGACCTTACCGGCGATATTGCCTTTGACCATGTGAACTTTGCCTACGACGGCTGTCCGCAGATGCTCAAGGACATTTCCTTTACCATGAAGGCGGGCACGACGCTGGGCATTCTCGGCGGCACGGGCAGCGGCAAATCCACGATGATGCTTCTGCTTGACCGCCTGTACGATCTGCCCGAGGAAAACGGCACGATTTCAATCGGCGGCGTGGATATCCGAAAAATCAAGCGCGAGCATCTGAGAAAAAATATCGGCATCGTTTTACAGGAGCCGTTCCTGTTCTCCCGCACGCTTAAGGAAAACCTGTCCATCACAAACGACAATCTGACCCTGACCGACATTCGTGAAGCCGCCAGAGCCGCCTGCCTCGACGAAACCATCGAGGGCTTCACCAAGGGCTATGAAACCTTCGTGGGCGAGCGCGGCGTGACCCTTTCCGGCGGTCAGAAGCAGCGCGCGGCCATTGCCCGCATGCTTACGCAGAAAACGCCCATCATGATTTTCGACGATTCGCTGTCCGCCGTTGACGCGGAAACCGACGCGAAAATCAGAAAGGCGCTGGAAGCCCGCTTCGGAAGCGCTTCGATCATCCTGATTTCCCATAGAATTACCACCCTTTCCAAGGCCGACAAGATCATCGTGCTTGATAAGGGCAGAATCGTCGAAATGGGAACGCCGGACGAACTTGAAAAAGCCGGGGGACTTTACCAGAAGATCTACGAAATCCAGTCCCTGTCCAAAGAGGAGGTGGACGCGTAATGGAAAGGAACGAAGAAAAGCGTTCGCTTAAATTTTTCGGCATCGGAAAAATCATTCCCTACATGAAAAAGTACCGCGCGGTCATGTTCGCAATGGTTGCCTGCGGTTTAATGTCCACGGGCGTCGATCTGCTCGTTCCGCAGTTTCAGCGGTACGCGCTGAACCACTTTATCGGAAAAGGCACGCTGGACACGCTTCCGTTTTTCATCATTCTCTACCTAATCATCATTTGCCTGACGGGCGTTCTCAATTACATTTCCTGCAAACACGCCATGTCTACGGAAGTCCGCGTGAACCGCGACCTTCGAAATGCGGCGTTCAGCCATCTGCAGACGCTGTCGTTCTCCTATTTCAACCAAAATTCCGTCGGCTACATCCACGCGCGCGTCATTTCCGACACCTCGCGCATCGGATCATTGGTTTCGTGGTCGCTGATGGACAGCGTGTGGCACTTGTCTTATTTAATCGGCGCGGTTGTCATCATGCTGATTGTCAATTTCAAACTTGCCATTTTGGTTATCGCGATTCTTCCCCTGATCGTCGTTCTGTTTTCCATCTTCCAGACCAAGCTCATCCGCGTAAACCGCGAGGTGCGAGAATTAAACAGTAAGATCACCTCCGACTTCAACGAAGGCATCACGGGCGCCAAAACCATCAAAACCCTCGTAATCGAGGACAAGATGGCGAAGGATTTCCTGTCCGACACCGGCAGAATGCGCAAAAAGTCCGTTCGCGTCGCGCACCTTCGCGGCATGTTCTCCGCAACCCTCAACATGGCTTCCTCCCTTGCGCTGGCCATCGTTCTCTGGCGCGGCGGCTATATCGCCGAAAGCGAGGTCGGAACATTTTCGATGTTCATGTCCTACGCGCAGGGCATGATGGAGCCTGTCCGCTGGATCATCGACGCCATTTCCGACCTCATTACCACCCAGGTCAACATCGAGCGCTTCTCGCGCCTCATGGAAACCAAATCCGACGTAACGGATACCGACGAGGTCATCGAAAAGTACGGCGACAGCTTTAATCCCAAGCGCGAAAACTGGGAAGAAATCAAGGGCGACATCGAGTTTAAGGACGTCGACTTCATGTATCCCGACGGCGACGAATACGTGCTTGAAAACTTCAATTTGAAAATTCCCTTCGGCTCCAACATCGCCATTGTCGGCGAAACCGGCGCAGGCAAATCGACGCTCGTCAACCTCGTGTGCCGCTTCTTTGAGCCCACGAAGGGTCAGGTGTTAATCGACGGCCGCGACGCGCGCGAAAGAAGCCAGCTGTGGCTGCATTCCGCCATCGGCTACGTGCTTCAGACGCCGCATCTGTTTTCCGGCACCGTGCGCGAAAACCTTCTCTACGGAAATCCGAACGCTACCGAAGAACAAATCGAGCGCGCGCTCAAGCTGGTTTCCGCCGAGGAAGTTGTAAAGAAGATGGAGAAGGGACTGGACAGCGACGTCGGCGAGGGCGGCGACATGCTTTCAACCGGCGAAAAACAGCTGATCTCTTTCGCCCGCGCGATTCTGGCCGATCCCAGAATTCTGGTTCTTGACGAAGCCACTGCTTCCGTCGATACGCTGACTGAGCAGAAGATTCAGTCCGCGATCGAGACCATCATCAAGGGCAGAACCTCGCTCGTCATTGCCCACCGCTTATCGACCGTTAAAAACGCCGACCTCATTCTGGTTGTCCGGGACGGCAAAATCATCGAGCGCGGCCGCCACGACGAGCTGTTAAAGGCCCGCGGCCATTACTACAACCTCTACACCCGCCAGTACGAGGATGAAGCCACATCCAGCGCCTTCGCGGCGGTATAAAAGAAACACTCACGATTAAAACCCGCCCCCTGCAGGAAACAGCATTGCTTCCATCGCAGGGGGCGGGTTTTGCGCATCGCGCTTTGGCTTTTTTCTATTTTCCTTCCCGCTTCAGGTGCTCTGAAATCAGGAAAGATTCCAGCTTCGAAAGCGCCCACTTGACCGGGCGGGAGTCGTCCTTGAACAGCATGCGGACAGGATTCGCTTCATCAAGGCGCGGCCAGAGGGGAAGCTCGCGTCCCTGACTGTCAAGTCCGTTCGGGTCGCCGTTTTTGATGAAGTTCACCCAATAGTCGCACATGTTTCTGGCAAGATCGTAGTGCTTTCCGGTAAAAGGACGCCAGCACTTGGCGAGGGTTTCAAAGAAGAACCACAGATCGACCGAGTGGAACGTTCCGGGATTGTCCCAGCCGGGAATCTCCGCGTCGAAATTGTAGGCGTATAAGGGCTGATCGATCCCGTTTTCTTTGTTGTTCACGCTGGCCGCGCGGATGGCGAAGTCGATGGCGTGAATATTGCCCTCCGTAAAGATCGTTTCTTCGGTTGCGGGACGGGTGAAGTGCGAAAGGAATTCGTCTTTTTTGTCCGGGAATACGGCTTCTGCCAGTTTTTCAAGGTCTTCTTCCGTTTTGCAGTCGGGCGCGGCGGTGAATTCCGAAGAAGTCTGACCCAGAAGCACCGGGCAGATTACGCGCTCGGGATGCAAATACCATTGGGCGCTCGGATACGTGCTGAATACGCCGTCTACTGCTTCGCTCCAGCAGCCCCACGGCCATTCGAGAGATTTGTTTTCGATGGTGCGCGCATCGAGCTGTCTGGCTTCCTCCAGTGTCTTTACGCCCAGCGCTTCAAAGAAACGAACGCCCTGCTGTTCAGACTGTTCCATAGAACGCGGGAACAAACCAAACTGATCGCCATAGGGGCGGGCGAAGGTTCCGCTTTGCACGATGGCTCTTTGGAAAAGTCCCTTGTTCCCGGGGCATGTCATCTGGGCGCAGACGCTCATGCCGCCGGCGGACTGACCGCCGATGGTGATGTTGTCCGGGTCGCCGCCGAACGCGGCAATGTTTCTTTTGACCCAGCGCGTTGCCGCCTGCTGATCCAGAAAACCGAAATTCGCGGGCGCGTCGGGCTGCTGTTTCGTAATCTCGGGATGGCATAAAAAGCCGAAGGCGTTTAAGCGATAGCCGACGGTTACCACGACCACGCCGCGGCGGGCAATGCGTTCGCCGTCAAATTCCATCTCGGTGGTGTTTCCAACCTGCAAGCCGCCGCCGAAATACCACACGTATACGGGCATATTTTTGCGTCCGTCGGCGGGCGCCCAGACGTTTAGGTAAAGGCAGTCCTCGCTCATGGGCAATTCTGCGTCCACCGCCCATTCGCGCGCATAGATGTCCTTTTTCGGGTCGCCCGCGCAGTTCGCCTGCATGGCGATGGGGCCAAAATCGGCGCAGAAAAGCTCGCCCTCCCAGTCGGGGCAGGGCTGCGGCGCGCGCCAGCGGTTTGGGCCTATGGGCTTGTCGGCAAAGGGAATGCCTTTATAGCTGGTAATTCTGGGGTCGGCGGCGGGCAGGCCGCGCACCCAGCCGTTTTCAGTATGAACGCGGCGGATCATGAGAAAATGCCTCCTCTCACAGGCGGAAATGCGTTTTGATTATGTCCTTATTATAATGCGGATTCCTCGCGCGTGCAATGTCATATTGTGCAGGCGGAGCGGACAAATTGATCGTCAAAGAACGAATGCGCAAAAACGGCGCGGCTTTCGCGCGCTTTGTGAATAAACAATTCTCGCCTGAAAAGGTTTGCGCGCGTTATTCTTCTTCCTTTTCCGCCTCTTCTTCGGCCTTTCTGACGCTCTCTTCGCGCTCCAGCTGTTTTTGGTAGATGTAAATCATGATGGAGGGAATGAGCGCGGCGGCCCAGAGGATGGTGCCGACGCCGGGGTGCAGGAAAAACGCGATCAGACCCAACAGGTACAAAATCGTCAAGGTCAGAAGCACGGCGGTTTTGATCTTTTTAGAGGCGACCAGCTTTCTGTAAAACTCCATAGGTATCTCTCCTTTTAATAAGATCATTTACATTTCCTTAGGAAGAAGCTCCTTCGTCATGTGAATGAGCACGTTTTTCTCGGACAGTGAATTCTGAAGGCGGCGAATATCCACATTCTGAATATCCGCATTTTCTTCAATCGCATGGCACGCGGCGACGCCTGCCGCCTGACCGGTCAGAATCGCGGGCGGGATAACGCGCAGAACGTCCCATGCATACCCTTCCGCGCTTGCGGCGCGGCCGACGGCAAGAAGATTTTTGGTGTTTTCGGCAATCAGACAGCGAAGCGGGACTTCGTAAAGGTAATCGCGGCGGTCAAAATCGTTGATCAGGCACACGCTGTCGTCAAAATGCTTGTAAGCGTCGTCAGTTTTCAGCGTGTACATGCCCTCGATGTGGCGCGTGGTGCGAAATTGCGGCATAGTGGGAAGGGTAACGATGTCTCTGGAATCGGGCGGCTGATTTTTGAGGCTTTCGATCAGCTCCATTTGGTTTTTAAGGATGTATTCCGTCACTTCCTCGCCCGTCGTGCCTTTGAATTTTTTCATCCCCTCGGGATGAAATTGCCCGTACAGCGTAGATTTTCCGCCGTTAAAATTCGTATACAGCTTGCCGATAGATTTTTCTTCATAGGCACTTTTGCAGCTTTCAAGCGTCGCGCCAAAGGCGATGTAGGTGTAATAGTTTTCTCCGTCCACCGTGGGCGCGCCCGCGAATTTGCAAAGGTCTGCGTCGCCCGTTGCATCGATGAACATTCTGCCCGAAAACCATTCGTCGCCCGTTTTGTTCGTGACGCGAACGCGCTGTATCTTGCCGCCCTCGCATTCGGCGGCGAATACGACGCTGTCTAAAAGAATCGTCACGCCTTCTTTATAGAGCCTTTCGCTGAGCGCCAGCGCGAACATATTCGGAGAATATCTGACCATGTATCGCGCGTTCGTTTGTTCCTTGGGCTCGCCGTTTTTCCATTCTTCGGTTGTGAACGCCCAGCCGTATTTTTTTGAAAGCTCCACAAATTCCGCGCACATGCCCTTCGTGATGGCTTTTCCGCGCCCGTTGCACATGGGCACGAAGAAGTTGATCAGGCCAATGGTTCCAAGACCGCCGAAGGTGAGCGTTTTTTCGATGAGAAGAACGCTTTTCCCTTCTCTTACCGCGCTGAGCGCAGCCGCGCAGCCGGCAACGCCGCCGCCCGCGACAATTACGTCGTAATGGTATTTCATATCTTATCCTCCCGCGAAAATGCTGTTTCTTCATAGCAGGGATTAATAAAGCGCATGGAAACGAGCGCAAAATCTTCAAAGATCATTTCCGCTATATACGGCGTGACGGGGAGAAGATTCATTAGGAATTCAAGCCCTATGGAGGAGTCAAAATTCATAATTGCCGCCGTCAGCGCGAGCGCGTGGGTTCCGATTACAATGGTTTCGCCGGGATAGCGCGTGAGAAGATGCATAAGAAGCGCCATCGTCCGCTTTTTAAGCGCTTTCAAGGATTCCGCGCCGCCGTTTGTTGCTTTTTCGTCTTCAAACATCTCCCGCATGCGGCTTTCAAAAATCTCTTGGGGAAAGGGGCGTCCGCCCATCCATTCGCGCGCGCGTTCGTCCGTGATAACGGGAAGATTTTTGTCCTTGGAAAGCGGCAGGACGGTTTGAGAAGCGCGAAGATACGGGCTTGAAAAAATGCGGGTAACGGGAACGGTTTTAAAAAATTGCGGGAGCTTTTTAGCATCACGCAGGCCCTTTTCGGTCAGCGGCCTTGTTTTTGCATCCCGAACCGCGTGATCGGACTCGGCGTGCCTTATAAGATACAATGTCGTTTTCATTCTGCCTTCCCTGTTCTGATCATTTCTGCGACGAGCGCGAGCAGCTGGCTGACGGTGGGCTTTCCGCGCGTTTCGTCGATGGAGCTTCCAAACAGCCTGTATTGGCTCTCGATATCGCCTAAGAGGAAGGTTTTGTCGATCAGGCGGCGCATGCTGTCGGCAATTTTCGTTTCGCCTACGCCGAATGCGCGGGATACGGAGGGATAAATATGTCCTTTGAGCGAGCGCACCTTCGTTAAGTCGTTGACCGAAAGGGCGCAGGCATGGGCAAGATAGCTTCTTTCCAAAACGTCTTCAAAACCCATGCGGGACAGGATTTCCTCCGCCTTTTTAATATCCTGACTGCGCGCCCTGACGGGATAGATTTCGTTTAGCTTCTTTTCAATTTCCCGTGCGCTTGCTGGGAGCGTCAGAAGCGGCGAATATGCTTTGAGCATCATTTCGCCTGCATGTTCGGGTGCGAAATACAGAATTGCGGGTCTTTTATACAAAGGAAGCGAATAAACGCCTTCCTCCAGCCCGCATGAAGGAAGCATTGGGAGAAAAATGCTTGCAAACACGAAGTCGCACTCAGAATGCAGAAGAAAATTGTGCGTTTCCAAAACGCCGGAAGCAGCGCCTGCGGTTTCCATGCCAAGCTCGGACAAGGCTTCGGATAGACTGGAGGGGACGGACGCATTCGGAAATGCGAAAAGCACGCGTTTTTTCGAAAATGCATTCATCGCGCTTGATCCTCCCGACCTTTTTTAAGATAGATCCATTATATCAAATCCGCCTGCGCCCTGCAAGCGGCAAGGCAAATTCGGCCCGGAAATGTTAAGAAATTGATATTTTTGTTGACATTGTGCGATTGGTGTGCTTTAATAATAAAAACCGATGAGGAAGAAAAGTAGCTGCAGGCAAAAGTCTCTCAAGCGAGCTGCGGATGGTGAAAGCGCAGTGTGAACGGCGGCGGCGAATGGCCTTCCGAGGGCGCGTTGAACGGCGAAAGCCCAGTATACAAGCCGGAGATAATCCTCCGTTAAAAAAGATTGCCGTATGATAGTACGGAAAAAGAGGGCGCGTGAAGCGTCAAGCCGGGTGGCACCGCAGGAGAAAAGAGCACGTTTCCCCTGTCCCAGCAAAACAAGATACTGGGACAGGGTTTTTCTGTCCCCGAGGACAGCGAAAGGAGATATACGGTCATGCCTAAGGAAATCCCCTACAAAATTTATCTTGAAGAAAACGAGATGCCGAAATATTGGTATAACGTCCGCGCGGATATGAAAGTGAAACCCGCGCCGCTTCTGAACCCCGAAACATTAAAGCCCATGACGAAGGAAGAGCTTTCAGAAGTGTTCTGCGAGGAGCTCGTAAATCAGGAGCTGGACGACAACACCCGCGAATATCCGATTCCCCAGGAAATTCTGGACTTTTACAAGATGTATCGTCCCTCGCCCCTTGTGCGTGCGTACTGCCTTGAAAAGAAGCTGAATACGCCCGCCAAGATTTACTATAAATTTGAGGGCAACAACACAAGCGGCAGCCACAAACTAAATTCCGCCATCGCGCAGGCGTATTATGCCAAGCAGCAGGGCTTAAAGGGCGTGACCACCGAGACCGGCGCAGGCCAGTGGGGCACCGCGCTTTCCATGGCTTGCTCCTATTTTGACCTCGACTGCAATGTATACATGGTCAAGGTTTCCTATGAGCAAAAGCCCTTCCGCCGCGAAGTCATGCGCACCTACGGCGCAAGCGTAACGCCTTCTCCGTCCATGACCACGAATGTCGGACGCAGAATCAACGAGGAGTTCCCGGGAACGGGCGGTTCTTTAGGCTGCGCCATTTCCGAAGCCGTTGAAAGCGCCATGAGCCGGGACGGCTACCGCTATGTGCTTGGAAGCGTTTTAAATCAGGTGCTTCTCCATCAGTCCGTGATCGGCATGGAATGTAAAATCGCGATGGACAAATACGGCATCAAGCCCGACATGATCATCGGCTGCGCCGGCGGCGGCTCCAATCTCGGCGGTCTCATTTCTCCCTTCATGGGCGAAAAGCTGCGCGGCGAGAAGGATTATCAGTTTATCGCCGTCGAGCCTGCGTCCTGCCCGAGCTTGACGCGCGGCAAGTACGCCTACGACTATTGCGACACCGGCAAGGTTTGCCCGCTTTGCAAAATGTATACCCTCGGAAGCGGCTATATTCCCTCCTCCAGCCATGCAGGCGGTCTCAGATATCACGGTATGAACAGCATTTTATCTGAACTCTATGATCAGGGCCTTATGGAAGCCAGATCTGTTGAGCAGACCAGCGTTTTTGCCGCCGCACAGGAATTTGCCCGCGTGGAGGGCATTCTGCCTGCGCCCGAGAGCAGCCATGCCATCAAGGTTGCGATGGACGAGGCGATCAAGTGCCGCGAGACCGGCGAAGAAAAGACCATCCTGTTCGGCCTCACCGGCACGGGCTATTTCGATCTTTATGCGTACGCCAAGTTCAACGACGGCGTGATGAGCGACTACATCCCGACGGAAGCGGATCTCGCGAAGGGGTTTGCGTCGCTTCCGGATTTGAAGCTGTAAAGGACATAAAATAAAGCGGGACGGTAAGCCCTTTCCCTACCGAGATGCATAATGCGTCTTGATTGCAGAGGAATGGTTTCCCGTCCCGCGTTTTATTTGGCGGGATACGCAGCCGAGGTAAAGTGAAGCGTTCGCTTCGCGAACATGAAGAAGCGGCTTTGCCGCCGTGAAGCGTGCACTTTGTGCACGTGAAGCGAAGCGCCAACAAACTTAAATGCGCCGCAGGCGCGCTTCATGCCCGAAGGGCGCTTCATGTGCGTAAGCACGCTTCATGCCTTTGGCGCTTCATTAAAAAAATATGCAAAACTTTTGTTTTGCATATTTTTTTACGGAGGAGGAGGGATTCGAACCCTCGAGACGCTTTTGACGCCTACACGATTTCCAGTCGTGCGCCCTCGACCAAGCTAGGCGACTCCTCCACACGGTCGAAAGAAAAATATGAAATTTTCTCGGTCTTTTCACCCGACGCAGAATATTATAGCACATCTTAAATGCTTTTGCAATAGGGAAAACAGATTATTTATTCGTAAAATGTAGAGCTACAATACATCTTGGAAAAGATAAAAAAACAAAAGAGATTTGAGAGCCAATCTGGTATAGTTAAGCTGCTAGACAAAAACTAAAGAAGGTGGCTTCAAATCTCATGAATAGTATAACACAAGATATGAAATTT
>JAFWZN010000097.1 GCA_017522345.1 Clostridia bacterium | reverse complement strand
CCTTAACACCGATGCGGCCGTAGGTCGTGCGGGCCTCGGCAAAGCCGTAATCGATGTTCGCGCGAAGGGTCTGAAGCGGGATGGAACCCTCATGATAACCTTCGCTGCGGGCGATGTCCGCGCCGCCGAGACGGCCGGAAACGGTGGTCTTGATACCCTTGGCGCCAGCCTTCATGGCGCGGCCAATGGTCTGCTTCATTGCACGACGGAAGGAAACGCGCTTTTCGAGCTGCTGGGCGATGTTCTCAGCTACGAGCTGAGCGTCGCACTCAGGGTTCTTAACCTCGAGGATGTTGAGGTTGACGTTTTCCTTACCTACGAAAGCCTGAACTTCTTTCTTCAGAGCTTCAACGCCTGCGCCGCCCTTGCCGATGATGATGCCGGGCTTCGCGGTGTATACGCTGACGCCGACTTTCTCGCCGCTTCTCTCGATATCAATGTGAGAGATGCCGGCGGAGTTGAGCTTCTCCTTGAGCCAAGTGCGAAGCTTGTAGTCGTCAATCAGGTTGTTGGAAAAATCCTTCTTGCCCGCGTACCATTTGGTGCTCCAATCCAGGATGACACCGACGCGCGCGCCGTGGGGATTAACTTTCTGACCCATTTTGTTGCCTCCCTTATTTCACCTGGTCGAGCACGACGGTAATGTGACTGGTCCTCTTGAGGATCACGTCTGCGCGGCCGTGCGAACGAGCCCAATAACGCTTGTAGGTCGGGCCCTGGTTGGCGTAAACCTCGGCGACATACAGATCGTCGCGGTTCATGCTCAGGTTGTTTTCCGCATTCGCGATTGCGCTGGCGAGAAGCTTCTCAACAACAGGCGCCGCGGATTTGGGGGTGTACATCAGTATAGCCATCGCCTCGTCTACCTTCTTGCCGCGGATCAGATCGATAACGATCTTGACCTTGCGGGAAGAGATTCGAACGTTCTTGACGATCGCGTGCGGACGCTTATCAGCGTTAGCCTTGCGCGCGGCGGCTTTTTCCTTCATGCGGGTTGCCATTCGTCATTCACTCCTTTTCCGTTACTTTCGGGCGGATGCTTTTTCGCCGGCATGTCCCCTGAACGTACGGGTGGGGGCGAATTCGCCGAACTTGTGGCCGACCATATCTTCGGTTACATATACCGGTACGTGCTTGCGGCCGTCGTGTACGGCTACGGTGTGGCCGACAAAATCCGGGAAAATGGTAGAAGAACGGGACCAGGTTTTGAGAACTTTCTTCTCGCCGCTCTTATTGAGTTCCTGAACTCTCTTCAGCAGCACTTCCTGAATGAAAGGTCCCTTTTTAACGGATCTGCTCATTTCGTGGTTTGCCTCCTTTATGCGGCATCCGGCTTATTTCTTGCCGGCTCTCTTAACGATCATCTTGTCGGAATACTTGCGATGCTTGCGGGTCTTGACGCCCTGCGTCTTCTTGCCCCACGGAGACATCGGAGCAGGCATACCAACCGGAGAACGGCCTTCGCCGCCGCCGTGCGGGTGATCGACGGGGTTCATGACAACGCCTCGAACGGTGGGACGGATACCCAGGTGACGGGTGCGGCCGGCCTTACCGATGCGAACGTTTTCGTGGTCGGTGTTGCCAACCTGGCCAACGGTCGCTCTGGCGTTCATGGAAACCTTGCGAACTTCGCCGGAGGGCAGGCGGATCTGCGCATAAGCGCCTTCCTTCGCCATAACCTGAGCGGCAGCGCCGGCAGCGCGGACCATCTGGCCGCCCTTGCCAACCTTGATCTCAACATTGTGTACCAGGGTGCCCTGGGGGATGTTGGCGATCGGGAGGCAGTTGCCGGGCTTGATGTCGGCCTCGGGGCCGGACATAACAACGTCGCCGACCTTGAGGTCGAGGGGAGCTAAAATGTATCTCTTCTCGCCGTCGGCATAAACCAGAAGGGCGATGAAGCAGGTACGGTTGGGATCGTATTCGATCGCGGCGACTTTGGCGGGGATGTTGTCCTTGTTGCGCTTAAAGTCGATGATGCGATACTTACGACGAGCGCCGCCGCCCTGATGGCGAACGGTGATTTTGCCGTGAGCGTTACGGCCAGCCTTGTGACGCAGATCGGTCACCAAAGAGCGCTCGGGCTCTTTCTTGGTGATTTCTTCAAACGTCAGTACCGACATAAAGCGCCTTGCGGGCGAGGTCGGCTTATAAACTCTAACTGCCATTTGATTTGCCTCCCTTTACTGCGCCATGCCCTCGAAGAATTCAATAGCCTTGGAATCCTTCTTGAGCGTAACATAAGCTTTCTTGATTTCAGGGGTTCTGCCCTGGGTGCGGCCCTGGCGCTTCATCTTACCTTCAACGCGCATGGTGTTGACGGACTCAACCTTTACGCCGAAGATCTCTTCAACTGCCGCCTTGATTTCGGTCTTGTTGGCGTTTACCGCAACTTCAAAGACGTACTTTTTGTCGGCGATGGAAGCGTAAGACTTTTCGGTGAGGACCGGACGAATGATGAGATCGTATGCAGTCTTCATTATTCGTTTACCTCCTCGATAACGCTGTCGTCATACATGTTCTCAAGCTTCTTAACGGCGTCAGCAGTTACGACGAAGCTCTGATAGCGGAGAATGTCAACTACGTTGAGCATGCCAACGTGGGAAACCTTAACGCCTTCGATGTTGGCGCCTGCGCGTACAACAGAAGTGTCGGCGTTCTCGGTTACGATCATGGCCTTCTTGCCGGCGTTAACGGCCTTGAGCATGTTCGCAACGAGCTTGGTCTTGGCTTCGGCGAGCTCAAGCTTGTCCAGAACGATGATCTCGTTCTCAACGGCCTTGGAGGTCAGCGCGCTCAGCATGGCGAGGCGGCGGATCTTGCGGGGAACGGAGATTCTGTAAGAACGCGGTTTGACAGCGAATACGACGCCGCCGTGGGTGAACTGGGGAGCGCGACGGCCATGATGGCGCGCGTTACCGGTGCCCTTCTGGCGGTAGATTTTGCGTCCGCCGCCGCGCACTTCGGTGCGGGTCTTTGCGGACTGCGTGCCCTGGCGCTGAGCATTCAGAATCGCGCGGGCTACGGTATGCATGGCGGATACGTTAACTTCGACGCCGAAAACGGCTTCGGAGAGCTCCTGAGAGCCAACGACCTGACCCTGCATATTCAGTACTTTAACAGTAGGCATTGTTTGCGTCCTCCTTCCAGATAAAATCAGGCTTTGACCGAGTCACGGACGAAGAGCAGAGCTCCGTTCGCTCCGGGCAGCGCGCCCTTGACGAGCAGGAGATTTCTCTCGGCGTCCACGCGGATCACTTCCAGATTCTGGATGGTGACCTTCTCGTTGCCGTACTGGCCGGCCATTTTCTTTCCCTTGAACACGCGGGAGGGGTCAGAGTTCGCACTCAGGGAACCAACGCCGCGATGATACTTGGAACCGTGGGACATGGGGCCGGTGTGCTGATTCCATCTCTGGATAACGCCGGTGAAGCCGTGGCCCTTGGTGATGCCGGAAACGTCGATCTTGTCGCCTTCGGCGAAAACGTCAACCTTGATCTGATCGCCAACCTTGAGGCTGGAGATATCGTCCAGGCGGAATTCGCGAAGATAACGGGTTGCGGGTACGCCCGCTTTTGCAAAGTGGCCGAGCTCGGGTTTGTTCTTCAGTTTCTGAGCTCTCTGTTCGGTGAGCTCTCCGAAACCGACCTGAACCGCCTCATAGCCGTCTTTTTCAGCCGTCTTCACCTGAGTAACGGTGCAGGGGCCAGCTTCGACGACCGTGACCGGCACCAGACGACCGTCCGCAAGGAAGATCTGAGTCATGCCGATCTTTTTGCCGAGAATTGCCTTCTTCATTGTTACACCTCCGAAGTGTATTAGAGCTTGATTTCGATTTCAACGCCTGCGGGAAGATCGAGCTTCGTCAGAGCGTCAATCGTCTTGGGAGTGGGCTGAAGGATGTCGATTAAGCGCTTGTGGGTGCGCAGTTCGAACTGCTCGCGGCTATCCTTGTGCTTGTGGGGGGAACGAAGGATAGTGACGATTTCCTTCTCCGTGGGGAGCGGGATGGGGCCGGATACGCGGGAACCGGTTCTCTTGGCGGTTTCCACGATGCGGGCTGCAGACTGGTCGATGAGCGAGTGCTCAAAGGCCTTCAGCTTGATGCGGATCTTCTGGCTTGCCATGTTTTGGTGTCCTCCTTTTTGGACTCATGCACACGCTGCCGGGCGTGCCCTTATAAGAATTATTCGACGGCGCATGAGCCGTCGCCCGATTTTCGGACTGGTCCCCGGAAATTACCGTTCTATCGGCCGCTTTTTTCCGCTTTCGGCGGCTTTTGAGCGCAACCTTCCGGTTCATCCCTGTGTTGTGAGCGGGCTTTTACCAAGTTTGTCATCCCGGCGATGGCATAACTCACCCACACGCAACGCACCTATTATACATCAGGGACGATAGATAATGCAAGTTATAATTGTGTTTAGTCAGGTAAACAAATGTTGGTTCATGAAGATTTAACATATCATTTGAGGCAGTGTTGAACATAAACAAAGCTTAACGGCGGATGTAAGCCCCCACTGCACTTCTCTCATCCGCCAATTATATTTCTTTCCATCAAATACTTCCCCAGGCGTAAAAGGACCGTCCCTTTCGGGGCGGTCAAGTCATCAAAAAAGTGCCTTTTTTGATGAGAGGGGCCGATCGCCTGAAATCCTGCGGGATTTCCGGGCGGCGATCGGGAAGGGGAAGCGTTTTCAGTCGCTTCGCTTAGTGAAAACGCGCGATTTTGCCGTACATGCCGCCAAAATCGATTGAAAATGGAGAGGGAGTGCGCTCCCTCTCCAAACCTCTCCCTGGGGTTTGTTGATGATCTGAGGACCGTCCCTTTCGGGGCGGTCCTCCATTTTGCTGATTCACTTAAATCCTTCTTGTCAATCAGTCGTAAACGAGCAGAGCGATGTCAGGATTGTCGATGTTCTCGGCAGTGTACCACTGAGCGCCGGTGTCGACGTCGGCAACAGCTTCGCCCATGTAAGCCTTGTAGGCGAGCTCAACGGCCTTGTAGCCGATCTGGAAGGGATCCTGGGTTACGGAGCCAACGAACCAGCCGTTGCGAACAGCGTTCTTCTGAGTCGCGCCTGCATCGAAGCCGGCTACGATCAGGTCGGCATACTGTCCGCCTTCGCCGAGCTCAGAGCCGTCGGCAGTGGCAGCCAAGAAGCCGTTTACTGCGCCTTCGTTGGAGATGAATACCGCCTTGAGGCCATTGAGCGCGAGGATCGCGTTGGTGGCGTTTACGAGGTCAGCGGTCTCGGTGGTGGCGGAAATCTGAACGAAGATCTTGATGGCGGCGCCTTCTACGGGAGCAGCCCACTTCTCGTGACCTTCAACGGAAACGGTGTTGTAAACTTCAGCAATTTCCTTCATCTTGTTTACAAAGCCGGTGGTGCGGCTGGTAACAGATTCGGAGGTGGCGTCCTGAGAAAGAACCGCGATGACAACGGGATTCTCGGCGGTAGCGTTAAAGAGCATGTCTACAAAGCCGTCCAGCTTCTCAAACTCGATCGCGGCCAGGGCGGCGGCGTTCTGGTTGTTGGTGGAAGCGGTCGCGTAGATGGATCCTTCGGGCGCATTCGGTACGCCGGAGTCGAAGCCGATAACAGGGATCTTCTTCTCGAGACATTCCTGGAGCTCGGTCATAACAGCGTCGGTGGAAAGCGCAGCCAGAGCGAGGGCAACGGGGTTCTTGGCCATTTCAGCCTTGAGCATTTCAACCTGCGCGTCGATTTCCGTTTCAGACGCGGGGCCGTCGAAGTTGATCTCTACGCCGTAATCTTCAGCGGCTTTGAGAGAGCCCTGATATACAGCCTGCCAGAACTGATGCTGGAAGCCCTTGGAAACAACGGAGATGTACGGCTTGCTTTCGCCGATTGCCGCCATGCACAGAAGCATTGCGAGCGCAAGAACCAATGCGAGAACTTTTTTCATGTGGTAACCCTCCTATTTGCTATATATTCATCCGGGTTTGCCCGGCAATGAATCGGGATTATTTGATGGAAGCTTTATTGGCTTTATTAGCCTTGGGAGCTTTGACCTTCTGGGCGGAAGCGGTTCTTAATTGATCCAGCAACACCGCGCCGATGACGACAAAACCGGTAAAGAAGGTCTGCCAATGGCTCTGGAGGCCGACTGAGGTAAGACCGCTTTTGAGAACCGACATAATGAATACGCCGATCAACGTTCCGACGATGGAGCCCGAGCCGCCAGCCATGCTCGTTCCGCCGATAACGACGGCTGCGATGCCGTTTAATTCCTGTCCGCTTCCGTAGCCGGGGATGATGACGGTGTTTACAGATGCGTACATGATGCCGGCAAAACCTACGAAGAGACCGCAGACGGTGTAGACGATGATCTTCCAACGGTCGGTGTTGACGCCGGAGAGGCGCGCAGCCTCTTCATTGGAACCGATAGCGAGCGTGTAGCGGCCAAACTTCGTTTTGTTGATCAGGATAAGCGCAATCACAAACGCCAGAAGCAGATACATAACGCCGATCGGGAAGGAGCCTACGCGGAAGGTCGCGGTTTTAAACCAGGTGTTCGCAGAACCGATGGTCGGATAATACTGGGTTTTTACGCCGGTTACGATCTGGCCTGCGCCGATGGTGATCATCTGGGTTCCGAGGGTTGCGATGAAGGGCGGGAGCTTTAATTTTGCAATCATCACGCCATTCATAAATCCGAAGAACATCGCAATCACAGGAACCAGCCATACAGCAAGCCACAGAGGAAGTCCCCACGTGCTGTAAGCATAGCAGCCGATCAAGGCCGAACAGATCATGTTGGTGCCCAGGGAAAGATCGATGCCGCCGGTCATAATGACAAACGTTACGCCGAAGGCCAGGAGGCCAATGTAGTAGGAATTTTCGAGAATAGCCTTCATGGTGGTCATGGTTCTGAAGCTTTCACCGGCAACCATGAAGAAGGCAAAGAGGATGATGAGCGCTGCGGGCGCGAGGAGCTTTTGGAAATCAAACTTGCGTCCGGAGGAAGCATACTTGATCTTTTCGCCCTTGTACTCCTTAAATTCGTCAGGGAGATTGGAAACATGCGCTTCCTTAAAGGCAATTCGTCCAATGATGCCAGCAATCAGCACGATTGCTCCGATTACAAGAAGCGCGATGTCGCCCTTATGTGCAAACAGGTCGAGCTTATCGGAGAAGGTAGCCTTTTTCGCCTGAGCCTTGATGGCGAGCTTGGTAAAGCCGATTTCTTCGCTGACGGTCTGATTGAGCTGAGCGAGGGCGCCCTTTGCTTTATTTCGCTGATCGGTAGCAGCCTGCTTTTCCAGTACCAGCTGATCGTAGATCGCGTTCAGTTCGTCAAGCTCTTTTTGAAGCTTGTCAATTTCTTCACTCGTGGTCTGCCCCTCAGGCAGCGCTTTCTGCGCTTTCCTGATGGCGATCATCAGCTCCTTTTTAGGCTGAGAGATTTCGTCGAGCTTGGCCTGAATTTCGCTAAGCACCGTCGCCTGTTCCTGTTCAAGCTGTGTCTGGATGCTTTCGTATTCGGCGAGATAACCTGGAAGCTTATCCTTGAGCGCCTTAACGTCGCCGTTTTTGGAAAGCTTCGAGACGGCTTTTTCATCAAGCTCGTATTCGCCGCCGTTTATAAGATGAATGATTTCTTCACAGGTTGCATTCTTGTCAAGCGTATAAAGATCTGCATTCGCGCCGAACGCGTGGATACCCGGAACCACGTACAGACCGACAATGCCAAAATACGCAAGCACAACGCCCAGAATGATCGCACAGCTTGCAATCAGGCGCATGTTTTTCTTTTTCATATCTGTCCCCACCCCTACTTTCTCGACGCCGCGAGCGACATGATCTTTTCCTGCGTGGCGTCCTGTATCAGCATCTCACCGGTCTTTTCACCCTCGCACATGACGACGATGCGGTCGGACATTCTCAAAAGCTCCTGCATTTCAGAGGAAATCATAATGAGTGATTTTCCTTCCTCCGCAAGCTGGTTCATGAGCTTGTAGATTTCGTTCTTCGCGCCAACGTCGATACCGCGCGTAGGCTCGTCAAAGATCAGAATATCGCAGTTTCGAAGCAGCCACTTGGCGACAACGACCTTCTGCATATTTCCGCCCGAAAGGGTTCTGACCTGCGTGTCGACCGTAGGCGTTTTGATGGCGATGCGCTTTTTGTAAACATCGGAGAATGCGCGAACCTTTTTATCGTTTACGGCAACCGCGCCGGAAAGCTCGTCAAGCGAGGGAAGGGCTGTATTGTGTGCAACGGAAAGCTGGAGACAAAGGCCAAAGCGCTTTCTGTCCTCGGACAGGTAGCCGATGCCAGCTTTTACCGCGTCTGCAGGCGTTTTGATGGGAACCTTCTTTCCGTTTACGAAGATTTCGCCCGCATCCCGCTTGTCCGCGCCGTATAATAGGCGCACGGTTTCGGTTCTGCCCGCGCCCATAAGGCCTGCAAAGCCCAGGATTTCGCCTTTTTTGAGCTGGAAGGAAACGTTTTTTACATCCTTTGAGCAAAGCCCCCTGCATTCGAGAACCACCGGCGCATCCGGCGCGACGTTCGAATGCGTCTTGGGCTGCTCGTAGATAACACGTCCGACCATCATTTGAATAATTTCATCAAGCGTAACGTCCTTGGTAAGGACTGTATTGATATACTGGCCATCACGCATGACGGTGATTCTGTCGGTGATCTGCTTAAGCTCGCCCATTCGGTGGGAGATGTACACGATGCCGACGCCCTTTTCCTTGAGCTGACGGATAAATCTGAAAAGATCCTCGATTTCCGTTTCGGTCAGCGCTGCGCTCGGCTCGTCCATGATCAGAATGCGCGTATTATTATAGGAAAGCGCCTTTGCAATCTCAACCATCTGCTGCTTGGCGACGGAAAGCTCGCCTACGATCTGAAGGGGCGAAAGCTTGATGTTCAGTTTTTCAAGCAGCATTGCAGCCCTTTGATTCTGAGCGTTTTTATTCAAAAACGCTCCCTTCATGGATTCGCGGCCGATGTAGATGTTTTCTGCAACCGTCAAATCTTTCATCAGGTTGAGCTCCTGATGGATGATCGATATACCCAGCGCCTGCGCATCGCGCGTGTTCTCTATATGTACCTCTTCGCCGTCTATAAAAATGTGGCCGGAATCCTTCTGATATACGCCCGTGAGCACCTTCATCAGCGTCGACTTTCCAGCGCCGTTTTCTCCGACCAGCGCGTGAACCTCGCCGGCTGCAAGCTCGAAGCGGCAATCATCCAGCGCGTGAACGCCCGGGAAGGATTTTTGGATTTCCCGCATTTCAAGAAGCAATTGGGTTCACTTCCTTTCTGTATTCAAAAACACTTTTGCATATTATTCTGCAATTGAAATATGCAGGTGTCTTAAATCCTTTTCCACTATATTATGCATTATAACTTAATTTTTGTCAAGTATTTGTTTATATTCCCCATTTGTTAGTCATTTTTGATGTGTCTATACAATATTTATTGCATAAACGATCGCTGTATGCACATTCATTTTCCTTCATTTGCATAATTTCACCCGTCATATTGCAAAACAAATGCGCCGTCCCCTGTCAAACGGCGCATAAATGCAAGTTTCTCTATATTTTTTTGTGTGACAGTAACAAAATCCCGTTTTTTCGGATAAAACCGACATCGGAAGGCACGGATTCTTTGCGATAAAGACGGATATTCGGCCCGTCGACGCGCTTGAACCAGTCGACCGCTTCTTCCATCGTCTTTCCGCCGCGAACTTTTCTGCCGATCAACCTTTCTTTTAACAGCATATCGTCTGCGTCGACGGAAAAGGTGATGTCGCACATTTCCCTTGCTTTCGCCCAAATTCCGCTAAGCGTCAGCCAGTTGCCTTCGATCAGAAGAATATCGCCCGAAACCTTTTTCATCTCATCTGAAACATCGTGAATCCTTCTGTCATAAACTGGCCAAAGGACGCTTTTTCTCGTTTTTACGCCAAAAAGTGAGTTGCAAAACGTCTCCGCGTCAAATGTCTCCGGCGCACCCTTTATGTCGTTAAGGTTAATTCTTCTTCCGTCTTTTTCCGTATAGGTGTTTAGAAGAACATCCCTTCTTTTATGAAAACCGTCAAGGCCCAGACATTCAAAGGAATAAGCCGTTTTTCTTTCCTCCGCTCGCTTACAGACAGAAAGCGCAAGCGTGCTTTTTCCCGCGCCTGGCGGTCCTGAGAAAAACGCTATGGTTTTTTCTCCCCCATCCTGGGCTTTTTTCTGTCTGAGAGACATAAGATGATCGATTGTCCAATCAATCAAGGCTTCCTCGCTTGGCTTATATGCCGCATCTACCTGAAAGCCGTTTACATCGAGGACATAAATCCTTTCATTATGCGCGCACATTTACGATTCTCACGCGCTTTCCGGTTTTGAAGCTTTCTTCGATTGCGTTCATCACGCAGACAGCCTCAACGAAATCATGCGCATCCTGCGGCATATGGCCGGTCTTGAGCATGTTCACATATTCCCCGCACTCGTAGGAATAGCAGTCGGAAATATCAATACTGCCGGTTGTGACCTCGTCTGCAATAACCGTTGCGCCGTAGTTGTAGTTGCCTTCGGAGAACGTCATGTGAACGGCGTAGGCGCCGTAGTTGAGAAGCGCAGTCACGCCGCTGTCGGTTCTGAACGCGCCGACTTCAAAGGGGCGGTATCCGAAAATTGTGAGCGCGATTTCGACAAGATGCGAAGCATAAAACCAGAAATCGCCGTACGGGTTCATCATATTGACCGGCGCCCAAACGTGACCGCCGACGAGTTTTCCCGCCTTGATGGCTTCTTCCGCAGCCTTCTTGAATTTCAGCGTATCAGGCACCAAGCGCGTGGACGACCCGCCCATAAACGGCGCTTTTCCCACAGAAGCGCATCTGACAAGGTCCAGCGCCTCCATAGGATCGCAGGTGATAGGCTTGTCGATAAACGCAGGAAGGCCCTTTGCAAGGAAGGGCTTTGCATATTTAAAATGCAGACCGCCATGACGCGAGGTAACCATGATTGCGTCCACCATGCCCTCCATCTCGCTCGGATGGTCGCATAATTTTTCAAGGCCGTATTCCTTATAAATCCTCTCGCTCGCCGCGCGGTCTTCCCCGTAAATGGCGACAACCTTCACGTCAGGATATAAATCGGTTGTGTTGAAAATCTTTGAAAACGCCGCAGCATGGGAGTTTTCAGAACCAATAATACCAATGCGAAACATAAGCGTCTCTTCCCTTCATCCATTTTCTTCCATTATACCATACGCAAGCATTTGCGGCAATCGCTTAATCAGCTAAAAACGGCAAAGCTTATGGATATCGCCGCATACAAATGTTCTATCATCTCGCCCGCCGTAGGCTTTCTTTGAAGAAGCGTCGAATTTGCCGTCTCTACGGCGTATTTCTGAATCGCGCCGTTTTTCCATGCGCTCGAAATGGCGGTTCGTATCGCTCTTTCCACAGACTGCGCAGACGTAGAAAAGCGCCGCGCAATTTCAGGATACACCTTCTCCATCAGTTTTCCGTGCGTTTCACCCATAGAGAAACGAATCCGAACGGCTTCCTGCAAATACCGATGTCCTTTCATTTCGGGCGAAATCCCGGCTTTCAAAAGCAACGAACCAATATCCGCCTTATAGTCGCGCCCAGTTTCGCCCTTCGCTTCCGCTGCGCCCAGCATGCGGATTCTCTCATACAATTGAATCGGCGTCGCGGGCTTGGTCATGAAAAAGCTTGCGCCTCTTTCAAACACCGCATCCTGTACAAAATCCGAAGCGATGCGCGTCAGAATCAGTTTCTTCGGAGCAGGCCTGTCCAATTTTCGAAACGCGTCCAAAACGCCAATTCCGTCAATGCCTTTAAGTACAATATCCGTAACTACAACATCCACGTCCGATGTGTAAACCTTCTGAATTACTTCCTCGCCGTACATGGTGCTTGTGACGATGTCGATTCCTTCCATCCTCGACAGCTGTTTTGTATTTCGAATGAGCTGATCGCGGTCAGCGTCCGCCACAATAACATTCAGCCTTTTCATGTAAATCGTCCTCTCGTGCATTCTCTTCAGTGCGTCTACACATTATACACTTTTTAGACGTATTTGTAAATAATTCTGTAATATATATTTAAGAATTATATGCACCATAAGTGTAGATTTACATAAATTTATACCGTCAGAGAAGTATCTGACGGTATATCATCTGATTTATGCGCCTGCAACGGCGATTTTTTCAACGAAGAAGGAGGGCGCGCCGATGGCGGTGGAAATACCGGGGCGGAATTCAAGGTCGCTCGCCACGCAGGCAATCTTCTTTAAAAGCTCAAAGAAGTTGTCGGCCACCGTGATCTGCTCAACAGGCGTTGTGATCCTGCCGCCTTCAATGCGGAATCCCTTTGCGCCCAAAGAGAAGTCGCCGCTGATTTGGTTTGCGCCGGAGTGCATGCCCATGAGGCTGGTGATCAGAAGGCCGTCGCCTACTTCCTCAACAAGCTTATCAAATTCCTTGTCGCCGGGCTTCAGATAGAAGTTGGTAGGCGCGACGAGAACCGGCGCGGAATAGCCGCCCTTGGAGGCGTTTCCCGTGGTTTCCTTGCCCATAGCCTCTGCCGTCGTGCGATTGTGTAAAAGCGTATTGAGCGTTCCTTTTTCAACGACGGTCTTTGTTCTGGTCGCTACGCCCTCCGCGTCAAACGGGCAGGAGGCAAAGCCGCCGGCCATCAGCGGATCGTCGATGATCGTAACGTTTTCAGAGGCGATTACTTCGCCCTCGCGGCCCTTTAAGAGCGATAAGCCCTTTCTCGCGCTCTCGGCGGAGAATACGCTTGAGAAGGTGGCGAGCAGACCCGCCGCAACATCGTTTCTGAAAATGGTCTTGTATTCGCCGGAAGGAACAGGCGAAGCGTTGAGGCCGGAAAGCGCTTCCTTTACGGCTTTCTGGGCAACTTCATTGATGTCAACGTCCTTTTTGTCGAAGGCATACTTGAGGCTGAAAGCATAATTGACCTTTCCGTTTTCAGAGACAATCGGAACTGCGACCGCGCCCAGCATGCAGGCCTTGAAGCTCACATCCAGACCCTTTGAGTTGACGATGCGCTTTTCGTTGATCATGGAAGCATAGGAGCATCCTTCGGTTCTGACAACGCGCGGATCGGCAGCCTTTACAAGCTTTTCAAGCTCCATCGCTTCCTGAATCTTGACGGAGGCAGGAACCGAGGCCGTTTCCTCATTATAGCTGTTGAGCGTTTCGTATGCTTCGCTTCCCTCAAAGATCGTCGTTTTGTCGTCGGTTTCAATGAGGATCGCGTTTTCCTTTACGCTGTTTACAAGCATTTCAATCGCGCTTTCGTCCATCTCCTCGCTGGACGCATAGCCCATTTTTCCATTGTATACGCCTCTTAAACAAACGCCGGAGGTGATCGCTGCGGAATATTCCTTGATCTGGCCTTCCAGAACCTCGACGGAGAAGTCGTCGCTCATGGCGAAATAAGCTTCGCACTCTTCAATTCCGGCTTCCTTGGCCGCTAAAAACAATTTATCGATAAAAAGCTGTCTGTCCATTTATCTGCCTCCTACCGTCATATCGGTTACGCGGATCATCGGCTGGCCGACATTGGTGGGAACGCTTCCCGAGGAGCTTCCGCACATGCCCTGCGCCATCCACATCTTCTTTCCGACGCGGTCGATCTTCATGAGGGTCTGTCCACCCTTGCCGATCAGGGTCGCGCCGCGAACGGGGCGGTCGATCTTGCCGTTTTTGATCAGATATCCTTCGCCCACAGCAAAGTTGAATTCGCCGGTCAAGGGGTTGACGCTGCCGCCGCCCATGACCTTGGCGTACAATCCATCGGCGCAGGAAGCGATGATTTCGCCCTCGTCGTGGCTGCCCGCGGCGATATAGGTGTTGCGCATGCGGGAAGTCGGCGCATAGGCATAGTTTTCGCGTCTGCCGTTGCCGGTCACAGGCATGTTCATCTTTCGGCCGTTCAGACGGTCGATCATATAATTTTTGAGAATGCCGTTTTCAATGAGAACAAGCTTGGTAGTGGGGTTGCCTTCATCGTCGATGTTCTCGCTGCCCCATTCGCCCGCAATGGTTCCGTCGTCAATGGCGGTTACGATGGGAGAAGCAATCTGCTGGCCAAGCTTGCCCGCAAATTCGCTGTTTCCGTAGGCGACGGACGTAGCCTCAAGGGAATGACCGCAGGCTTCGTGGAAGATGACGCCGCCGAAGCCGCCGTCGATGACGACAGGCATTACGCCCGCGGGACACTGGTCGGCATGCAGCATCGTGATTGCACGCTGCGCCGCGACCTTCGAAATTTCAGCGATATCCACGTCGTTTTTGAAAAATTCAAAGCCCTTCATCGCGCCGGGAGATTCCGCGCCGGTCTGGTTTTCGCCGTTTCCGGAGGCAACCGCTCTGACCATCATGCGGGAATACACGCGCCTGTCAGACTTAAACATGCCCTCGGTATTGGCGATGGTCACATTCTGCTCCCAATCCCAAAGAGCGGCCGAGGCCTGCGAAATCTCGCTATTGTACGCCTTTACGACCTTGCAGGCTTCCTTGATAATTTTTACTCTTTCCTCACCCGGCACATCCATGGGAAGGAGCTCGATGCCATGGATATTCTTTACGATGCTGCCGGTGAGATGAATGGTCTTTCCGTTTGCGCACTCTGTGCCAATGGCGTCCTTTGCGCGCTCGGCAAGCTCCATAAGGCCCTTGTCTGAGGTATCGTTGGTGTAAACGTATACGGAATTGGTTCCCTTATACACGCGAAGACCTGCGCCGTGGATTCTGCCTGCCGTGGCAACATCCACTTTATCGTCGGTCTGGGACAGGCGCGAACGCCTCGTGTCCTCATAAAAGACTTCCGCAAAATCTCCGCCGGAGGAAATCGCTTTTTCAAGCGCTCGCTCGCATGCTCCCTTTTTAAGCATCATTCCATCTCCTTTATGTGTCTACTCAAATCGTTTTTCAAGCGCGTCCAGCCGCTCGGCGGTAATCAGCGCGTCATGCTCCGTGCCGCGCAGCTGAACCATATACGTCCATCGCCCGTAAGGCGTGATGGACTCGATGTGGTCAAGACCTACGATATAGGATTTGTGGGTTCGGAAAAACTTGTCCCCGGGCAAGCGCTTTTCAATCTCCGAAAGACCCTCGCTGGTAACAAGCCGTTTCCCGCCCGCAAGCTCTATAACAGTTGAACGGTCCTCTCTTTGCACAAGCAGGATTTCATCCACATCCGCAAACGTAATCCCATCTTTATGCCTAAGCATTAATTTCTGCCCGCTCAGCGTTTTTTCCTGCATACTTTCCGCATTTTTCTTGTCCGCAGCGTGAAAAAACCGCGTTTTAACCATTTCAAGCGTCGTCATAACCCTGTCCATTTTAAAGGGCTTGGTCAGATAGTCAAACGCGTAAACTTCAAATGCGTCCTTCCTGTAATCTTCATGCGCGGTGGCAAAGATCAAAATGGTCTTGGGATTCACATCTTGAATAATTTTCGCCGCCTGCGTGCCGGTCAAACGGGGCATTTCAACGTCCAAAATGATTACGTCAGGCTTGGTTTCGCCGTGAAGCCTCACAAGCGCCTCCCCGTCCGCCGCCTCTCCAACCAACTCGAATCCGCCCGCGCGTTCAATGAATTTCTTCATCACAAGGCGCATTCCCATATCGTCGTCCGCAATGAGCGTTCGTATGTTCTGCATTTTTCCCTCGCAACTGCTAAAGCGCCCCGGCCGAGGTCGGGGCGTCAAGGCTTTATTTTCCCCGCAAAGACACGGGTTTGTTCAGTATTTCCGCCATGATTACGCTTGAGCGCATATCTTTGACGGAAACGCGCGGTCTGACCGTTTGACCGGCAGGCGCCGCCGTCCTCTGGGATTGCTGAGGCGCAATCCTGTCCGAAACGGGCGCAACCGATCGAACGCTTGCGCTTTGCGCCTCATCAAAAGTCTTTTTTGCGCTCCGCCGCCTTTCCATGCGTTTTTTTTCGTCTTCAAGGCGCTGTTTGGCAATCTTATTGTAGTTTGCATAAACGCTCGCAATCACAATGATCACAAGCAGTATCGGCATAAAGACCATCTGCGTGTCCTCCCTTCCTTAAAAAGCAGGTGAAGACTTTTTACTTGTCCAAACCGATTTCGTCATCGGTGGCAGCGGGAATGCCCGTGCCCGCGATGGACTTGCGCATCTCTGTGTCGGCCTCTACGTTCTGAAGGCGATAGTAGTCCATAACGCCCATTTTTCCGCTTCTGAGCGCTTCCGCCATGGCGCGCGGCACTTCCGCCTCAGCCTCGACAACGCGGGCGCGCATTTCCTGAACGTATGCGATGTTCTCCTGCTCCTTGGCGACCGCCATGGCGCGGCGTTCCTCCGCCTTGGCCTGCGCGATGCGTCTGTCGGCTTCCGCCTGATCCATCTGCAGCTGTGCGCCGACGTTTCTGCCGACGTCCACATCCGCGATGTCGATGGAGAGAATTTTATATGCCGTGCCTTCGGAAAGGCCCTTGTCAAGAACGGTCATACTGATGCGGTCGGGATTTTCCAGAACCTCTTTGTGCGTATCGGAAGAACCGATGGTGGTTACAATGCCCTCGCCGACACGGGCCAGAATGGTTTCCTCGCCTGCGCCGCCAACCAGCTGTTCAAGGTTCGTGCGAACGGTAACGCGCGCCTTCGCGCGAAGCTCAATGCCGTCCTTGGCAACCGCGGCAACGGTGGGCGTTTCGATAACCTTGGGATTAACGGAGGTCTTAACGGCATCCAGAACATCGCGGCCCGCAAGGTCGATCGCGCGGCAGCTTTCAAAGGAAAGATCAATGTTCGCAGCCTGCGCGGCAATCAAAGCGTCGATCACCATATTCAGACGGCCGCCCGCAAGCAGGTGGGCTTCCATCTCGTTGATATTGATGTCAAGACCGGCTTTTGTGGCCTTGATGAGCGGACGCACGATGTCGCCGGGCGCGATTCTTCGAAAGCGCATACCGATCAGAATCGAAATCTTGATCCTTACGCCGGAAGCCAGCGCGGAAATCCAAAGGCCAATCGGGAAGAATCGAGCGAAGAAATAAACGACAATGATTAAAATAACCGCGACCAGAGCCGCCATGATCATAGTGATATCCTGCATGGTGAATCCCCTTTCCAATTTTATGCTCTAACGACGTACAGCTGTTTTCCTTCAACGCGAACGACCTTTACCTTCTCGCCCGCCTGAACATATCCGCCTTCCGAAAGAACGCCTATGCGAACGCCCTCAATTTCAGCGGAACCGACAGGGCTTAACGGCGTAACCGCTTTTCCCTCAAGGCCCACATAGTAATCCAGAGGATTTTCCTTTTGAGCATCGGTCGCCACTGCGTCCAGCACCAGCTTTTTGTTTAAGATCCTGCCCTTTGCGCCCGCCCGCATGGCGATTGTGAAGGCGATGCCCAAAAGAATGATGGCGATAAGCGCAATGACCAGCCCCTCGACAACAGAATCCGCTGCCATGATGATACCCAGAATCAGAAGCGCCGATCCCGAAATTCCCGCCACGCCAAAGCCCGGCAGGTAGATTTCGAATACCAACAGTCCAAATCCGATCGCCATCATCAGAAGCTGAAGCGCGTTTTCCGATATGAATGCCAGAAATCCCATTTCCTTTTTCCCTCCTTTGTTTGAATCACAATCCAAGTATACGCTCTTCCCGGTTCCTTTTAAAGAGGTACGCTTCCAATTATACATTTTCGCGTCTCAATTGTCGTCTGTGTCTTCCAAATTACATTCGCGCTTGAATCTCTTTGGCAACAATCCCGTCCGCACCGGAAAAGTCAAGGCGTACAAGCGCCTCTTTAGAAAACCAGCCAACCTGATTGGCCTCAAGCGCCCTCGGTTCGCCCGACGTAATTTCCGTAAGGTAAAAAAGCACCCTGACTGTTTTTTCCGGGTAGGCATGCGTTTTTTCCGAAAACAGCCTGCCCGTTCTGGTTTGAATGCCTAATTCCTCAAAAAGCTCTCTTTCAAGCGCATTTTCCGGCGTTTCGCCTTCTTCGACTTTACCGCCGGGGAACTCCCACTTGAGCCCCTGATGCGCCTTTTCGTTTCTCTGCGCGGCGAAAATCAAGTCACCCCTCTTAATAATTCCCGCCACAACCAATATTGCATTCATGCCGTATCCTCAGTCGATCATTTCAAGCACAACGGTAAGCGTCATCTGGACGGGCTTTTGAAGCTTTTCGCCGTTTGCGTCGTCATATCTGGCAATGGTGATTTCAAACGCTTCGCCCGCAGGAATCTTGTCGACAATCTTCGTGTACTCGCGGAAATTGTACACGCGCACGCCGTTTACATGGGTGATGACGTCGTTTACACGCAGGCCCGCGCGCGCGCCGCTTCCGCCCTTTTCAACCTCCAAAATCTTCATGCCCTTGGGCGGATAGTTTTTGAGCATCTCTTCAGGACCGTCAATATCCTGAACGGAAACGCCGAAGCGCGGACGGTTGTAAACGCCGTTTTCAATGATCGCCTCGGCAATCGGCCATGCGACGTCCATGGAAATGGCAAAGGCAAGGCTTTCATAGACGATCAGCTCCTCGCCCGTTTCATCCTTATAATAATAGCCCATGTACTTCATGAAGGGAATGCCTACCATCTCTCCCTTCGCATTCAGAAGCGCGCCGCCGGAGTTTCCGGGGTTGATCGCCATGTCCGTCTGAATCAGCTCGACCGCTCTTGTCGATTCAGGATCCGCGTCGACGCGGTTGAGCCCCGACACAACGCCAACGGAAAGCGTGTTGTACATCGCCTTCTCGTCCACGGGCGTTCCGATGGCGCAGACGAGCTCGCCAACGCGAAGATCCTTCGAGGATCCGATTTTCACAGGCTCCGCGTCAAACTTTTCATCAATCTTGACCACAGCAACGTCCGTCGCTTCGTCAAAGCCGACAAGCGTCGCCTCATATGCCGTGCCGTCCGCAAGGCGGATCTCCAATTCGTCGGCTTCCTCGACCACGTGGTAATTGGTCAGAAAATACCCTCTGTCGTCAATATATACGGCGCTTCCGCCGCCCTCGTCGAAGGTGTCCACATGTCCGGTCTCACTGTCCCATATGGTAGTCGTCAGCGCAAGCACGACGACCGAATCATGCACGGATTCATAGATGTCAGGAAGAGGATTATCGGATGTGAAAATAACGTCCCTTGTTACCGTTTCCGAAAAAGCCGCGCCTGACAAAACCATCATCATAGCAAGAAAAACAAGAATACCTCTTTTCATTGTTCCGTCTCCTCCGTTCTATTTAAGCGTCAGTATCGTCACGCCGTCCTCGCCCTCGCCAAAGCGGCCCAAGCGGAACTCCGAAACGGCCGGGTGTCTTTTTAAGTGGCTGTGAATGCCGCTTCTCAATGCGCCCGTGCCCTTTCCGTGGATGACGGAAACCTGCTTCAGCTGATTTAAAAGCGCCCCGTCGATAAACAAATCCACCTGCACAAGCGCCTCCTCAACCGTCATTCCGCGAATATCGCACTCCATCTGCGCCTGTCTCGGCGCAACGGACACCTTGCTTTGGCCGCCTTTGTTTTTCTTCTTGGGCTCCTCCGGGGCTTTTCTCAGCACCTTGACGGGCACCTTCATCTTCATCGCGCCCGCCTGCACCATGATTTCGCCCTTGGAATCGGGAAGCGAAAGAATCGTTCCAATGGTTCCGATATGGGAGAGCAGCGCCTTTTCGCCCACCTTGATGCTTTTAAGGGTTTCGCCCTCTTCGTCCTCCTTAAGCTTAATCGTATCGGTCATATCGTCGATTCCGCCCTGAAGGCGCGCGCGCATGCCGTGAAGCTCGTGCTCTTTAAGGCTTACGCCCGCTTTGGCTTTTTTAAGCTCCGAAATAATCGTCTCCGCTTCGCGCTGGGCCTTTTGCAGAACCTTCTTGGCGTCCTCCTTGGCCTTTTTGACCATCACTTCGCGCTGAGTCTCGACCTCTTTTCTCACCCGTTCCGCTTCGGCGCGCATTTTCTGGGTTTCGTTGTGCGCATCCTCCGCAAGCTTTCTTTCCTTTTCAGCAATCTGCCTGTGGTATTCGGCATTGGCGATAACGTCCTCAAATCGGATCTGATCGCGCGTTAAGCGCTCGTTCGCCGCGTCGATTAAGTGATTGGGAAGCCCCAGCTTTCTTGAAATTTCAAACGCGTTCGATTTTCCGGGAACGCCGATGGAAAGGCGGTAGGTAGGCCTTAACGTTTCAACATCAAATTCCACCGATGCGTTTTCAACGCCCTTTGTGCCGAGCGCGAAGGCTTTCAATTCGCTGTAGTGCGTTGTTGCAAGCGTCGTCACCTTCATATTGAGAAGGTGCTCCAGTATCGCCATCGCAAGCGCCGCGCCCTCGGTCGGATCGGTGCCCGCGCCAAGCTCGTCGAAAAGAACGAGCGATCTGGGCGTTACCGTGTCCAGAATGGAAACGATATTGGTCATGTGGCTTGAGAAGGTGGACAGCGACTGCTCAATCGACTGCTCGTCGCCGATGTCCGCGTACACCTCTTCAAAAATCGATATTTCGCTTCCGAACTGCGCGGGAATCTGCATGCCGGACTGCGCCATGAGCGTTAAAAGGCCCACAGTTTTAAGCGTAACCGTTTTGCCGCCGGTGTTCGGACCCGTGACGACCAGCGTCGTAAAATCCTCGCCCATCCAGAGGTTGGAGGGAACGACCTTTTCCGGGTCGATCAGCGGGTGACGGGCGCGGATTAAGTTGATTTTGCCCTTCGTGTTCAGCTTTGGTTCAACGGCCTTCATGTCGCGGGATAAATAGGCTTTTGCAAAAATTACGTCGATCTCGGCCATGATATCGAGCGATTTTGCAATCAGCGGCGCGTCGGGCGCAAGGCGCAAAGAGAAATCCTTTAAAATTCTCTCGATTTCCTGCCGTTCCTTTAAGCTCCATTCTTTAAGCTCGTTGCCCATTTCGACCACCGCCATGGGCTCTATGAACAAAGTCGAGCCCGTGCCGCTCTGATCGTGCACAAGACCCGGCACCTGCTGGCGGTGCTCCGCGCGGACGGGAATCACGTATCGGCCGTTTCGCATGGTGATGATGGAGTCCATCAGGTATTTCTGCATGCTTGACGAACGAATATAGCTGTTTAGGCGATCGCGCACTTTATCGTTGAGCGTGCGCACATGCCGGCGGATATCGTAAAGCTCGGGGCTTGCCCTGTCCGCCATTTCCTCTTCCGAAATGATGGCGTTCAGAATGTCCTCCTCCAGCATGCGGTTTGTGGCGATGCATGACCCCAATTCATTCAGATTCGGCGTATCCTCGCGGTCGGTGACGAGCGTGCGTCTGACCGCGCGGCAGGCTCTGAGCGCGTCGGCCACGGACAAAAGCGCTTTCATTGAAAGGGTAGCGCCGATGGTCGAAAGCCGCAAATATTCGCGCACATCCGTGAACGCTGACATGGGATTGCCGCCCGCGTAGGCGATGACGGACATAGCCTCCTCGGTCTGCGCCTGAAGAAGCCTGACCTGCCTTTCATCATTCACCGGGCGCAGGTTCATCGCGCGCTCCTTGCCCATGTCGGAGACGGCGAAATCCCTGAGCCTTTCAAGAATTTTAAAGTATTCCAGCACCTTTATATATTTCTCGTTCATTTTCCTTGCCTCTTATTCCACCGGGCGGAAATAATGCCCGGTTGTAAAGGTCTTTAAGTCCATATTGCACGTTCCATTATCCAGATATGCTCTGTGCGCCTTGATAATCGTTTCCGCCTCCAAGGCGGTTTCGTCTGTAAATATCAGCCGCCATCCGTCTGCGGGAGGAAGCTTGCCGGCGTGCTTTAATACAAACAAACGAGCGCTGTTGATTACGTCGATTACGCAGCCCTCGTCCGTCGCAAGCCGCCTGAGCGGGAAAAGCACGTTCATTCTGTCCTTAAGCGCGCAGTCATTGAGCCGCTCGCCCTTAATCGCCCGGTCGCATCTTCGGCAGGCGGCGTGTTTTCCGCCGTTTTGGGAAGCGTTCAGGGGGCAATGTCTCAGATGCATAAGCGGAAGCCGCCCGTAGACGATCAGCTCGCGCTTTCCCCCCATATCCAGAATTTCCTTGTTGGTAAGCTCGACAGAGGGCGTGATTACCTGATCCTTCGCCTCCAAAAAACGGATCGCCGCGCCGTTTGCGAGATTCAGATGAAAATCATAGCGGATTTCGCCGGGCCACTTAAGCTGAAGCTGACCGACATTGGATAGATACACGCCTTTGATTCTGTCTGCGTTTTGCCTGACCCATCCGTTGACCTGATCAAGCGTTTTTTCACTCATCACCGGGGGAAGCGCAAAAAAGAAGTCGTTCAGTTTCTGCGTGCCCTCCGAAAGCGCGTTCATGCGGATATCCTCGGGGCAGTACGCGATCTCATCCGCTCCGGCACTTTGAGCGCTTAAAAGAACCGCCTGATCGCCTGCCTGGGCGACAATGCGCGTTTTTCCGTTCACCGACGGCGTTTTTTCGCGCGATACACCCTTTACCTTTTCGCCCGCGCCTTTATAAGACAATAGGCGCATGTTCCTCAGTTTTTCCAAAGCGTCGCGCCTTAAAGCATTGACGCCGGATGCGGGAACAAAGGCGTTTGCGTCGATCTCTCCCGTGAACGCTTCCACATAATACGGGGTGTTCCCCATTTTTGAGAACTGGTTTTTGATCTTCTCAAAATCCGCGCCCGCCTTGGAAGCCGCTTCGACGATAAAGCCCTTGACGAACGCTTTATGCGTTCCGTCCGTAACCTGAGCCGCCGCTTCCCTTCCGACCTTGATCTCCACATGCGCATGAAGCGGAATCATCGGATGCATCTCGTTCAGAAACCTCGCCGCGTCCTGCATCTGCGCATCCGACACCAAACGCATAAGGTCTCCCTTTGCACCGACGGGGTTTTTAACCGTGATTCCCGCCTGCGCGTCTATTTTCACGGGCACGTCCTCGCCGTTTCCTAAGCGAATGGTCACAGCGTCGGCGTTCAGAACGGTTTTAAGAATCTTGATGCGCTTTCCGTCGACGCTCTCGCCCACCTTTACGCCCCAATGCGAGGGACGAACGCGCGAGATGAATTGTCCGTCCACGACGCCCGGGCCATAGCCCTGCGTAAATCCGCCGCGGTTAAAAATCTGCCTTAGGTTTTCAATGTCGTTCTCCGTGATTTTTTCGCCGTCCAGCGCGCGGCGATAAACGGAGGTCACAATGTGAACATATTCGGGGCGTTTGAGTCTTCCTTCTATCTTTAAGCTCGTCGCGCCCGCGTTTACAAGCTTATGAAGGATTTCTACGGTCATGAGGTCCTTGGGCGAAAGCAGATACCCGGAAACGTTTTCTTTTGCGCCGGTCAAGTGATATTTGAGCCTGCAGGGCTGCGCGCACATGCCTCTGTTTCCGCTTCTTCCGCCGACAAGGCTTGAAAACAGGCATTGTCCGGAGGTCGAAACGCACAATGCGCCATGGGAGAACACTTCAAGCTCCAGCCCAACCTCGGCGGCGGATGCAATCTCCTCAAACGTCATCTCTCTTGCCAGAACCGCGCGTTCAAAGCCCTTTTTCTTTAAAAACTCCACCGCCTGACGGTTGTGCGCCGCCATCTGGGTGCTGGCGTGAAGGCTCATAGAAGGGAGCATATTTCTAAGCTCCTCCGCCACGCCGAAATCCTGCACAATCGCCGCGTCCGCGCCTGCACAGGAAAGGCTCTCGGCAATATCGTCAAGCACCGCCATTTCGCTTTCCTTGACCAGGGTGTTGACGGTTACATACATTTTCTTCCCGCGCTCGTGAAGGTATTCCGAAGCGCGAATCAACGCTTCATCATCAAAATTGCCCGCGCCGCGCCTGGCGTTTAAGGTCTTCATGCCTAAATACACCGCGTCCGCGCCGCTTTCCACAGCGGCCACCAGCGCGTCCCAATCGCCGGCGGGGGATAAAAGCTCTGCTCTGTTTCTCAAAGGAACACTTCCAGTATATATTCATTCAGCATCCATTATAGCAAAAACTTTACGATATCACAAGCATTAATGATCAAATCCCGAAAAAACCTTGCGGGCAAGCAAATATTGACAAGTTTGCGCATCGGGCGTATCATAAAAACAGAAAAATCGACTTCGGAGGACATTCAATGAATATAAAGCACGCAATGAAAGAAACCCTCGGGGATGCCGGGGACATTCGCCTAAATGACGTTGAAATCCGTTTTGAAAGCATCCGTGCCGTCATGATAAATGAAGTCGTCCCGGAAAATCCAGAAGACGACTTTTATGCAGATCCGGGCGAACTCTATCTCTCCACCGCGCTTGCGCTATTCAAAAAAGCAGGTCTTGACGTAAACGGCATACAAGACGTTCTCGATATGGGCATATATGTCACAAACGCCGTAAAGACGCCCAAAGCCGAATACACGATCTCCAAAAGCGAAATGGAAAGAAGCCTTCCGTGGCTTGAAAAGGAGCTTTCTTTGTTTCCGAACGTCCGCGTCATCATGCTGATGGGCGATGTCGCCAAAAAGATGTTCAACCAGATTGTCAAAAGCCGCACAAAGAAAAACGCCGTCCCTTCGGGCGCGACCTACAAAATCCGCCAAACGCCCTTTTATGTCGGAGACAAACGCATAATGCCCTCCTACATCATAACCGGAGGCAATATTCTGATTGAAAAATCCAAATGCACGATGATCGCAGAAGACATTCAAACGATGTACAATCTCATAAAAGAGTGATAAAAAACAAGCGGTTCAAGGGAGTTTTCCCTTAAGCCGCTTGTTTCTGCTTTAAAGTTTACTTGTAAATGAAGTTATGAAGCGCAATCTTGTTGGCTTCCTTGTCTACATCGTACAGCCTTGCGTCGTTGTTTCGCCTTTCCTCCGTATAGGTGCCCTGCACCGGCAGATACATCGACTGCGCCTGCGTGAAATCGGTTCTGCTCAATACCACCTGCGCAAAATCAACCAGCTGGTTCAGGCTCAAATTCGTGGCGTAGTATTTGGCGTTCGTGAGCGCCATATTGGCAAGCGTCGTATAGCTGGCGTTTTGAAGCTTGCCCATGAGCGCGTTTAGTACCTTTCTCTGGCGCTCTGTTCTTCCGTAGTCGCTGTCAAGCTTTCGGATGCGCGCATAGCCCAGCGTCTGCATGCCGTTTAAGTGAACGGGAGAACCGTCGGTGGTATAGGTTTCAAGAAGCGTATCGTAATACTCCGCCTCCGCAACGCTATACTCCATCTTGCCCTGCTTGATCAGGAGATGATACTGCTCCATCACGTTGTGGTTGATGTGCTTCATCTCGTTTTCCGTAATCTGCATCTCAACGCCGCCAATCGCTTCGGCAATCTGGGCAAAGCCGCTGAAATCGACATAAACATAGTGCTGGATATTCATGCCGAAGGTTTCGTTGACCACCTTCATGGAAAGGTTGGGGCCGCCGTAGAAGAAGGCGTTGTTGATTCGCGTGCTTTCATGGCCTTCGAAGGAAACGTCGGTGTCTCTCATGATAGAGATCAGCTTTACGTCGCCCGTGACCTTATTGATGGAACAGATAATCATCGTATCGGTTCGGGCAGGCTCGCCCAATACGCGGGAATCCGTGCCCAGAAGAAGCACGTTGAGCCACGTTTCATCCAGACCTTCGGTAACGGAGAGGTCGGTAACGCTGATGGAGTTGCCCTGTCCCTCGGGCGGAGCGTCGGTGGGATCTGCGTTGACGAGGCTCACAAACACGCTGCCCTCGCCGCTGGTCGCCGTATAGTTATAGGGCGTAGGCGTTGGCTGCACGCCCGGATCGCCTTTTATCAAAAGCGGGAGCACGAGCCATGCAAGGAATGCAAGGGCAGCCAGAACCACAATCGCGCTTAATACTCCAAACGCTTTATTTTTCTTTTTCGTCTGCTTTTTCCCATTGTTCGCCTTTACGGGCGTGCGTGCCTGAACAGGCATTCTTTTTTCGGTTTTGGGCATATTTCTTACGGGACGCTGCGTCTCTTTATCCTCGGGCGCTTTTTCAATTGCTCTCGCATAGCCCGTTTGCCGCGTCTGTCCCGCCGTTTTTTTTCGATTTTCCTGTATGCGCTGTCGGTCAAACTGACCATAGCGGTTTTCGCTCATTTGTTTTTCCTCCGATTGTGTATCTCATACATTATACACAATCCATGTTAACATTCAATCTGATATAAAGATGATTTTGAATCATGCGTGTAAAAACTCCGCGATACACATGCTATAAGTATATCACAATCCTCTCAAAAGCGCAACGCAAAAAATCCGCCGCTTATCGATCATAAACGGCGGATGGAAATTTTTCCTTCTTCTCAGCAGAACTTATCGAGGGGATTCAGTTCGTGGCACTTTTTGATAACGGCAATCTGACGTCTGACCTCTTCCGCATGAATGTAGAGCGGCTTTCCAAGGAGAAGATGCTCCTTAACAGTCGTGTAGAAATCGTGCACAGCGCTCACAAACGCGCTTTCGCCCTCTCCTGCAACCCAACTTTCCTCTATCCACGGAAGCTTCTCGCTGCAGTAGGCGGGATTTCCATCCTTGCCGGTCAGGGGCGTGCGGATGAGATGCTGCTCGGGCGCGTCCTTGGGATCGAAGTACTTCCATTTCATCTCGGAAAGCGTGCCCCACATGCCGCCCTGCGTGCCCTGGATGTTGTACGTGCCCCAGGGATAAGCATTGGAGGAGGAAATTTCAAGATCGATCAGCGGTCTTCCGGGCAGCGTCATGATGAGCTTTACATAGTCCTCCGCATCTCCGAAGGTGGTGGCTCTGTCCATCTTGCAGAAGATATCGGGAATCTCCGTGCCGCCCAAAAGCATAAGCGCCTGATCGACGGGATGGGGGCCTGTATTGAAAAGCGAGCCTGCCACATTGTCCTGAACGGTCTGCCAGTCCCAGCGGCGGGCAAAGCCGGAGAACGCGATGTTGACGGCAACGATTCTACCAAGTTTTCCGGAAGCAATGACTTCCTGCACCTTCTTAAAATACGGCGCAAGGCGGCTCTGCTGGAAGGGCGCGATCATGCATCCGTTTTCCTTCGCAGTTTTGATCAGCTCATCCGCCTCCTCAGGCGTAGCCGCGAGCGGCTTTTCGGTCACAACATTGAAGCCGTGCTTTAAAAGATCCAGCGTAACCGGGTAATGATCCCAGCTGAAGGAGGCGTTTACGACAAAATCGATATCGTCTTTTTTGTCAAACAGCGCCTGATAGTTTTCAAACGTCTCGCAGCCGAATTCCTTTTCGGCCTTTTCCCGGCGTTCCTTAATCGCGTCCACAATGTATTTGACGGTAAATCTTTCGGTATCCGTCTTAAAGTGCGCGCCATGGATGGAATATCCGCTTCTGCCCTGTCCGATGATGGCAACATTCAATTTCCTCATAAAACGCCTCCAATTAATTTATGTTTGTATTATACGCTTACCGTTTCTTTCCGTCAATCCATTCCTTCCAAAATGCTCTGAAGGAGCGCTCTGAACGCGGCTTCAAACCTTATGTCGTCCTCCGGCGTGCGCTTTTTCGGCCCCTTTAAATGATGTTTTCCCTTGCTCAAACGCGCCTTTTTACTCAGATGCCTGTCCATCAACAGTCCTTCAATGTTGTCGTCCGAAAAGATCCTGCCGCTTTGATGGATCGCGCGCGCCTTTTTGCCCAGCGCAAGCGCGGCGACGCCATAGTCCTGCGTGACGACCACGTCTCCCGCCTTCAGAAGATTGATCAGCGCCAAATCCACCGCATCCGCGCCCGCGCCAATTACGCGCACGCGGCTGTAGTCGGATGAAAGCATATGGTTGGTGTCTGAAATCAGCTCCACCGGCACGCCCATTTCCTTTGAAATATTTTCAATCAGCCGAACAACCGGGCATGCATCCGCATCCACGTAAACGGTAAACATTCAATCCTGCCCCTTCTGAATTTTTTGGACTTCCTCGTTAATCGCCTGCGAGACGGGCCAAAACTCCTCCGGCTGAACTTTAACAATGCGCCTGTCGTAGGTCAGAAGGCCGTTGGTTTCATCCTCCACGTCGCTTAACTGCGTATAGATCGCGCCGCAAAGTCCCTTGGAAATTGCAGGCACGATTTCTCTTTCATAAAGCGACACGATTCCCCTGACCAGTTCCTCGCGCTTTTTGAACTTTTTATATCCGTATTCCTTGCCGGAATTGAAAACATGCCCCTTTACCTGATAGGCGTAACCGCCGAATTCGCTGACGACAACGGGCTTATGGCCGGCCTTTATCCTAACCGGCTTAAAGTACACATGCTCGGCGGAGACGTCCGTGTCCGCGCCCTTAAACCAGCCGGAAACGGTGGCAATAAAGCGCGAAGCATCCAGTTTTTTCATTTTTTCATACATCCGCTGGCTGTCAAACTGTCCCCAGCCTTCGTTGAAAATGGTCCAGTACACGACGGACGGATGGTTTTTGAGCCTTAAAACCGTCTCCTCCATGCACTCGATAAAGCGTTTTCGGTTTATTTCATTTCCATGCATCCGTTTGTCGTTTCTCTTCTTAAAGCCGATTGTCGGAAGCAGCGTATCGCGCAGGAAATGATAGTCTGCGTTATTGATCATATCCTGCCACACGCACATGCCCATTTTGTCGCACAGGTAATAAAACCATTCGGGCTCAGCCTTGATGTGTTTTCTTATGGTATTAAAGCCCAGAGACTTTAAATATCGGATATCGTTTTCATAGTTCTCGGGCGCGGCAGGGGTAAACAGGCCGTCCGAATAATACCCCTGATCCAGCACGCCATGAAAAAAGTACGGCTTCCCGTTTAAGCACATGCGCTTTATGCCGCCTATGTCCTTGACTTCCAGAGTCCTGAGCGCAAAATAGCTTTTTACCTCATCTTCCCCGCAAGTCACAGTAAAATCATAAAGATGCGGATTCTCGGGCGACCACAATACAGGATCGGGAATTTCGATTCGCGCCTTCCCATCCTTTAAAGGAAACACCCTTTCCGTCTGCCCTGAAACAGAAACCTCGCCTTCGCCCGTATCGCCTTCCACGCAAATCAGGGCATAATCCCGCCCGGTTTCAACGGATATCTTCCTTATATATTTCTCCGGCACGCTCTCCAGCCATACCGTCTGCCAGACGCCCGAAACACATGTGTACCACATGCCGCCGCGCTTGTCCGTTTGCTTTCCGTAGGGGAATTCATGTTTTTCAAGCTCGTCCGCCGCGCAGATTTCAAGCTCGTTTTCTTCCAAAAGCGCGTCCGTCACATCAAAAGCAAACGGATGATACCCGCCCTCGTGCGAACCGATTTCATGGCCGTTTAACGATACTCTGCACACCTGATCGCAGGCTCCGATGTTGAGAAGCACCCGCTTTTTCACAAATCCCTCGGGCAAAGAAAACCGCTTTCTGTAAAAAAGCTTGTCGCCTTTCATGTGTGCGCGCCCAACAAGCGACAAACGCGATTCCGGCGCAAACGGCACGCGGATTTTTTCCGTGTATGCTTTGTTTTCTCCGCACCCGAACTCCCACCATCCGTTCAAGGAATAAAACGAATCCCGAACCATCTGAGGGCGCGGATATACAAGCCAGCTTTCTTCCGAAATCGCTTCTCCCTGCGGCGTATAAAGCAAATTATATTTATCCATTTACTCATCCCCGATTATTGTTCTTAATCCATTGTATCATCAATCAAACCTCATGACAATCATTCTTTCAAACAATCGCGCAGCCGCCTTGGTTTTTCCGTTTCAGCCCTTGACATTTTTCCTTTCCGGTAGTATAATATGCCCTGTTCCAAATAACCGATTTGCTCTGTTGGCTCAGTCGGTTAGAGCACCGTGTTCACATCGCGGGGGTCGCTGGTTCGAGTCCAGCACAGAGCATGGAAAAAAAGCCTGACGAAATGCGTCGGGCTTTTTTCAATGAAGCGCACCTGTCGGTGCATGAAGAATGAAGCAGGGCTTCGCCCTATGAAGCGTGCCTTCGGCACATGAAGGGGAAGCTTAAGGATCATTTTCTGTTGAATAAACTTAAAAAGCGCTGTCTTACACGGCTTCTGAAGGCCGTGCAGGGCAGCGCTTTTGCTTTGTTAGTTTTCAGCGAGATTTTTAACCCATCTGCCTTTTTTAAACAGCATGATGGCAAAGAACATTTTGAGGATTTCAAGGCTTTCCGTCGCAATATAGAGCGAAACAAGATCAATCTCAGTAAAGACGGACAGTACCGTCGATATGAGCACCGGGCAAGCATACAAAAAGCCGGAATCCATGATGAGGGTAGAAACCGCGTCGCCGCCGGCTCTTAAGACAAAGAACGTGCATACCGTGACTACGTAAATCGGGATCAGGCAGCTTTTTATGCGGATCATGGTTTTAAGCGCGCCCTGCGCTTCTATGCTCAGATCGTACAGGTTGTGGATAAAGGGCGCGGCAATGAACAAAAGGCTCGCAAGAAAAACGCCGATCATAATGCCGAAGGCGATGATCTTTTTGGCGTCGTCCCTCGCTTCGTCAAGCTTGCCCGAGCCGAGCTTGCCGCCGATGAATATGGCGATTGATGCGGATAAGCCGCCAAACACGATAAAGGCGATGTTCATCACCGTATCGACAATCGAAATGGCCGCAACGAGCAATTCGTCAATGCGCATGTAGGATTTGAACACAAGGCTCGTTCCAATCTGAAACAGCACCTCGTTTGCAGTAAGCGGAATCGCCTTTGAAAGCATGCTCTTGAAAAGGGAAAAATCCAGCTTCGCAAGGCCCTTGAGATCCAGACGATAGAAATAGTTTTTCCTGACCAAGAGAAAAATGTAAACGCTCATTTCCAGAAGTCTTGCAATCAGCGTAGCCAGCGCCGCGCCCTCTACGCCCATTGCAGGCGCGCCCAGATGCCCGTAAATGAGCACCCAGTTTAAAAAGGTGTTTGTAAACACCGTAACAAGACCCACCTTCAGCTGAATCTTGTTTTGTCCAATCGCCTGCATCGCCATAATGCAGGCAAGAGAAATGCTGTAGGGAACGTAGGTAAATTTGGCATATCCGACATATTCAAGTCCAAGACCGATAATCTCGTCGTTTTTTGAAAACAGCCTGAGCGTCCATTCCGGAACGATAAACAAAATCACCGTAAACGCCGCCATAACGCCCGCGCCAAGCGTTATGTTGAGGTTTAAGAATTTCTGACAGCGCTCGTATTTTTTTGCGCCGTAGTTCTGCGCGATAAAAATGCCCGCCGCGCCGCTTAAGCCCCAGAGAACCGAGGCGGCAAGCATATAGAAGCGATTGGCAACCGAAACCGCCGTCAGCGCCGACTGACTGACCTGACCGACCATGATGTTGTCGATGAGGTTGACAAAGGAGGTAACAAACTGCTGCGCCATAATCGGCAGCGCAATTTTTGTCACCTGCATATAAAACGCCTTGCTTCCGATAAAATCCTTAAGGCGGATTCTGCCCATGCGCCTTCACCCGTTCCTTTACGTAATAGGTATATAAATTCAGTATACAGAGCGCAGACAAGCCTGTCAACGCGCATTGTGTAAAGAGCAAGCCGAGCCTTCACGCTTCATTTCCCATTGTCAATTTCTGATTTCTATACTATAATGAGAAAAAACCATGCGGAGGCGCTTTATGGACACCGTTATACAGAAGGTCTCATTCCCTAAAAACAAGCGGATTTTCGTTCTGTCCGATCCGCACGCGCATATGGAGGGCCTCATTCGCATTCTGGAAAAAGCGCGGTTTCAAAAAGAGGATATCCTTGTAATCGTCGGAGATATTCTGGAAAAAGGGACGGAGAACCTGAAAATGGTTCGCTATATCATGTCCCTTTCGCAAACGCACACCGTTTACACCCTCATGGGAAACGTGGATTATTGGCGGCTTTTGGGGATTCTGAGCGACGATTCGGCGGTTCAGAAAGACCTTCTTTCCACTTCCATCGCCTATGGAAATTGGTGGAAATCAAGCCTGCTTGAAGAAATGCTTTCGGAAATCGGCGTTCCTATGACGGAGGAAACGGACACAATGACCGTCTTTCCCCTTCTGCGGACGCACTTTAAAAAGGAGCTTGATTTTCTTTCCTCCCTTCCCGCAATCCTTGAAACGCAGAACTATATTTTCGTTCACGGCGGCATTCCGCACGAGAATCTTAGCGAACTTAAGCATCAGCAGCGCCATCCATTTCTCAAATGGGATCATTTCCTGACAGCCGACGTTTCCTTTCAAAAAACCGTCATTGTCGGTCACTGGCCGGTCACGCTGTATTCCAAAAGCTATCCAAACGCCGCGCCCGTATACGACCGAAACAAAAACGTGCTTTCCATCGACGGCGGCTGCGGCGTAAAAAAGGAAGGACAAATCAATCTTCTTGTCTTTCCCACCTATGCATCAAAGAAATATGATCTTTTCACATGGGACGGCCTTCCTACCGTAAAGGCGCTTGGCAGCCAGACCGAATCCTCCGATTTCAGCTACATCCGCTGGGGCGACGACGAGGTGATAATCGTTAAACAGGACGAAGAAACCGCCGATGTCCTTCATCACGGAAGAAAAATGACCATACCTGCAAAAAATCTTTTCAAAAAAGGCAATGCGTGGCACGCAAGCGAATACACCGACTATCTTCTCCCCGTTTCTCCGGGCGATGCGCTGTCCGTGATCTTGGAAACTCCAAACGGCGTTTACGCCAAGAAAAACAGCGTAACCGGATGGTATATGGGCCGATATGAAAAGCTGTAAAATTTGCATACATCCACCGATCAATATACGGAGGCGAATATCATGATCCCGATTCATCATCTTCCCGCGCATGTTTTAAGAAATGAAATTGCCGAAAAACGCTTGACCGCAGAAGAACTGACGAGAATTTATCTTGACCGCATCCATTTACTCGGCTTAAAAAACGGCGTGAACGCCGTATGCGAAATCAACGAAGCCGCGCTTTGTGAAGCCCGCGCGCTTGACAACAAGCTTGACAACAATCCAACAGCTGACGCGCTGCCCCTTTTCGGCCTCCCCGTTCTTATCAAGGACAATATTGACGTTAAGGGTCTTCACACCACCGCCGGCAGCGTTGCGCTCAAAGACCACATTGCATCTGAGGATGCTCCCGTGATAAAACGTCTTCGAAAAAGCGGCGCGATCATTCTGGGCAAAACCAACATGACCGAGTTTGCAAATTACATGACCGACGGCCTCCCCAACGGTTTTTCCTCGCGCGGCGGTCAGGTGGTAAACGCCTACCATCCCGATCATAACCCCGGCGGCTCCAGTACGGGCTCCGCCGTCGCCGTTTCTTTAGGACTTTGCGCCTTTGCCATTGGAACCGACACCTGCTTTTCCATCGTAGGCTGCGCCGCGCAAAACGGCGTAACCGGCTTTAAGCCTGCGGGCGGCCGTCTCCCGGGAGACGGCGTCATTCCCATCTGCTATGCGCTGGATATGCCGGGACCCTTGACGCGCGATGTTAATGACGCTCACATGGTCTATTCGGCTTTGTGCGAATCGCCCGTCCTTCCCCTATCTCCAACGCCCGCGCACAAGCTCAGAATCGCCGTCAACACCTTTGATCGCGATCAGGTTTCAAAAGAGCAGCTTGACAGGTACGAAAACCTCTTTGCCAATCTCAAAAAGGAAGGCGCTGCTATTTCCGAAATCTGCCAGCCCTCCGCGTCCGTTACAAGAAGAAACGTCATGCGCTATGCCTTCAAGCACGACCTTGAAGCCTACCTTCGCGCGTCGAATGCACCCAGAAAAACCCTAAAGGAAATCATCGCCTATTATGAGGAAGATATAAAAACGCGCGCGCCCTACGGCGTGACCGTTCTTCAGATGGCCGAGGACGTGGCGAGCGGAAATCTGGACGAAAATGCCTATCACGAGGCGCTAAAGGAACGCGAAGAAATCAAAGAGAGGATCGTAAAAGAGCTTTCCTCCTTCGACGCGTGCCTCATGACCGGCCACACCGACGTTATGCACACGATCAATCTTCCCTCCATCACCGTCAATCTCTGTATGGCCGAGGACGGCACGCCGCGCGGCGCAATCCTGTACGGAGCGGATGAAGAAAAGCTTCTAAACGCCGCGGCGACAATCGAGCGCCTCGTTCCCGGCGTCGTGCCGCCAAAAATGTAGATCCCTAACCGAAAAAACGGCGCATAAAATCACCCGACCCTACGAAAAATCAAATTCATTCCTACATATATAAAAGGGGGCTGTTGCAGAAGCAAAAAATCTGCAGCAGCCCCTTTTCGCTTGCCATAAACAGGCAGAAAACTTACCAATCATCATTTAAGCAGGAGAGAAATCTCCCTACAGGCAGAAAAAAGCAGACATAGAACAAAGCCAACCT
>JAFWZN010000096.1 GCA_017522345.1 Clostridia bacterium | reverse complement strand
GCCCCGCGTGCTCCTTCTTGACGAGCCGCTTTCCAACCTTGACGCCCGCCTCCGCCTTCAGACCCGCGAAGAAATCCGCCGCATCCAGAAGGAAACCAAAATCACCACCGTATTCGTAACCCACGATCAGGAAGAGGCCATGTCCATTTCCGACCTGATCGTCGTTATGAAGCTGGGCGTTTTACAGCAGATCGGCGCGCCGCAGGACGTTTATGACGATCCGGCCAACCTGTTTGTCGCCAAGTTCTTAGGAACGCCGCCTATCAACGTTTTTGAGGGTGCGGTAAGAAACGGAAAGCTGTACATCGGCGAAAACGCCGTTATGGACGTTAAGGGTGTTTCCGATATGCCCGTAACCGTCGGCGTCCGTCCCGAGGGCTTTGTGCTGGACGAAAACGGCCCGTTTAAGTGCAAGCTTTCCAATGTCGAAGTTATGGGCCGCGACGTGAGCATCGTTTCCACCCACCCAGCGTCCTTAAATCCCATCATCCGCTCCATCATCAACGCTGACAACAAAGTGGACGCGAACAAGGATGAAGTAGCTTACACCCTGAAACCCCACAAGGTATTCATTTTCGAAAAGGATACCGAGAACAGGATTCGTTTTTGAGGTGAAGATGTATGGTAGATAGCAAGCAGCAATGGAAAGCCTGGCTGTATCTGGCCCCGGCGATCATCCTTTTATTGGTATTTACGGTGTGGCCGATCATCAATACCGTAGCTATGGCCTTCATGGAGGGCTACAGCGGTCTTGGCAAGACCGGCGGCGAGGTCACGTTTAAAATCGGTGTGGGCAATTTTACGCACGTTGTCGCGCATCCTGATTTCCGCCAGGCGCTTTTGAATACCTGCCTTCTTTGCGTGATTACGGTTCCCGTGTCTACCGTGCTTGCGCTTCTGATTGCGGTAGCGCTTAATGCGATCAAGCCCCTTCAAAAGGCGCTTCAGACGGTGTTCTTTGTGCCATATGTTACAAACTCCATCGCCATCGGCATGGTTTTTGCCGCGATGTTCAACGTCATCGGAAACATCGGCACGCGCCGCGAGATCATTACGTCCTACGGTGTTGTCAACGATATCATCAGGGCGTTTGGCGGCAAGTGGATCAACTGGATTAACTCCGGCTCCAGCTACTGGGCGAATATGTTTGTTTTGATCGTGTACATCGTTTGGAATGCGCTGCCGTTTAAGATTCTGGTGCTTCTGGGCGGTCTTCAGAGCGTTAACAAGCAGTATTACGATGCCGCTAAGGTTGACTCTACGCCCCGCTGGCGCGTTCTGACCCGAATCACCGTTCCGCTTCTGTCGCCGATGATAGCCTATGTTGTCATCACCGGCTTTATCGGCGGATTCAAGGAGTATACCTCCATCGTTGGTATCTTCGGCGAGAAGATGGGCCCCGCGCATCTTCCGGGACGACTGAACACGATGGTAGGTCTGATTTACGAATCGCTTGAAAACGATAACCAGGGCGGCGCGAGCGCTGCGGCGCTGATTCTGTTCGGCATCATTCTGGTCGTCACAATGATCAACCTCTATGTCAGCAAAAAGCGCGTGCATTATTAAAGGAAGGGGGAGAGACGGCATGTCTGAAAATACGTTTAAAGTAATGAAGCAAAAGAATATGCGCAGGATTTCCGGCTTTGCAGAGCCTATGCGCGTTCTGAGCCAGCTGAGCATTTATCTTTTCCTTTTCCTGATGGCGTTGATTGTGCTTTTTCCGTTTTACTGGATGGTCATTTCTTCGCTCAAGTCGTTGGCTGAATACAAACTGAGCCCGCCGACCTTCTGGCCGAAGCAGGTGCTTTTATCCAACTATGCGGACGCGTTTACGACTGCAAACCTTGGAAGACTTTTCTGGAACACCATGTATGTCGGCGTTGTATCCACCATTCTTTCTCTGATCATTACTGTGCTCACGGCGTTCGCTTTTGCACGCCTTGAGTTTAAGGGAAAAGAAACGCTTTTCGGCGCGCTTCTTGCCACCATGATGATTCCGGGCGAACTTTTCACCATCACCAACTATTCCACCGTCATCAAATTCGGCTGGCTCGATACCTTTACGGTTCTGATCGTGCCTTTTCTGGTCAGCATTTTCTATATCTACCTTTTAAGGCAGAACTTCCTTCAGATTCCTAACGAGCTCTATCTGGCTGCGAAGGTGGACGGAACGGGCGATTTCAAATACCTTTGGAAGGTCATGGTTCCCCTGTCTCTTCCGACCCTCATCTCCATCACGATTTTGAAAATGATGGGCGCGTGGAACAGCTATATCTGGCCGCGTCTGGTTGCGAATAAGGACGACACGCACCGAATGATCACCAACGGTTTAAGAAACGCCTTTACCGAGACGACCGGCGATGTAAACTACCCCGTTCAGATGGCGGCGGTCGCGCTGGTTTCGATTCCGTTGTTCCTCGTATTCGTATTCCTCAGAAAGTACATCATGTCCGGCGTCAGCCGAAGCGGTATCAAGGGATAATATTACAGGCATTTCGTCTGTTTTATTAGATAATTCCATTCAAAAGAAAGGAAGGACTTCTACAATGAAGAAACTCGTCTCCATGCTCCTGGTTCTGGCCATGATGCTGTGCGTAGCCGGCGTATCCGTGGCCGAAGAGGCTGCTGTTCCCGCCTATGACGGCAGCGAAGTCACCATCACCTTCTACCACACCATGGGTTCCAACCTCACCACCGTTCTCGACGCCTACATCGCCGAGTTCAACGCCATCTACCCCAACATCAAGATCGAGTACACCTCCGTCGGCGGCTATGACGACGTTCGCGATCAGATTTCCAAGGAAATCCCCGAAGGCATCCAGCCCAACATCGCGTACTGCTATCCCGACCACGTCGCCCTTTACAACCTCGCCAAGGCTGTTCAGACTCTGGACGCCTATATCGACAGCGAAGCCGTTGTAACCCGCGCCGATGGCACCACCGAAATCATGGGTCTCACTGCCGAGCAGAAGGCCGACTTCATCGAGGGCTACTACAACGAAGGCCGCGAATTCGGCGACGGCCTCATGTACACCATGCCCCTTTCCAAGTCCACTGAGGTTCTTTACTACAACAAGACCTTCTTCGACGCCAACAATATCGCCGTTCCCACCACTTGGGCGGAGCTGGAAGAAGTCTGCAAGAAGATCATCGAGATCGATTACTACTCCATCCCCCTGGGCTATGACAGCGAAGCCAACTGGTTCATTACCATGACTGAGCAGTACAACACCCCCTACACCAGCGCCACCGCGCCTCACTTCCTGTTTGACAATGCCGAGAACAAGGCGTTCATCAAGATGTTCCGCGACTGGTATCAGGAAGGCTATCTGACCACCCAGTCCCTCTACGGCGCTTACACCTCCGGCCTTTTCACCTCCACCGGCGACATCAAGAGCTACATGTCCATCGGTTCCTCCGCCGGCGCGACCTACCAGCGCCCCGCCAAGAATGCCGACGGCACCTATCCCTTCGAAGTAGGCATCGCCACCATTCCCCAGGTTGACGCCAACAACAAGAAGGTTATCTCTCAGGGCCCGTCTCTTTGCATCTTCAAAAAGGCCAATCCTCAGGAAGTTGCCGCTTCCTGGCTGTTTGTCAAGTACCTGACCACCACCGTTGAATTCCAGGCCGAGTTCTCCATGGCTTCCGGCTATGTTCCGGTCATCAAGTCCGTTGCCGAAAACGAGATCTATGCCGATTTCATCGCCAACGCTGACGGCGGCGACTTCGTTTCCGCTCTGTCCGCCAAGGTCTGCTTAGAGCAGCAGGACGCCTACTACACCTCTCCCGCCTTCAACGGCTCTTCCACTGCCCGTGATCAGGTTGGCGCGCTCATGACCAAGTGCTTCACCATTCCGGACGGCAGCGACGTAGACGGCCTTATTGACGCCGCTTTTGCTGACGCCATCGCCGAGTGCGAATACGCGGTTGGCTGGTAAACCAAGTATTTCTTCATGAAAAAGCTTTTAAGCATACTGTCCTTCCTGTTTATCCTTGTCGCGGCGGGCATTCTGCCTGCTGCGATGGGGGAGGCGAAGGCTGATATCGCAGGCCAGGTTGTTCTCAATGAGGCAAGCGAGACGCTCAAGCAGGAAGTGACGGTGAAAACCTTCATCGACGGCGACACCACGCATTTTCTGATTCCCGAGGCGTTCCCCGTAACGGGCGTTCTGAAGGCAAGATACCTTGCCGTGAACACCCCGGAGGTGACCGGCAAGATCGAGGAATACGGAAAAAAAGCCGCGCAGTTCACGAGGGAAAGGCTGTCAAACGCCACGTCGATCATCATTGAATCTGACGACGGCAATTGGAATAAGGATTCAACCGGAGAAAGATATCTTGTATGGGTTTGGTATAAAACGGAGGAAAACCCCGTGTACCGCAATCTCAACATCGAACTTCTGGAAAACGGTTTGGCCATTGCCAATTCCTCCAAGAACAATCGCTACGGCGATTACTGCATGGCTGCCATTGATTCAGCAAAACAGGCGAAGCTGAACGTCTATTCGGGTCAGAAAGATCCCGATTTCTTCTACGGCGATGCGATCGAGCTCACGATTAAGGAATTGAGGACAAACCTCGAATTCTATAACGGCAAAAAAGTCGCGTTTAATGGCATCATCACCATGAACGATGCAAACGCCGTGTATCTGGAGCAGTATGACCCCGAAACGGATATGTTTTTCGGAATGAGCGTCTATTACGGCTATGGCTTAAGCGCGAAGGGGCTTGATATTCTGAAGGTAGGAAACGAATCCCGCATCGTTGGCACCGTTCAATATTACGAAGCCGGCGGTACCTGGCAGGTTTCGGGACTTACCTACCGAATGATGAAGCCATCCGATCCCGGCAACATTCAGATGCTGTCCGAGGGTCATCTGCCGTCCTACACGCCTGTTACCGCAGATACTTTTAAAAACGGAAGAGTGACCGTCGCAGAGGATGAAACCGAAAGGGAATTCGATTTTGCCTATCTCGCGGTCGGAACCTCCGTTGAAATGAAGGATCTCTTCGTTGAAAACGTGTACACCACGCTTGACGAGGAAAGTTCATCCTTTGGCGCCATGACCCTTGAATGTACGTCCTCCGGCATTCCCGTTCAGATCAGAACCGGCGTTTTGTACGAAAACGGCGAGATGATCACGAAGGACAGGTACCTCGGAAAGACCATTTCCGTCAAGGGCATCGTAGACTATTATGAGGGCGTTCACCAGATCAAGGTGTTTATGCCCGAGCAGATTCTGATTAACTGATAAAGATAAGGAGTAGAAACAATGAAAAAGCTGATCGCTCTGATCGCTGTTCTGGCTCTGTGCCTGACCGCTATGCCGGTTCTGGCCGAAACCGCCGACAACGCCGATCTTCTCTCCGCCAAGGCGTACATCTATCAGATGTACAAAAACCCCTCCCGCACCGATATCAAGTCCACTCCCGCTGATTATGACGTAATCGGCTCTGTTCCCGTAGACGGCGTTGAATACAAGGTTGAATGGTCCGCCGATTCCGACACCATCAAGGTGATCGTGAACGAAGACGGCTCCGTCACCATCGATGTTGACGAGAACAATTCCTCTGAGCTCTTCTACAAGCTCACCGCGACCGTTTCTGACGAAGCGGGCAACACCGCTTCCGTTTCCTTCGACCGCAAGGTTCCCGCCTCCCTGAGCGGCATGAGCTACGAGCAGATCGTAGATTACGCCTACACTCTCGTTGACGGCGAGAAGACCGTGAAGACCTACCGCCTCTACGGCACCGTCATCAAAATCCCCACCGAGTGGAGCGAGCAGTACGGCAATATCACCGTTGACATCGCCATCGCCGGCAAGGAAGACATGCCCATCGAGTGCTACCGCTTAAAGGGCGAAGGCGCCAAGGATCTCAAGGTTGGCGACCAGATCACCGTTGAGGGTTACATCAAGAACTACAAGGGCTTAATCGAGTTCGATTCCGGCTGCGTCCTCGTTGGCTACGGCGAGATCATTTCCCAGCAGCCCATCCTCGACGCCGCTTATCAGCTGCTGGACGGCGAAAAGCTGGCTGCGCCCACTGCGCTTAAGGGCACCATCGTGAAGATCCCCACTGAATGGAGCGAGGAATACGGCAACATCACCGTCGACATGATCGTTGACGGCAATGAAGAAATGCCCATCGAGTGCTACCGCCTGACCGGCGAAGGCGCGAAGGATCTCGCCATTGGCGACGAAATCGCTGTTTTCGGCACCATCAAGAACTACAAGGGCTTAATCGAGTTCGACAAGGGCTGCGTTCTGATCCCCGTCGGCACCGAAAACGAAGTTCGCACTGTTGCAGCCGCTTATCAGCTGCTTGACGGCGAAGCCATGAAGACCGTAAACACCCTGACCGGCGTGATCGCTTCCATCGACAACGCTTACAGCGAGGACTACAAGAACATCACCGTTACCATCGTTATTGCGGGTCTTGAAGATTACAAGGTACAGTGCTACCGTCTCGCCGGCGAAGGCGCCAAGGATCTCAAGGTTGGCGACACCATCACCGTAACCGGCACCATCAAGAACTACAAGGGCACCATCGAGTTCGATAAGGGCTGCACGCTGGACGCAGTTAAGTAATCGAATTCACCCCTAAAATGCGAGCGCGGCAGAGAAACTGCTGCGCTCGTTTTTGTGTGAAATAAATTTGCTTCAATTCTGATTTATCAAAAAGAGAACCATCGCAGTTTTTATTCTGCAGCGGTTCTCTTTTTTATTTCTTTGGCGCGGAAAAATTATTTTGCGGCCTTTGCCATATCGTTTTTGCGGATTTCCACGCGTCTGACCTTTCCGCTGATGGTCTTGGGAAGCTCGTCTACGAATTCAACGATTCTCGGGTACTTGTAAGGCGCGGTATGGGTTTTGACGTATTCCTGAATGCTCTTTTTGAGAGCGTCTGTCCTCTCTGTTCCCTTTACAAGAACGACGGTTGCCTTTACAATCTGGCCGCGCACTTCATCGGGAACGGGCGTGACTGCGCATTCAAGAACATAGGGGAGCTCCATGATGACGCTTTCGATTTCGAACGGTCCGATGCGGTAGCCGGAGGATTTGATAACGTCGTCGATGCGGCCGACGTACCAAAGATATCCGTCTTCGTCCATTGTTGCCTGATCGCCGGTATGATAGTAGCCGTCGTGCCAGACGTCCATCGTCTTTTCCTCGTCCAGATAGTAGCCGATGAACAGGCCGCAGGGAACGTTGTCCTTGGTGCGGATGCAGATTTCGCCCGTATCGCCAATGTTGCATTCGTTTCCGTCGGGATCAAGAATGACGACGTCATACAGCGGGCTGGGTCTTCCCATGGAGCCGATTTTGGGCGTGGATCCGACGAAGTTTGCGATGGAAAGGGTGGTTTCCGTCTGGCCGAAGCCTTCCATAATGGTAAGGCCGGTGGCTTTTTTGAACTGATTGAACACCTCGGGGTTGAGCGCCTCGCCTGCGGTGGTTGCGTATTCGATGGAGGAAAGATCGTATTTGGACAAATCCTCCTTGATGAAGAAGCGGTACATCGTGGGCGGCGCGCAGAAGGTTGTGATGTGGTATTTAGCAAACATCGGCAGGATGTCTTCGGAATGGAAGCGGTCGAAATCGTAGGTGAATACGCCCGCCTCGCACAGCCACTGACCGTAGAGCTTGCCCCACAGCGCCTTGCCCCAGCCGGTATCGGAGATGGTGAAGTGCAATCCGTCGGGGTTGACATTGTGCCAATGCTTCGCCGTCGGATAATGCCCCAGCGCATACTTGTAGGAATGGGTTGCGATGCGGGGATAGCCGGTGGTGCCGGAAGTAAAGAGCATAAGCATGGGGTCGTTTCCGCAGGGGGAATTCTCAGTGCGCTTGTAGTGCGTGCTGAAGCGCTCCATTTCTACGTTGAAGTCGTGCCAGCCGTCCTTTGCGCCGCCGACCAGAATCTTGGTCATTCCCGGGTAATTGGCGGCCGCCTTCTCGGCTTCATTGGATACTTCGCCGTCGGCAGTGCAGACGATCGCCCTAACCCTGGCTGCCTTATAGCGGTAATCGAAGTCGTGCTCGACCAGCTGATTGGTAGCGGGGATTGCGATTGCGCCGATTTTATGAAGCGCGAGCATGCAGAACCAGAACTGATAATGTCTTTTCAGAACCAGCATGACGGTGTCGCCCTTTTTGATACCGAGGGATTCAAAATAATTGGCGGTCTTGGCGGAGTATTTCTTCAGATCATTGAAGGTGAACTTTCGGTCGGTCTTGTCGTTGGCAACCCACATCATGGCAAGCTTATCGGGCGTTTTTCTTGCGATGGCGTCTACGCAGTCAAAAGCAAAATTGAATTTGTCGTCGTTTTTAAACTTGATGCCGCTGAACACGCCGTTCTCGTCATAATAGGATTCGATGAAGTTGTCGGCAACGGTTTGGGCGCCGGTTGTCTTTTCGACAGCCTTGGGGGCGACGATGGGCGCTTCGGGATATTCTTCGCTCACCAGACCGTCCTGAGGATTTAAGACGACCGCGTGGAATTCGCAGCCGCCTTCGCTGACGGCGATCATGCCGTGAGGAATCAAGCTGTTGTAGAAAATGGAATCGCCTTCATAAAGAATGTCGACATGATTTCCAACCTGAACCTTGAGCGCGCCTTTGACGATTACGTCGAATTCCTGACCGTTGTGGGAATTGAGCGTCATGGGCGCATTCTGCTCCTCGGGGAGATAGGGGAATTTGACCAAGAAAGGCTCCGCCAGCTTTTCCTTGAATTTCGGGGCGAGGTTGTTGTATTCAACGCCGTGCTGCTTTAATATTTTAAGGCCTTCACCCTTTCTTGTGATGGCGAAGGAGGTAAGCGTGGAGCTTCTGCCCTCGAGAAGGTCGACAACTTCAACATCGCAGGCTTTGGCGCATTTATAGATAAATGTAAAGCTGAAATCCGTATTGCCTTGTTCCAGGATGCGGTATTCTTCGAGGGAAACGCCTGTAAGCTTGGCAAGCTGTTCCTGTGTGTAACCTTTGGCTTCGCGAAGGTCTTTGATACGACCCGCAACCTCTTTCAAACTGTAATCCATTTTGTTGTCTCCTTTCGTTTCAGACAGATATAGACGATTACAAATTTGAATAAAACAAAAAACCCGCCTCAAAAGATATCCTTTGAGACGAGTTGTAAACCCGCGGTACCACTCAAATTACGGAAAAAAGATTCTCCGTCACTTACCGGGCTCTATCAAGCCCTTTGCCTTTACGCAGCATTACGGAAGGAGTCTACTCGATGTTTTCTTTCGGTCCTCCGACTCGGAAGTGATAAGTCATTGGAAAGATTCGCTTTTGCCTCGCACCAACCGGCAACTCTCTGTGAAGCTTTGCATTCCGACCGTCTTCGTCATTGTCGTTCATTGTGATATTCAAATTTGAATGTATTTTAGCACAGCAAAGATAAATAGTCAAGGGGGGTGAAGAAAGTTTCTGGGAAAAAGAGTGTAGTGCTTTCATTTTTCGCTGCGCGCTCAATAACGGCAGTTGGCCTGCCGCTACATCCAGCCGGTATGCGCCGCCTTGTATTCTTTAATGTGCTTGTCGCAATCAGAGATGAGATTGGCCATTTCGTCCAATGAATACACCGTCGCGCCGCTTGCGCAGGCGTGCCCGCCGCCGTGATACTTTTCGGCAATGGTGTTGATGTGCGCAAAGCGGCTTCTCAGACGCACGCGAATTTCGCCGCCCTCCGAATCAATAAAGGCCAGCCAGCAGAGAATTCCCTTGATATCGGAAAGACTTGAAATCGCGCTGCTTGCGCTTTCAAAGGAAAGATGAAAATGCGCCTGCATTTCCTTTGTGATATGAATGTAGGCAACGCCGCCCGGGGTCTGACACATGTTTTCATAGATGAACGCCTTGAATTTGAGTTGATCAAAATCGCGCATATAAAGATGGGCGTTCAAGGTTTCCATGTCGATGCCCTGATCGATCATAAGCCCCGCGAGGCGCATGGTATCGCCCGTCACGCCGTCGTATTGAAAGCGCCCGGAGTCCGTCAGCATGCCGGTGTAGATGTGCGTGGCGGCTTCTTTTGTAATTTTGAGCTTATCCTGAAACACGCTGTAAAAATACGCGATCATTTCGCAGGCGCTTGAGCGGTAGTCCTCCACCCAGTTGATATCGCCGTAGGGTTCGCGCTCGATATGATGATCGATTTTGATAATGGGGGAGCACAGCGAAAACTTCTGATTGGAAATGCGGTCTGAATTCCCTACGTCGATGACGATCGCGAGGGATTTTCTGTAAATCTCATCGTTTACGTCCTCGTCGTCTTCGCCCATAAACGCAAGGAATTCGCTTTTTTCATCGTCGATGATATAAACGTCTTTTTCCGGCCATGTGGCTTTGATGACGCCCTTCAAGCCCTTGGTCGCGCCCACGCAGTCGCCGTCGACGCGCCTATGGCGAAACAGCATAATGGACGGGCTTTTTTCGATTTCTTCAAGGATACTGAAAAGTACGGTATTCATGAAAACTTAATTTCCTTTCGAAAGCGCGTCGAGGTCTGAAAGCATCTGACTTACCTTTTCAATGCTTTCAAGCGTCGCGCCGCTGGCCTTTTTGTGTCCGCCGCCGCCGTATTTGACGGCGATTGGGTTGATATTGTATTTATCGCTTCGAAGTTCGCAAAGAACGCCTTTATCGGTCTCGGTGAAATTCACCCAGATGTCCACGCCCTTGATGTCGCCCATCAGGCCGACCATACCGCGCGAAATGGCGAAAATGTCCGCGTTTATCTCTTTAAGCTCTTCCTTGGTTGTGATGATATAGGCCACGCGGTTTTCGGTGAACTGAATCTTGAGCGTGTATTTTGCGCGCAAAAGCAGCTGATCAAAATCGCTTGCGTACAGATTTCTGTAGATTTCGGAAATATCGATTTTGTGATCCAAAAGAAATGCGGCTCTGCGCATAGTGTGGCCGTTTGTGGAATCGTAGCGGAAACGCCCGGAATCGGTCGCCATGCCGGTGTAGAGGGAGGATGCGGCAATGTTGTTTAAGACAAGATTGTTGTCTATCGCCATCTGCACAATGAGACCTGAGCAGCTTTCGCTTGAAATGTCAACATATTCCATTTCCGCAATCTTTTCCACAAACAGATGATGGTCGATGCGGCAGGTGTACTTCGCCTTCTTGTAGCGGTCGTCCGCGATTAAGTGTGCGCCCGAAGTATCCAAAATGATCGAAAGCGCGTTTTCAAACGCGGAATCCGGAATATCGTCCATGACGCTGTCCGTCATAAAACCATACCTTCCCGCTCCGTCGCCTACCGTGTACACGGTCTTTTCCGGGAAATTTTCAAAAATCAGGTGCTTTAAACCGATCTGGCTGCCCAGCGCGTCGCCGTCGGGGCTTTTATGGCGGTGAATGATAATCACGTCAAACGCTTTGATTTGGTCAAGAATGGATGTTAATTCAGTCATGATCTTTTTCCTCTCGGTAAAATGCGATGGAGTTATTATAGCATATACGTGCCCTATGGTAAACGGCCGAATATTTAAGTTTCGCGTTTCTTTCCGATAGGCAAAAGGCGAAAAACGTGATACAATAGAAACAGATGAATACAAAGGAGCAAACAGATGAAAATATGCGATCTTCACACGCATTCCACGTTTTCGGACGGCACGAGAACCCCCGCGGAAATCATCGATGAATGCGTGCGCATCGGTCTGTCCGCCGTTGCGCTCACCGATCACAACACGGTGAAGGGCCTCAATGAATTCATGGAGTATGCCAAAGGCAAGCCCATTGAATGCGTAAACGGCGTCGAAATTTCGACTGATTACAAGGGCAAAGACGTCCACATCGTAGGCCTGTTTCTGACGGAAGGAAGTTTTTCAAAGGTGGACGCGTTTTTGGAAATTGCCAACGCGCGAAAAGCGGAAAGCACGAAGAACCTGATAAAAGCGCTTTTTGAAGCCGGATATAAAATCGATTATGACGAAATCAGAGCGTCGCACGCAGGTCAGATCAACCGCGCCGTGGTTGCGGCGGAGCTTCTCAAAAAAGGCTGTATTCCGGACATCAAGCATGCGTTCAAAACGCTCTTAAGCGAGAACGGCGGGTATTACACGCCGCCCAAGCGCGTCTCCTCCGAGGAGGCGATCGAATTTCTTTCTTCCATCCGCGCGGTATCCGTGCTTGCGCATCCGTATCTGACGTTTGATAAGCGGGATGCGGAAGATTTTTTGCGTATGGCGGTTCCTCATGGCCTCATGGCTATGGAAACGAGATATTCCACCTATTCGGAAGAAATTTCCCGAATTGCATCCGAAACGGCCAAGAGATTTTCCCTTTTGGAAAGCGGCGGAAGCGACGATCACGGTGACAATAAGCCGCACATCCGGCTCGGAACGGGCATGGGCAATCTGTTCGTGCCGTATGCGTTTTATGAAAAGCTTAAGGAGACATATTCATGAACGGTTTTCAGACGTGGAATGTAAGAAGCGTTTTGTCCCATGTGCATATGCCGACCGGATTTGCGGTCAACATTGCGTTTAAGGAATATTCCTGCGGACATTATCTCAAAGAAACCCTGATCGGCCGTTTTCAGGGCGAGACGGGCCGTGTGCCGACCGAAACTGCGATTCCCGGTCCGCATGCCTTTGACGGAAGCTATACCATGATGACCGTTTCCTGGTGCGGCATGGAGATGCGCATTGAATCTATGCAGGAAGACGATCGGTTTGTGCTCCTGGTAACGCCCCTTAAAAAGCAGATACACCCTGCGATGTGCGTGCTGGAGGGAGGTTTCCTCTGGGGAAGACAAGGCTATGTCGTCAGGGAAGACGGCGCGCTTGTCGGAAAAACGCGGTACGGAGAGATCCGTTTCTATACGACGGGCGAGGAAACGACGGACGACAACATTCCCGTGCAGACGGCATTTTTGTCCGTAAAGCTTGATAAGCCCGTTGTGTTTTCCGCAGGCAAACGCATGACTCTTGAGAAGGTGCAGGCGCTGATTCAAATGAAAAAAGAGGCGCTTTACAAAAGCCATGAGCGCTTCGGCGAGGACAGCGAGCTTTATTCCGCGATGGAGTGCACCATAGCGTGGGACACGATTTACGACGCGAAAAAGGACCGCGTAGTGTCGCCCGTCAGCCGCCTCTGGAGTATTACTTCGGGCGGATGCGTCCTTTTCTGCTGGGACAATTTTTTTGCGGGCTTTATGGCGAGCCTGGGTTCGGCCCAAATCGCCGTCAGCAATATAAAGGAAATTCTAAGCGAACGAACCGGGGATGGGTTTGTTCCGAATTTTGCCTACGGGACGGGACAGGTAAGCGCGGACAGGTCTCAGCCGCCTGTCGGAAGCGCGATGATTCTGGAAGCCTGCCGCGTAATGAAGGATACAACGCTCATTAAGGACACCTATCAGGCGCTTCTTGGTTGGAATACCTGGTTTTATGAAAACCGCATGAATGAAAACGGAACGCTTTCATGGGGCAGCAATCCGATTCCGGTTCTGTACGGAAACCACTGGGAAGTGACCGGCGTAAACGAACGATTCGGCGCGGCGCTTGAAAGCGGTCTTGACAATTCACCGATGTATGATGATGCGCCTTTTGATACAGAAACACACAAGATGATGCTGGAGGATGTGGGACTCACCGGCCTTTACATCCTGGATACCGAAACGCTTTTGATTTTTGCGCGCCTTTTAGGAAACAGGGAAGACGAAGAAATGCTCCTTAAGCGTCTTAAGCGTGCGGAAAGCGGACTTGAAACCCTGTGGGACGAAGAAAACGGCTTTTATTATAACCGCCGAACCGACACGGGAGCGTTTTCAAGGCGAATTTCGCCCACCAATTTCTATGCGCTGTTTTCCAAAACGGTTTCACGCGACAGAATCAAGCGCATTTCAAAAGAGCACTATTTCAATAAGGATGAATTCTACGGCGAATGGATGCTTCCGTCCATCGCAAGGAACGATCCGGCCTTTTTCGATCAGGAATACTGGCGCGGCCGTGTGTGGGCGCCGCTCAATTTCCTTGTGTATCTGGCGTTTACCAAGCGCGGCATGACGGAGGAAAAGAAGGATCTTGCCGAAAAATCCAGGCATATTTTCATGAAGGAATGGACGGAGCACAGGCACGTTCACGAAAATTACAACAGCATCACAGGAGAAGGCTGCGACAAGGGCTCGAGCGACAAGTTCTACCATTGGGGCGCGCTTTTGTGTATGATCGCGCTTGCGGAGGATGGCTACATTCCCGGCTTCGGATGTGAAACGGAGGGATTAAACGCATGACGGATCGCGAGATTTTAAGAGACCTTGCTTCTCAATATGCCGAAATGGCAAACGATATAAGAAACGCAGAGAAAGAAAAGCTCTTTCGTGCGGTCAACGGCAGAAGAATGATCCGCCCGGTTGTGCTGATCGACGAAATTCCTTGGAATCAGCTGGCGGATCAGGAAGAGATGAAGATTAAGTGCATGGGCGATAAGGAGCGTTCAGTCGAATGGTTTTTCAGAAATCAGATGTATCGCTTCAGGCATTTTCCGTGCGATATGTTTCTGACGCCATACATCCCGTGGGGCAGGCACATCAAGGTCGGCTCCTTCGGCGTTGAGATTCATGAGGACGTCTTAGTCGCCGACAAGGGCAACAACATCGTATCCCATGCCTACATCGACCAGCTGCCGGATGAAGAATCCATCGAAAAGCTGCATGCGCCGACCGTTGAAGCAGACGAGAAAGCGGATCAGCGCGACGAGGAATGGCTGAATGAACTTATCGGAGATATTCTGCCTGTTCGGATGACGGGGCTTTCTTACGCAGGCTTTTTTGAGCCCTGGGACGACATCGCCATGTGGAGGGGCGCTGAAAAGCTTCTGTGGGATCTCATAGATCGCCCGGAATACACGCATGCGCTCATGGAAAAATTGCTTTCCGTCCGAATGGAGCATTTTGACCGGCTTGAAAAGATGAATCTGCTCGATTCCTGCGGGCCGTACATGCACTGTACGGCAGGCTTTGCGGATGATCTTGACACGTCGGGCCGAATCACGCGCGGGAATATGTGGGGCAGGGGAGCGGCGCAGATTTTTGCTTCCGTTTCCCCGCGTATGACCGAGGAATTTGAAATTGACTATGCCAAGCGCTTTTTTGAGGGCTTCGGGCTTGTGTATTACGGCTGCTGCGAACCGCTGGATAAGAAAATTGACATTGTAAAAAAGCTTCCGAACTTTCGGAAGGTTTCGATCACCCCTTGGGCGGACGTGGACAAAGCAGCGGACAAGCTGGGAAGCGGTTATGTGCTTGCCTACAAGCCGAATCCCGCGTTTGTGGCGACGGAAACGCTCGACGAAAGCGCCGTTGAAAATGAAATTCGTCGTGCGCTTAACGCCTGTAAGCGCAACGGAATCTCCTGCGAATTTACGCTCAAGGACATTTCAAGCATTCACAGAAATCCCAAAAACCTTGAAAGATGGGCGGAAATCGCCATGCATATTGTTGAGGAATAAAGGATTGAAATCTATATCCGAACGTGCTATACTGAAGTATCAAATTGAAATACGGAGGAATGACTTATGATGCTGTTTCCGCTGCCGAGACAAATCGAAATGTGCGACGGCTTTTATCAGATGACAAAATGCGTGAAGGACTATACGATTGTCGATTTCTACAAGGAAATCCGGGCGGGCTATGCAGGCGTGAAGCTTGAAAAAATCGAGGGACTTCAGCAGGAAGAATACTGTCTGCGGATTGACGAAAACGGCGCGTTCATTCAATTCTCCACGGATGAGGGTCTGTTCAGAGCCGCCACGTCGCTCCTTCAGCTCATAAAGCGCGGCAAGGGCAAGGTTCAGTATACGAAAATCTGCGATAAGCCCGACATCAAACGCCGCGGATACATGCTGGACATCAGCCGCGGCCGCATGCCGAAGGTTGAAACCATCAAGACGATGATCGACTTTTTGGTTGCCCTCAAATACAACGAATTTCAGCTGTATATGGAAGGCGATTGCTTTAAATACGCAGCTTATCCCAAGGAGACGGCGGACTTTGACTGCCTGACCCCGGAAGACATCAGGGAACTGGATGCGTATTGCCGCGAAAGATTCATGGATTTGGTTCCCAACCAGAATTCCTTCGGTCACATGTACACTTGGCTCAAAAAGCCGGATTTCCATCATCTGGGCCTGTTTGAGGGCGACGAAACGCCTTCTACTTTAAATCCCATTCTTCCTGAGAGCTTTGAGTTCATGAAGAATCTGTACGCTTCGCTCCTTCCGCATTTCTCAAGCGATTATGTGAATATCGGCCTTGACGAAGCCTATGGCCTCGGAAAATTCCAAATCGAGGAATATTGCAGGGAAAAGGGCAAGGACGTTGTGTTCATGGAGTGGCTCAACAAATTAAATGACCACATTACTTCCACCTACGGAAAGTCGGTCATGTTCTGGGCGGATATGATCTACAACTACCCGCAAAGCTACCACATGGTTCCGAAGGATGCGATTGCGCTTGAATGGGGCTACGAGCTCATCCAGTCTCAGCGCATGACCGACCACTGCATCGCCTATAAAAACGCGGGCGTTCGCTATTATGTTTGCCCCTCCTGCAACACCCACGGCTCGTTTACCAGCCGCATGGACGTGACTACCTTCAATATCCGCACCTGCGCCGAGCTCGCCGTGGAATACGGCGCGGAAGGCCTTTTGCTCACAGATTGGGGCGACAACGGACATCCGCAGTTCGGCGTATGGAGCATGGCGCCCTGCGCATTAAGCGGTCAGTACGGCTGGAACATCGGAAAGATGCAGGACGGCGAAAGCTTCAAGGCCGACTTCATTCGCGCCTCCGAGGACTTTGTGGACGAATACGCCTTTGAAGGCAAAAAAGTCTCCCGCCTCATGTACAGAATGGCGAACTACTATCTGCTTGAGCCCGAGCGCGTACACGTGTGCACCATGTGCGCAAAGCAGCTCTCGATGCCCATGAACGTAACCAAATACGCCCACCTTTTCGACCTCAAGGATTCCGGCGACGACTTCTACTTCGACAACGTCACCGATTACGTCAGCCGCGTCATGGCGGATATCGAAAAGATCGACTTTGACGAGCGCATGAAGAGGGAAATCCGCTTTACCGCGCTGCTCATCGAACTCGGAAGCGAAGTCTGCAAGGTTAAGCTCAACCCCGAAATCACCAAAGAAAAAGCCGACGCCCTCGTAAAAATGCTCGACCTCGCGATCGAAGAATACGAGGAACTCTGGAACTTCCGCAACTACGCCAAGGGCATCGAAAAATTCATGGTGCATCTGAAGGGAAGAAAAGAAGAGATTCTGGCAATGGTATAAAATTAAAGGGGCTGTTGCAGAAGCAAAAGAATCTGCAGCAGCCTCTTTTTGCATATCACAAGCGAGCAGAAATACAGCCAATTTTCGTTGAGCAGGAGAGAAATCTGTCTACAGGCAGAAAAAAGCAGACACAGAACAAAGCCAACCT
>JAFWZN010000095.1 GCA_017522345.1 Clostridia bacterium | reverse complement strand
TTCTCGGCGGAGACGGCAGTGTTTTGCGCGCTGTACGGATGATGCAGCGCCAGGTTCCGGTTCTGGGAATTAATCAGGGCCATGTCGGATTCTTAACCGATTTGGAGCGGGAAAATCCGGCAGACGGTCTCAAAGAGGTTCTGGAACGTCCGCTCGGCATTGAGTCGCGTATGCGGCTTTCGATTACCTGCAACGGCAAAGACTGCGGCTCGGCCTTGAATGAGGCTGTGGTGGTTACGGCCCGCCCGGCAAAGATTCTGGACTTTACGGTCTCGGTAAACGGGAAAGTGATTGATTCGTTCCGCTCCGACGGCCTGATTATCAGTACACCGACGGGTTCGACCGCGTATGCGATGAGTGCCGGAGGTCCTATCGTGGACCCGTCGCTTGAGGCGATGCTTCTGGTTCCGATGTCTCCCTATCTTCTGTCGTCGCGTCCGTATCTCTTAAACTCGCAGTCTGAGGTGACAGTGACGCTTGAATCTGATAAGACAGCGCTTCTGGTGCTTGACGGGCAGGACCAGTATGAGATTGGCCGGAATGCGGAGATTGTGATTCGCAAGTCTGCTGACCCTGCGCTGTTTGTGGATGCGGGCCGGACGTTTTTCGAGAAGGTTGAGCAGAAGCTCCGACAGCACTAAAATCCCGCAGAGCTAATATAGATATATCAATGGGATTCTTTGACCGGTTTAAAGGAAAAGAGAAGAAGGAGTCAGCCCTTCCTTCTTCAGTTGATTCTGCGATGTGGTTTTCCAATGCGAATGCCCATCTTAGGCGCCATCAGTATGATGCGGCGCTGCACTGTTTTGATAAGGCGATTGAGGCCGACCCGGAAAATCCTGCGGCATGGCACGAGAAGGGCCGGGTTCTTGCGATGCTGAAAAGCGAGGAGAAGTCGCTTGCGGCCTATGATAAGGCAATCTCCCTGCGTCCGGAGGTCGCGGTCTATTATCATAACAAGGGAGATGCCTTAGTCTCCTTCGAGCGCTTTGAAGAAGCGGATGCCTGTTTTAAAAAGGCGCTCTCGCTTTCTCCGGATGATGTGGTGTTCCAGACGAGCCACGCAAAGATGCTTGCCCGAAACGGGAAGTTCCGCGAGGCAGAGGAGATTATGGAGAAAATCTGCAATGCCGAGCCGCGCGGTCCGGAGCACTGGTTTACCCGTGCGGAGTTCCTTTCTGCCGCCGGAAAGCTGGAAGCTGCGTTGAACTGCTACCATGTGGTCCGCGAAATCTCGCCGGGACATTCGGTATCCCACTTTAACGTCGGAAACATCTTATCCAAACTCGGCCGCTATGAGGAGGCGGTTGAGGCCTACAACAAGGCGCTCAAGTACGAACGGACGATGACCGGGGCAATGAACAACAAAGGCCTTGCCTTAAGCTGTCTGGGAAACCATAAGGAAGCATACGACTGTTTCCGCCGGGTCTTAATCGCCCAGCCGAACAATCCGGATGCAAACTTCAACAAGGGCTATGAGCTGATGCAGCTTGGAAGATATGAAGAGGCTGTATCAGCCTTTGATGTGTGCCTCTCGGTTGCCGATGACCGGGATTTAATCGAGCGGGCACGGGAAAACAAACAGAAGGCGCTTTCGCTTTCCAAATAACACTTTTTTTCTTTAGCTGGATGTTCTCACGCGTTTTCCGCTCGGCTTCGTAGGAGCGTATTTCCTACGCGAAAACTACACGAAACCAACGCGAAAAACGCGAAAAGATAAAATTCGCGAAAACTCGGCGAAATCCGCGAAAAAACTATATGCGTTCAAAATCACCGGAAACAAATACAACATGTATCCAAGGCTATGTACGCGAAAACCCTTTTCGCGACTTTCGCCGAGTTTTCGTGTTTTTTATCTTTTCGCGTTTTTCGTGGAATTTTCGC
>JAFWZN010000094.1 GCA_017522345.1 Clostridia bacterium | reverse complement strand
GGATTGTTATATACTGCTCGTGTTGTATTTTGTTCATTGCAATTTCATTTTACAACAAAACAGAGCTTTCTTCCACTTTCCCAGTGGTTGAAAGCTCTGTTTTTTTCTCCGGGCTGTTGTGCAACAGCCCCTTTTTGTATGCCTAATATAGAGGCGCCTGCGCGTTTGAAAAATCGTGGGAAGTATGATATAATGTTTGCCGTTAATGCGGAAAGGAGGGCTCGGTATGAAGAAAACGAACATGGGTGAACTTTTTGAAAACAGGATCGAAGTCTCCGATTCAGACAGAGCGCTTCTTACGGGATTTTTCTCGGAGTTTGATTCGCATTGCAGGCTGGCGGTGGATGAAAAGAAACGAATGCGCCGCGATTTTGAATGGGCGATCGAATACTATTTATCGGTGGGCGTGAGCGTTTCGGATGCGGTTCAACGGATGGATGTGAAAAATCTCGCAGGCTTTTATGTGCGCCCGCCGGTATTATGGTATGCCCTTGACAACGCTGCTAAGATATACCCGCTCAGTATGGAGCATGGCCGCATGACGGTATTCCGCATGAGCGTATACCTCAAAGGCGCGGTTGTGCCGGAGCTTTTGCAGGTTGCGCTCCACTTTACGATCAAGCGGTTTCCAAGCTTTGCAACTACGCTCAAGAAAGGCTTTTTCTGGCATTATCTGGATACGTCAAAGATGAGATATGTGATTGAACCCGAAAGCGACGCGCCGTGCAAGCCGCTGCCGGTTTCTCACAGCTTTTCGCAGTCGTTCAGGGTGATGTATTTTGCCAATCGCATCAGCGTCGAGTTTTTCCACGGGCTCACGGATGGCGCCGGCGGAATGACGTTTTTGAAGGTGCTGGTTTCGGAATATCTGCGGCTTTCAGGCGTGGAAATCGCGCGTGACGACACGCTGTGGGACGTAAATGAGATTCCTCAGAACGAGGAATTTGAAAACGAATTCAGAAATGTGGAAAGGCGAAAGTCCGGCTCCGGCTTTGTTCAGAAAAAGGCGCTTCAGATGTCCGGGAAAATTTCACGGCGGAAAATATACAGAATTCTGCACTTCAAGATGGACGCGTCAAAGCTCAAGGAAGCGTCTCGTAAGCGCGGCTGTACTGTGACGGAGTATCTCGTCTGGACGCTTTTAAAATCGGCGCGGGCTGCGACGGACGAAATGAAGGGCGATCTCAATTTGCAGGTGCCCGTCAACATGCGAAAGCTGTATCCGTCCAAAACGGTCCGAAATTTCGCTATGTACTGCGGAATTCGCATTCCCATTGACAAAATGCAGGATGACGAGTGGCTTGTAAAGGAAATTTCAAAGCAGATGAAGGAAAAAACAAGCCGCGAAGCGATGAGCGAAATGGTCACTTCCACAAAAAATCTGGTGGGCAGCCTTTGCTGGGTGCCGCTGTTTCTGAAAATACCGCTTGTTAAATTGGTGTATTCGTTTTTGAGCGACCGGCTGTTTACATTAACGCTTTCAAACCTTGGTGTGGTTCAGATGCCCAAGGGGTATGAAGCACACATCGACAGCATGGATTTTGCGCTTGGCATAAGCCCCGTCAACCGTGCATCGTGCGGCATGGTGACATACGGAAACAGCGCGGTTCTGACGTTTACCAAAATGACGGCCGATCCCACGTTTGAAGAGCATGCGCTCATGCTTTTGAACCGGGACGGCGTGGATGTGCGCGTGGAGGGGAGCATGAGCTATGAAAGTTGAAATCACGTATCCCCCGGTGAGCAAGCGCAATTTCCAGCGCAGACGACTGCTTGATATCATCAGGTGGCCGTTTCTCTTGGCGGCGTACGCCTGTCCGATTATCAATCTTGCCGTCGGCGGAAAAGCATGGAGCGTTATTGCGCTGATCGGACTGTACATGGTTTGGCGGCTGGTGTTCTCAATCGACCTTGTGGAATACAACCGCATTTCGCAGTTCATCCGATTGATTTATTTCGCCATATTCCTGATGGGCATGATCGACTTGTTTCTTGCGCCGGGGTGGGCGATAGAGGTTTTGCCCATTGTGTGCTTCTGTGCATTGGCCGTGGCGGCGGTATTGTTCTTTACGGATTTTTCAAGGCAAAGGAGAAACATGCTGCCGATGCTGGGCTTTATCGCCATATCGTTTGTCGGCGCGCTCACGGGTCTTGCGGCTGCGGGCGGACGCGGAAGATGGGCGTTTATCGTGCTCGGATCGCTGGCAGCCGCGCTGTTTGTGGCATGCGCCATTGCGATGGGCGCGGACTTTATGCGGGAACTTAAGCGACGGTTCCACATTCGATAAAAGAAACAAAAAAATTCCTGCGCAGAATGCTTCTGCGCAGGAGCAGACCGTCAACAAACCCCTGATTTCGAAAGGAATCAGGGGTTTGAGCAATGATAAGGGAAAAAAGGGGAGGAAGAAGGAGGAAAAAAACGCCTTGACGAGGCGCTTGATGTTTTGAACCGCAGCGGTCAGGAAGCATTGC
>JAFWZN010000093.1 GCA_017522345.1 Clostridia bacterium | reverse complement strand
TTTTCGCGGATGTACTGCCAAATTTCGTCGGTCGTCCAATTTTTAATGACGTGCACGAACGTGCCGCCTTTTCCGTCGGGTTCGATTTGCTGTCTCTTTGCTCGGCGTGGTGATTCTTCGGCGCGAATTCCCGTCACTTTGACGCGCCCCTTCCCGCCACGTTCTTTGAGTTCCTGACAGCAGTAACGATATTTGCGCATTGGCGGCATTTTGTTCTTGACGATAAGCTGAGCCATTGTGTAACGCGGGCTTTCCTTGATAACGTTGGGATAATTGTCGCGGATAAATTTCATAAGTTGCGGCGGTTCGACGGTCGTGACGTTGTGATGAGCGTCGAATTTGACGCCGGCGCGCTTGACTAAGTCGAAGGCGACAACGCTGTCTTTACCGCCGGAAAAACAAACGTAGTAACCTTCGGGCGGCTCGTTGTCGCGCAGAAGCTTGACGGCGTCGGCAACTTTGTCGACAGTCCCGAAAAGTGTATGTTCAATCAGCATTTGCTTTCCTCCGTTCGCAATATTTTCGGCGCATGTCCTCAAGGATTGTGAGCTTTTTGGTGTTCGTCCAACGCGTCCGATACTTCGCTTTGAGTTGCTCGTAAGCGTTTGGGTCAAGAAAAGCCATTTCGCCGATTCGCCGTAAGTCTTTGGCGATTTGTCCCTTGATTCGCGCCTGTTCGTCAAGTTTGCGTTCGATGAATCGGGACAATTCCTTGAGCGTCACCGCGTCCAGTTCGTACGGGTAGATTTTCTTCAAAATGTCCGCCGCGTTCATAAGTCTCTCACCCAAATTATCCACACAAATACAAGCATTATGCCGAGCATAAAGCCCGAAAAGAATTCGTCCACGTCGTTGCTCTGTACAAATCTCGCGATAACGGCGGCGATGACAAACACAAGTGCAACCGTGTTGATGATTTTTTTCTCGTTCATTTCTCCTGCTCCTACAAACGCTTGTTGATACAATACATTGTGAGCAAAAGAATCATCACATTGCAAACTCCGTCCGCGTAGAATCCAAAAGCCTGTTCGCCGAGTTCGTGAATTCTTATGGCGTTCTTCATAAAAAAGCCGAGCGCCATGAAAAAACAGATGAATTGAAGATATTCTTTCATTGCGTCCCCTCCGCGTTCAATTCGTCGACGAGCTTCTTGATGTGAAGGCAGTTCCTTCGGAACTAACTTCCCACATAATTGATTTCCTCCAGTTCGATTTCGATATGCGGTTCGCCCTTGAAGATAAGGACATGCCCGTCGATAACTTGACGGTCGTCGGCAAAGCAAATGCCGTTGAGCGCGTCGCTGATTGCCTTGCCGTGGTTATCCCAATCGCCCGCTTGAAGTGATTCGGGATTGTACTTGGTGAAGGTTCTGACGATAAGTTTCACTCGTCCGGTGAAGGGAGCCTGTCCCTGCATTGCGCGGCGTGCATGAAGTCCTACAACGGTCTTGAAGTTTGTATAGCGCGGGTCGTTGAAACGCCGCGTGCCGTTGCTCATTACTCGCTTGAAAGGGACAGGCACCACAGGGACGCTGAACTTAAT
>JAFWZN010000092.1 GCA_017522345.1 Clostridia bacterium | reverse complement strand
CTGCCCCTTTCCGATCCCCGCCCGGAAATTCCGAAGAATTTCAGGGGATCGGCCCCTCTCATCAAAAAAGGCACTTTTTTGATGACTTGAGCGCATCCGAAAGGATGCGCTGTTTTTTATGTGAATATATATGGTAAATCGGAAACTATTCCAAGAGCAATGCTTCAGCTTCCCTTCGTTGTTCACTTGCGTATTCGTAGACAGTGGCTTTGAACCATTTGCTTTCGATGAAATCTTCTTTAAAAGCATCCATGATTTTAAGCGCAATCCTGAATTGCGATTTGGCTTTTTCGGTTTCGCCCATTTCCCTTAAGCGCTTTCCTGCGATAATCAGCATATCGATCAAATCCTCTGCGGAAAGATTCTTCTGCTTTTGCGCAGCTTCATAACTGTCTTCTCCGCTTAGAAGAGATGCCGTCAGCTCAAGCTTTGAGAAATATATCTCGGGGATGAGCTCAAGCGTGGGCCTGACCAAATCATTTTGCCCGTTTTCCTTATAGCACGATGCAAGAATTCGGCAGGCGTCATATTTCACGGAATCGTCCTTGGTGGACGCAATGAGCGCCTTGCAAAGAGTGATGATCTCCTCCGCCCTCGTCTGATAATCAAGCGTATAAAGCAGATTGTTGAGTATGATATCATTCCCGGGAAATCGCTTAAGTCCCTCGCGCAAAATACGTTCCGATTCTGCCACATCATTGAAACGATATTTGTATGCCTCGCTGCAGATTGTCTCAACCTGTTTTTCCATCTCAAACAGGTTGAAATCAAAAAGTTCGTCGGTCGAAACGCCAAAGAAGGATGCGATGGCGGGGATCATGGTCACATCCGGCATTGTGATTCCGTTTTCCCATTTTGAAACGGCTTGAAAGGACACGCCAAGATCGTTGGCAAAAACCTCCTGAGATATGTTTTTTTGTTTTCTTAAAGACCTTATTTTTTCTCCGAGTCTGATCATGGTTGTTCCTCCAAATGATTATTGGATGAGCGCTTATCCGAATACAATTATATCAGAATTCTTTATAAAGAAAATAACGCATTTTGAGAGAATAATTCTAAAGCGGGTTGAATGCGAAAAAGGCTTGTCTGTAAAGCGCTTCGGCGGCTGCTTTTCCGCTTTTTGTTACCTATGCTTGATGATTATAGAAATTTTTCTGCATATTACAGAAAAAAACAGAGCTTTTTTCCACCTTATCGATGGTTGAAAGCTCTGTTTTTCTTGGATGATGCGCATGAGATCCCAATGAAGGAAAGTTTTATACGGATTCTCTTTCAATGATGGAACAGTGAATGATTTCACGTGCCGGCGGGGCAGAGGGATTATTGATTTTTTCCATGATATGAAGAGCAGCGGCGGTTCCGATTTCAGTGGTAGGCAGCTGAACGGTCGTAAGCGGCGGCTGAAGATAGCGGGAGATCTCGCGGTTGTCAAAGCCGACAACGGCAATATCCTTTGGTACATTAAGTCCCATTTCGCTCAAAACATGCATGCATCCGGCTGCCATCAGATCGTTCATGGCGAAGATCGCGGTAGGGCGGGGGTCAAGCGAAAGGAGGACTTTCGTTTCAGTGATACCCGATTCATATTCCCAATTGCCGTAGCGTACATATTCATCCGGAATGATAAGACCCACTTGCTGAAGCGCCATGCGAATGCCATGCATGCGGCGGGCGGTCGGGTAGGAATGGGGGTGCCCTGCAATTACTGCAATGCGCTCATGTCCTCTGTTTATAAGATATCTCGTCATATCCTGAGCAGAATCCTGATTGGAATATGTCACATAGGTATCCTGGCTGGTACCGTGGGAATAAGCGAATACGAGTGGTGTTTCCATGGGATCAAAAAGATAATCCAGATGCCTGTCATGCATTCCGACATAGATGATGCCGTCGACATTTGATGATTTCAAAAGAGCGACGCCGTTATTGATCCTCTGGCGGTATGAAGCGATCTGTTCATACTGGTTATAAAGTTTCTCCAGCAGATGAAGGTCATGAAGAATCATGCGGTAGCCGGACTTGGAGAGTGTTTCATTGATTCCGCTGACGATTCCGGCAACCGGAAGTCCGCGGATATCTTCAACAAGAACGCCGATTGTATGGGTTTGCCCGCTGCGTAAGGATTTCGCAAGGGTATTGGGTGTGTAATTGGCCTCCTGAATAGCCATAAGCACGCGTTCGGTGGTTTCGGGCGAGAGCTTTTTGGTGCCGTTTACCACGTGAGAAACTGTTGCCGTGGACACGCCTGCCAATAGAGCAATATCGCGCATGGTTGCCATTGGCTTTTCACCGCCTTTATTTGGTAAAGTCAAACGTTTGACTGAATTATACCCGACGAGAATTTATTCGTCAATAGCTTTGGTTATCAAATTAACCAGCAAAATAGGGAAGAAAATTGCCGTTTGGGTATTGACTTTTTGTTAACACGGTGATATTCTTAAATCAGTGGATTGGTTAATCGAATAACCATCTATAGGAACCGTTGAAATCATCGAGTAAGGAGGAACCCATCATGAAAAAACTGTTGGCCCTGATTCTGTTTGTCGTCATGCTGATTCCGACGATGGCAATCGCAGAAGACGATCGAATCCACATCACGTATTCCTTCTGGGGCAACCAGACAGAGGCGGAAAGCGTTCAGGTCGCTCTGGATGCCTTCAATGCCATGCAGGACAGAATTTTTGTAGAACCCATGCAGATTCCCAACGAAGAATATACCCAGACCCTTGTCAATTACGCAATCGCAGACCAGCTGCCGGACTGCGGCATGGTCAATGAAAACGCGGTTCTTTACTTTGCACGCAACGGCGTTATGGCGGATGTATCCGACATGTACGCAGGCGAACAGCTGCAGCCTATGGACTGTATCACCTTTAAAGATGACGGAACGCCCGTAGGTTATTCCAGCTGCAACGAAATCCTCGTTCTTTACTACAACAAGGACATGTTTGACGCGGCCGGCGAGCCCTATCCTTCTGCAGATGAACCCTACACTTGGGACGAGTTTGTTGAAGTTGCCAAGAGACTGACCATTGACGTAAACGGCAACCATCCCGGCGACGACGGCTTTGATGCCAACAACATCGTTCAGTACGGTGCATTCGTCAACAACTGGACCTGGCAGATGGAAGTCTGGGCTCTGTCCAACGGCGGCGCATGGTTCACGGAAGACGGTAAAGAGTGCGTAATCAACACACCTGAAGCCATTGAATCCATTCAGAAGGTTGCCGATCTTGCTCTGGTTGAGCATGTTGCACCCCTCAATGTTATCCCTGAGGATAACGGCGTAGGCATCGGCATCGGAAGCGGCACTGTCGCTATGACCACTGATGGTACCTGGCGTCTGGGCACCGATTTCCCGAACCTCGACATCAATTACGGCATCGCGCCCCTGCCTGTGATGGAAGAAAAGGTCACCCTGTGCACTTCCGGCCTTACCGGCGTATTCAAGGGCAAGAATCAGGAAGCCGCTTACGAGTTCGTTAAGTGGTATACCCGTGAAGAATCCAACTGGGAGAGCCTCATCCTGACCGGTATCTGGCTTCCCAAGTCCGAATACTACTATACCACTGAAGAGGGCATCAACGCCTGGCTCGGAAATGAAAAGTATCCCTACAACCACGACATGGAAACCGGCAAGAAGGTACTTGTAGACTACACCATGAATAATGCCAAACCTGCCTGCTGGTACTTCACCCCCAACACGCAGATCACTACCAACGAAATTCTCTTCACTGCTCTTCAGAGCGTATGGAGCGGCGAGAGAACGGCAGAGGATGTCATCAACGAGATCTATCCCGAACTGTGCGAAGCAATCGTGGTAGACTAAAATCAATCCGGATAAACGCAGGGGGAACGCGATTGCGTTCCCCTTCCTTGCTGCCGGCTGTGAACGGAGGATAACGGTATGACCGTAAAACCGATAAAAAAACTTGTGAAATACAATAAAGCCGAAACGCGGACGGCGTGGCTGTGCCTTCTGCCTTCTGTGATCGGTCTTGTGTGCATCACCTATCTTCCGATGATTGCATCGTTTGCTTTGAGCCTTTTCAACTGGGATGGACTTGGAGAGATGCAGTATAAAGGCCTTCATAATTATGTAAAGCTCTTTACGAGTGATACGAAGTTCTATTCGTCCCTTTGGGTGACGCTCAAATATTCATTTATGTCTGTCACTTTGTCGATCGTCTATTCCATGATGATTGCACTTCTTTTGAACAGAAAGATTCCGGCCCGAAGTTTTTTCAGGGCGATTTTCTATCTGCCTTATGTGCTGCCGGCCATGGCAGTGTATCTTGGCTGGAAATGGCTGTATGACTTTAATCACGGTTTTTTGAACTATATTGTGCGGCTTCTGGGCTTTGCACCCGTCAAGTTCCTGGATTCAAGCACGCTTGTCACGCCGTCGCTCGCATTTATTGCCGTGTGGCTGAGCGGAAATCTGATCGTCATCTTTTTGGCCGGCCTTCAGAATGTGCCCCGTACCTATCACGAGGCGGCGGAAATTGACGGCGCAAACGCGTGGCAGCGGTTCTGGAAAATCACCATTCCGTGCATGACGCCTATCATTTTCTATAATCTTCTCATGAGTCTTGTCTCCAATCTGCAGGTGATTACCCCGGCTCTGTCGCTCACAAAGGGCGGACCGGGCACAGGCAGCTATTATATGTGCTTTATGCTGTATCAGCAGGCATTCAAGAGCCATAAATACGGCTATGGAAGCGCGGTTGCGGTCGTACTGTTTATATTGATTGCGATTTTTACCGCCATTCTGTTTGCAACCAGCAAGGGCTGGATTTTCTACGAGGGGGATGATAAGGAATGATTTTTGCTTTCAATAACTCATCCCGTCTGGCCTCAAGACGCAAGCGGGAAAAGGCGGCCAACTTCCTTTCTATGGCGGTGCTCGTTGTGCTTGGCGCCATTGTCATGTTTCCGATTTATTGGATTTTCCGTTCCTCTCTCATGTCAAACGGCGAGCTGTATGCCTATCCGCCAGCGTTTACGCCGCCGAACTGGCGTTTTTCCAATTACAGAGATACGCTTGAAGTTTTTGAATACTGGAAGTTTCTTGGAAATACCATGACCATTCTGGTTCCATCCGTTATAGGCGCTGTGATTACCGCTACCATGGGCGGCTATGCGTTTGCACGCCTTCGTTTCAGAGGGAAGAAGATTCTCTTTATGCTCTGTGTAGGCTCGATGCTTCTGCCCTCCATGGTCACGCTGATTCCTCTTTTTGTCGTATGGGCGAAAATCGGTCTGGTGAATACCTATTGGCCGCTGATTCTTCCGCATTTCTGCGGCGGCGGCGCGTTCAACATCTTTCTCATTCGTCAGTTCGTAAAGACCGTACCGCGCGAGCTTGACGAGGCGGCAACCATCGACGGCTGCGGATATTTCAGAATTCTGGTATATATCATCATGCCCGCTATCAAGTCGGCAATGATCGTCGTTGGGCTCTTGAAATTCATAGAGCTCTGGAATGACCTTCTGCAGCAGGTTACCTATATCACGCGCCGAGATCAATATACGCTGGCGCTGGGCCTTAACATCTTCAAAGGCTCGTTCAACGACGACTGGTCGTCCATCATGTGCGCGACATGTCTTTCGTTCATCCCTGGCATCGTCTTCTACCTGATCGGACAAAAATACTTTGTTGAAGGCATTGTCATGACCGGCATGAAGAATTAAGGAGGCAATATGGGAAGGCACGAGATCCCCGCAGGCAGGGTTAAAATCACGGACGCATTCTGGTCGCCACGGCAACGTCTGATGACTGACGTGACCATCCCCTATATGGAAAAGATCCTTCGGGACGAGGTGGAGGGCGCCGAGAAATCCAACGCCATCACCAATTTCAAAATGGCGGCAGGCGAAATGACAGGCGAATTCTACGGAATGGTCTTTCAGGACAGCGATGTGTACAAATGGCTGGAAGCGGCTGCATATTCACTGAATCTGAAAAATGATCCGGCACTTGAAAAACGCGTGGACGAAGTTGTGGATCTGATCGGCAGGTGTCAGCAGGAAGACGGCTATATAAACACCTATTTCACGGTAAAAGAACCAGAAAACCGATTTAGAAACCTCCTTGAATGCCATGAGCTTTATTGTGCAGGTCATCTGATTGAGGCTGCCGTAGCGCTTTTTGAAGCGGTGGGGAAGAGAAAACTTCTGAATATCTGCATTCGTTTTGCAGATTGCATCGTAGACAGATTCATGAATGAAGACGGCATTCCCGGGCATCAGGAAATTGAAATTGCACTCATGCGGCTGTATCATGCCACAGGAAACGACAGATACCGCCTGATGGCGGAGCGCTTTTTGGATCTTCGCGGTCAGGATGCGGATTGGTTCAAAAAGCATACGCCCCCTCATCCGGGCGTACATTACGGCGGTTATGATATCGACCCTGAGGACGCTGCCTACAATCAATCGGACGTGCCGGTACGCGGGCAGACCGCCGCGCGCGGGCATGCGGTCCGGCAGATGTACATGCTGACCGCTATGGCGGATGTAGCGTCTGTGAATCAAGATCCTGGCTTGACCGAAGCGTGCGAGCGAATGTTTGAAAACATTACCCGAAGGCAGATGTATATAACCGGCGCGGTAGGCTCAACGCCTGTGCATGAATCGTTTACTGTCGATTATGATCTGCCCTCGGATCGATGCTACGGCGAAACATGCGCATCGGTCGCAATGGCGTTTTTTGCACACAATATGCTTTCTTTAAAAAAGGATGGAAGGTATGCGGACTTATTGGAGCTTGAACTCTATAATGCTGCGCTTTCCGGCATGCAGCTGGATGGAAAACGCTTTTTCTATGTGAATCCTCTTTCGGTGGATACGCGCGTATCCGGCATAGTGGCGGGATATGAGCATGTACTTCCTGCAAGACCAAAGTGGCACGCCTGCGCATGCTGTCCACCCAACCTTGCAAGACTTGTTACATCTTTGGGCAAGTACCTTTTTTCAGAAGAGGAAAATACGGTGTACAGCCATTTGCTGATCGGATGCGAAGCGGAAACCGGGCATGGAAAGATAAAGGTTGAAAGCCGGTATCCGTGGGAGGGATGGGCAGAATATACGCTTTCGCGGGGCGGAAACTTCACACTCGCCGTTCATGTTCCGCATCACGCGGAAAACTTCAGCGTGATGATCAACGAAGAATATGAAAAGCATCCCATAGAAAACGGATACTGCTTAATCAAGCGAAACTGGAAGGAGAATGACCGTGTACGGATCAAATTTGACATGCCAGTCAAACGCATACATGCAAATCTGCACGTGCGGGATGCCGCGGGTAAAGTATCCATCAAGCGCGGTCCGATTGTGTACTGCGCAGAGACGGCGGATAATCGGTTTGATCTTTCGGCGCTGGTTTTGCCGGCATCGAGTCCCATCCATACACACGCAAGCTGTGCGCTTGACGGCATGATTGAACTGCGGGCTGAGGGACTTTTGCAGACGGATTCTGATGAGTTATATATGGATGAAGTAAGCTACAAGAAAGTTCCTCTTACGCTGATTCCCTATTTTGCGTGGGGAAACCGCGAGAAAGGCGATATGCTTGTGTGGATGCGGGAAAACTGAAAAAGATATAAAATTAACCGGCTTCCGATTTTTTCGGGAGCCGGTTTTGATAGGCAGTTCAAAAATGATCTGCGGCGTACAGATGTAAGGGAAGGGGAAGCCAGCCTGCGGGGGCTTCCATGTCGGGCGCCGTGAAGCGGTTATAACTGAAGAGGAACTGCTGCATGGAAAGGCGGTCAAGCTTTACGTCAGGCGCTTTGTCTGTTTCATTTACGCTGATTTCGCCGTTTTCAACCTTTACAAGAAGCGGCGTTTCTTCGTCCATCTGAACAACCATTTCGCCGTCCTTTAAGCCGGAAGCGGCTTTTTTAAGCGTCATGGTGGCTTCGAGAACGTTTTTGAGATTGACCACGCGCGCATGGAAAGCGGCAGTCAGATTGTGGCTCTCGGCAAAGGAAGCCAACTCGCGGTTCAGCTTAACGTCATATGCGGCAGCGACGACCGAGAGGCGGCGAATGCCGAAGCGTTCAAACCAAGCTTTGATGACGGGTTTTACGAGACAGGGGCAATCGAGCGTCATTTCGCCGATGCCTTCGGGGCCGCCGGAGATGATATAGCCCATGACTTCGCCGTCTTTTTTGACGACATAAGGCGCAGACTTCCAGCTGGATAAGATGATTTCGAAATCCTCGCGGGGACGTCCGCCGGTGACCAGCTGCTTTTCGTAGATTTGATAGGCTTTATCGATTTCACAGGCGCAGGCTTCTTTAAACGGAACAAACTCAATTCCTGAGGCGCATACATCCTTTAAACCGTGTCGGATGTTGGCGTGAACGAAATCATAGCGATAATCGCCGCCAATGGGAGAGTAGCCGTAATATTCGTATCTTTGTCTCTGACCGCCCAGGAGCATAACGTCTATGCCCTTTTCCTTCGCGCTTTCGGCCTGCATTTCCATAAGCTTGATCATGTAGCCGCTGCCGCGGGTGTATTTATACGTGGAAACAGAGCCGATGTAGCCGGTTTTGAGAGGCTTTCCCGCATAGGAGAAGGTATTCGGAAGCTGCGCGACAACGCCGCGCACATATCTGTCTTCAAGCACGATCGCATGGATGTCCGCATATCCGCGGCCGTCTGCGTAAACCTTCGGAATCAGCTCTTTGAAATCGTGGGGACAGGCGGCCTGAGAAAATACATAGTTGATAAAGTCGATGACGTCCTGACGATGCTCGTCCGAGGCAAAACGGTATTCTATCATTGCTTTTAATCCTTTCAGATTTCTGTAATCAAGCCCTCGCGAACGGGATGGGCGTCCTTGGTTGCGGCGGGGTGGCCGATGGCGATGGCGATAGCGAACTCTCCCTTCTGTCCGGGACAGAGTTTTTCATACCACTTTTCGGCAAATTCCGAGTGGAATACGTCTCTGGGCATGCCCAAAATGACGCTTCCAAGGCCCATGGAGTGCGCGGCGAGCGCGAGGTTTTCACAGGCGATGCCGCAGTCGACAAGGGTGAAATTTCCGGGAATGGTGGCAAAGATAAACACGACCAGAGGAGCTGCGTAGCGCACATCATAGGAAGGATCCTTCACGCGTTCGCCGGCGTTTTCGCGGCGGGCAAGCGCCGTCTGACAATCCCTGGTGAATTCCTTAAGCACGTCTTTGTCGGACACAAACGCAAAGTGATAGGGCTGAAGATTTCGCGCGCTGGGCGACTGAACGGCGACGTTTTTAAGACAATTGATTTCTTCCTGCGTAAGGCTCTGATCCGTATACGCTCGGATGGATCTGCGGTCGCTTATGGCATTTATTACTTCGTTCATGGTTATCCCTCCTTGTGATAATAGTATACCAGTCAAACAACCGTCTGTAAAGATTTTTATTGCGTTATTCCGCCCAAACTGGTATACTGAAGCTAATGACAGGAGGCGAAAAATATGCAGATTATCGTGTGCAATGCGGGAAGCACTTCCCTTAAATTCAAGGTATATATTTATCCCGAGAAAACCATTTTGGCGACGGGCAGGGTTGAGCGCGTAGGCGATCCGAACGGATCGATTTACTCGTTCAAGGATGGTTTTGGCAATGAAAAATACGACGATCACGCGAAAGCCGGAACGTATAAGGAGGGCATTGAACTTTTTTTAAACGACATCGGCGGCGCGGATCAGGCGGATGTTGTGGCGTTCAAGGCGGTGCTGGCGCAGGAATACCCGGGCGTTCACGAAATCGACGAAGGCGTAATCGCCTCCATGAAAAAGGGGCTTTCGATTGCGCCGGTTCACAATTCCGCGTATCTGGGCGCGATTGAAGCTTTCAGGGAAGCTGCGCCGAAGGCAAGGCTGATCGCGGCTTTCGAAACGGCGTTTCACAGAACCATTCCCGAAAAGAGGTATATCTACGGCGTGCCGTATGAGTGGTATGAGAAATACGGCGTTCGCAAGATGGGCTATCACGGCGCTTCGCACAGCTATGTCGCGGGAAAGCTCAAGGATTATAAGAAGGTCATTTCCTGCCATCTGGGCGGTTCAAGCTCTCTTTGCGCTATTTCAGACGGAAAGAGCGTGAACAATTCCTTCGGCCTTTCCCTGCAGGTGGGCGTTACGAATGTGAGCAGAAACGGAGACATTGACCCGTTCATCCTGCCGTATCTTTTAAAGGAAGGCATGGCTTATGAAGAAATCTTGCGCGGCCTTGAAAAGACGGGCGGATTAAAGGGCGTTTCGGGCCTGAGCGGAGACATGCGCGATCTGAGAAAGGCGGCGGGCGAGGGCAATAAACGCGCAAGGCTGGCGATTGATATTTTTGTCGAAGGCGTCCGCAATTACATCGGCGCATATGCGATTCAGCTGGGCGGCGTGGACGCGATTGCCTTTACCGCAGGCATCGGCGAAAATGACGCGGAAACGAGAAAGGAAATTCTCTCCGGTCTTTCGTTTATGGGGATCGAAATGGACGAGGAAAAGAACAAAAGAAACGAAAGCGAGATAAGCGCAGAGGGTTCCAAGGTGAAAATTTTCATCATCAAGGCTGACGAGGAAAGCGTGGTAGCGGACAACGCGTACAAGCTGGTTATTGACGAAATTACAGACCATCAACAAATCTCTGGGTGAGGCATGGAGAGGGAGCGCACTCCCTCTCCATTTTCAATCGATTTTGGCGGCATGTACGGCAAAATCGCGCGTTTTCACAAAGCGCAGCGACTGAAAACGCTTCCCCTT
>JAFWZN010000091.1 GCA_017522345.1 Clostridia bacterium | reverse complement strand
TTCCTGAAATCCTGCGGGATTTCCGGGCGAAAATCGGAAAGGGGAAGCGTTTTCAGTCGCTACGCTTTGTGAAAACGCGCGATTTTGCCGTACATGCCGCCAAAAGCGAGGGAAAATGGAGAGGGAGTCGCTCCCTCTCCAAACCTCTCCCAATGGTTTGTTGATGGTCTGAGCTTCCCCTCAAGGGGAAGCCTTTGGGGAGCGCGACAAACCGGATTTTGGAATCAGGTAGGGCAAGGGATTGCTCCTGCTGAGTGATAATATGATCTGTTTCGCTTTCTGCATAAAAGCCTTCTCCTTTAGGAGAAGGTGGATGGGCGAAGTCCGGACGGATGAGGTGGAGCCGGAGTATGATCTGAGCCTATATCGGCATTGGTTTCGAAGTATGGGCCACCTCATCAGTCGCTTTCAGCGACAGCTTCCCCTCTGAGGGGAAGCTTTTGGGGGCGGTTGCATTCCCGGGCGGTCTGATGAATAACGAAATGGAAACAAGGAGGAATGGGCGTATGAAGCTCAAGGGCGGATTTGTTTTAAGTGAAATTGCGGGCAAAACGGTTGCGGTGCCTACGGAGGACGACGTTGATCTCAATACGATGATCACGCTCAATGAGACCGGCGCGTTTCTTTGGGAAAGACTGCAGGCGGAAACAAGCGTGGACGCGCTTGTGGATGCGCTTTTATCGGAATATGATGTGGACGAGGCGAGCGCGCGCAGAAGCGTGGAAGCGTTTGTCGGAAAGCTGAAGGAAAATGGATTCATCGCCGAATAAGGATATGAAGAGCGTTTCTATCGAGACGCTCATGCCCATGATTCGCGAGCGCCTTTCCGCCGGTCGGAACATTCGCGGGGTGGGGTTTCAGGGCGTCAGCATGATGCCGATGCTGAGACAGGGGCGGGACAGCGTGGAGCTTACGCCGCTTCCGGAAAAACTGAAGAAATACGATTTGCCCCTGTACCGCGCATCCGGCGGGAAGTATGTGATGCACCGAATTGTGGATGTGAAGGACGACCATTATATCTGCCTGGGCGACAACACCTATCACTATGAGCGCGTTGCGCCCGAGCGGATGGTGGCGGTGGTGTGCGCGTTTACGCGGGAAGGAAAACGCATAAGCGTTGAAGACGGAAGATACCGCCTGTATTGCCGTTTCTGGGTGGCGGTCTATCCTGTTCGCAGGCTGATCAAGCGGGCGCAGTGGCGTCTTCGCGGGCTGATGAAAAGGCTTTTGAAACGCTGAATCAGAAGGAAACGGCCTCTTTTTCAAATCAACGAAAGAAAAACAGAACATGTGATAATAGACGCGCCGGAACCGCGAACAAACGCGACGTCCGGCGCGTTTTACATTGCTTGATAGACAGGTAACAAGTTTTCATTATTTTCACAATATTTTTCATAATAACACAAAACTTCCAATGCCTGTAATTGACTTTACTTGTCTGTAATGATATAATGATACTGAGAAGATGCCGTTTATAGGCACGTGATGAATATTGATAATAAACCTAAGAATATAGAGATGAACAGGGGTAGAGGTTTCAAATGAGCAAGGATAATGAATACATAAAAATTGACCTTGTGAAAATCGGCGAAGGAATCATCGGACGGTTGTGGATGGTTATTTTGGCGATGATCCTGTGCGGAGCGCTGCTGTTCTCGTATGCGACGTTTTTTGTAACGCCGCTGTATCAGGCGAAGGTGCTTTTGTATGTTAATAACAGCTCTTTCTCCGTAGGCGCGACCAGCTTCAGCATCTCTTCCTCGCAGATTACCGCCGCAAAAAGCCTTGTTGAAACCTATCTTGTTATTCTGAAAACGAGACTTACGCTGAACGAGGTTATTGAGCGCGGCCAGCTGGACTGTTCGTATTCCGAGCTTAAGTCAATGATCAGCGCCGAATCGGTCAATGAGACGGAGGTTTTCTCCGTTACCGTAACCGGCGACGATCCTCAGGAAGTAGAGCATATCGCAAATACCATCGCGCTGGTTCTGCCGGATAAAATTGCGGACGTTGTGGAAGGCAGCTCGGTGCGCGTTGTCGATTACGCCGTTGTGCCGTCCGGAAAGATTTCGCCCAGCATCAGAAAATATACGATTGTCGGTCTTCTGGTGGGCATGCTTTTGAGCTGCGGCGTTATCGCGGTGATCGAAATTATGGACGATCAGATTCATTCCGAAACCTACCTGCTTGAAAACTTTGAAAATATCCCGCTCTTAACCGCAATACCCGATATGCTCGGCGATAATTCAAAAAAGAGCTATTATTACTATAGAAAAGGCTATAGAAGGGATTATTACGAAGAATATCGCCAAATCCCCGAGGATGAAAAATCGAAAAAAAAGAACAAGAAGAGGAGTGTTGCTAAATGAGTTCGGACATCAAGAATAAGAAGCAGCAGGCCTCCAATGTGCAGGAAAACGAGCTGCTCGGTTCGGAAATGAGCTTTGCCGCAAAGGAAGCGTACAAGCTTTTGAGAACCAACCTTGCCTTCGCGCTTTCGGACGTCGAAGCCGGAAAAGGCGCCGTTGTCGGCATTACCAGCTCGATTCGAGGCGAGGGCAAAAGTACGACGACTCTGAATCTTGCCAGCGTTCTGGCGGAGCAGGGCAAGCGCGTTATTGTTGTGGAGGGCGACCTTCGTCTTCCGACGCTCAGGAAGAAGCTGAAAATGCGCGGCAAATACGGTCTTTCCAATGTTCTGCTCGGAAAGAAAGAGATTCAGGAATATACGCAGGAATGCAAGGTCGGCATGGTTGATCAGAAGGAAATCAGCTTCGAGCTTCTGCCTGCCGGCAACATTCCTCCGAACCCCTCAGAGCTTCTGGGCTCCAAAAAGATGGAGGAGCTGCTTGAGACTTTGAAGCAGAAATATGAGTACATCCTAATCGACCTTCCGCCGGTAACCGCCGTATCGGATGCGCTGATTGCGACAAAGCTGGTAGACGGCATTGTGATGGTTGTGCGCAACGAATATTGCGACACGGGCAGCCTGAACGAAGCCATTCGTCAGCTAAAGCAGGTGGACGCCAAGATCCTCGGATTTATATTCACCTGCGCGAACAGTTCGCTTGGCGGATACAGAAGAAGGTATAAATACCGCTACTACAAGAACTATAAAAACTATAAAAACTACAAAAACTATCGTTACTACGAGTATAAATAAAAAGCGATATGCTGGATATACACACACATATTCTCCCCAATATGGATGATGGGAGCAAAAGCGTAAAGCAAAGCAAAGCGATGCTTCTCAGAGAGTCAAAACAGGGCGTAGACCTGGTTGTCCTCACGCCTCACTTTTACGCGCATAGGGATTCGCCCGCCAGATTTCTTAAGCGAAGGAAGCAGGCTGTGGCGGAACTTAAGCAGCATATTACGGGGCGCAGCAAGATTCCAACGGTCATTACGGGCGCAGAGGTTGCGTATTTTAGAGGAATGAGCCGAGTGGAGGATATCGAGAGGCTCCGCATTCGGAATACCGATGCGATGTTGGTTGAAATGCCGTTCTGCCGGTGGGACAGGAACATGATTGACGACCTCTTCTTCTTAAAAGAGAGCAGGGGCGTCCGTCCGATTCTTGCCCATATCGAGCGGTACATCTATTATCAGCCGCTTGGAACGGTTCGCATGCTGTGCGAGGCGGGAATATGGATTCAAGCGAGCGCTTCCTTCTTTACAAGCTGGAAGACTGCGTGGCTCGCAATGCGGATGCTGAAAAAGCGAAAAATTCACTTTATCGGCTCTGATTGCCACAATACAACGGACCGGCCGCCCAATATGGGAGAAGCAATATCCCGCATAGAAAAGCGGCTTGGAGAAGATGCGGTTCGCTATTTGAAATGCATGGAGAGAAGACTGCTGGGAGGGGGAGTGAGATGATAAAACGGTGCATAATCTGGTGCGTCTGTTTGATCGCTTGGCTGATTGGCAGCTATGCAATCGCTGAAAGCCGATACGATGCATTGTGCCGTGAGAATTCTTTAAAGAATGCGCATGTCACTGCCTGGCTTGAAATTCCGGGCGCGGCGTTCTGCCGACCGGTAATGCAGCACGATTCGGACGACGGCTTCTATGCCGGCCACAAGCCAAACGGATCGGAAGCAAAATACGGCTCCATATATACACAGTCGAGCTACAATGCTTCGGATTTTTCTGACCCGGTTACGGTGATCTATGGAAGCAGCAAAGCGGCGGGCGCTCCTTTCAGAGACTTGCAGGAGACATTCTCCGGCAGCTTTGAGAAATGCAGGGAGATCTACATACACCTGCCGGATGGAACGCTTGAGTATAGAGTGTTTGCGGCAGTGCCGTACTCCTCCATTCATATTCTTCACTACTACAATTTTTCCGTACAGCGCAGATATGAAAGCTTTTTCAGCAGCGTGTATTCCACGCGTCGGCTGGGGATGCATTTGGATGAGGCGGACAAGCCCGTATTCGGCGATGATGTGTTGATTTTATCAACCGGAATTCGCGGCGACAACATGCAGCGCTATCTGGTGATGGCAAAGCGGATGAATGAATGATCTAAGTTGGTCAATGATAGAAAGGAAATGGAAAACCATGAAAAAGCTTTTCTCTTTGGTATTGGTGGTATGCATGCTGATGGGCATTGCAGCGGTTGCGGAGAATCGTCCCTACGTGCAGAACGAGCTGCCGCCGCAGGTAGTAAGCTACGTAAACGAGAACGGCGAAACCGTTTACGCGAAGATCTGCGACGCCGAAGGCAATGTGCTTGCTGAAATTAAGGATAAAGGCGCTCTGGTTCTGACGGACGTAGCCCATCGCGACGTCATCGAAGATGCCGTGATCGCTACCCGTCTGACGGACGCATATAACAGCGTTATGGAAAACGTTCACCATGCGGACGTTGAGTGTAAGCTTCACGATCACGACGTAAAGGTTGACATCAATGCAATTCTTGCTTCCATCCATCATGAGTTGGACGCGCACGATCTTGTAATGTGCGAGTTGTATGACGTAATGCTCACGGATGAGACCGCGGCTCAGCTTGCGGGCGATAATTATCTGGAAGCAACCTTCGAGATCAATGAAAATGAATACATGCCGCTGCTCACCATGTTCACCGGCGACGGATTTGAGTGGATGGTTATTCCGATGTTCAATGTCAGCGAAAATCAGTTCACCCTGCATCTGCCTACGAGCGGAACCATTGCCCTTCTGATGTACGGCCGTGAGGTATTGGGCATTGGCGAAGACGTTGAGCGCGTTGTCACGATCATTCCCGGCACTGATCCCGAAGAAATCCCCGATGGATATGAAAACTTCACGCCCAGCGTATCCGGCAAGACCGCGCCTACGATTGTGACCAAGGAAGGCGCCGACGGAAAAAAGATCGTTGGCTATATCCGTACCGCGGAGGGCTTGGATGATGTTGCAGTTCCCGATCAGAATTACATCATCGTTACCGCTGTTGCTGAGAGATGGTATAATCCCGACATTCAGACCTATGAGCATCTGGTGTGGGGTTACGAACGTATTCTGGAAGCAGAGGATGTAGGCGATCTGTTCACCGAGCACGACCTGAGCGTGATCATTCCCGATCATGAGCACGGAACGATTGCCGGTCTCCTGGACAACGCGCTCGCGCAGATGGGCCTTGATCTGACCCACGATCAGCTGGTTGTAAAGGATCTGTTTGAAGTAACCGCCTACGGCGATTATCTGCATCTTCTGTATGATGAAGAACACTATCTGGAAATGACCTTTGATACCGATCTGGATCCCGAGAAGCCCGTGCTGGTTATCCACAGCTCCGATTCCAAGCACTGGCATGTACATCCCATCAGCGAGTTTGCTGTAAATGCGAAGGGCGAGTTGACGCTGAACATGTACGATTTGGGCACTGTGGCGTTCCTCGTTGAAGCGGAAGAAACGCTGAATCCCGAGACTGCGGTGCAGTCCCCCAACTGATAGACAATATTGAAAACGGCGCGGTAAATCGCCGAGAGAGGAAGCGCGTATGGCCGGAAAACGCAGAAGGAAAAGAATGAGCGGCAGGATGATACGGCTGTGTCTGACCATATGCGCGATCGTTCTGGTGCTGGTGATTGGCGCACTCGGAGCGCACATGATTGAATCGCGGATGACCGAGAAGGTAGAAAACGCAGGACAACAGATAACGGCGCATACCCACGAGGAAACAACCGCGCAGGTGTTTATGAACAATCAGTGGTATCAGAAAAAAGATGTGGAAACGCTGCTTGTGATCGGCATTGACGATTACGGCGTCGTCACGAGCAGCGGATCTTACAACAATTCGAATCAAGCGGACTTTTTGATGCTGTTTGTAAAGGATACCGAGACAGGCAAAAGTCAGGCGATTCATCTGAACCGCGATACGATGACCGATATTACAATGCGAAGCGTGACCGGAGAGGCAGTTGGCGTGCGGCGTGCGCAGCTGGCGCTGTCCTATAACTATGGTCAGGGGCAGCACGACAGCAGCAAAAACACGGCGGATGCAGTATCGAACCTCCTGTACGGCGTTCAGATTGATCACTACATAACCGTAACCATGGATGCTATACCGATCATGAACGATTGGGCCGGCGGTGTAACGGTCGAAGTTATGACGGACATGACCGACGTCGACAGCGCATTGATTGCCGGAAACAAGGTCAAGCTGACGGGCGAGCAGGCGCTTAAATATATCCGCACCCGTATGGGTCTGGATGACAGCACAAACACAACCCGAATGGAAAGACAGAGGCAGTATGCCGCCGAATGGGTGACGGCTGCTCAAAAACAGCTGAAGGACGAGAGCGCGGTAGCGGATCTTGTAGTGCAGATGAGCGATTACTATTATTCCGATTGCACAGCGGATGAACTTGAGTATTTTGCTGAGCAGCTGGGCAATAACTCGGGTATGCCGATCCGCAAGATTTCAGGCGAGGCTGTGCGCGGAGAAGTACATATGGAATTCTACGCAGACGATACGAACATTCAGCGGCTTGTGCTGGAAATGTTCTACGAACCGGCGAATTAACACGATATATTAAGGTGAAACGCACAATAGGTTAAAAGTACGTAATCCCCTAGGGAGTAATCTCTCGGACAGACTTGTCGAGGTGTGATGCGAATGGATATTCGAAAGCTTCTGAAGAGTGAAGTTTTGCCTGTTAATGCTGCCGCGACATATAACATTTCAGATAAGAAAAGCGAATGCGGAATGGAGACATACGCAAACAGCAGCATGGATTTATGATATCGATTAGGGCGAAGTGCACAGGAAGTCTTCCTGCCATGAATCGCCCTGTTGTTGTCTATTCATCCATACTGATGCTTATATATATAGATTTGACGAAAAGATGCGTTTCGGTTTTGTAATATTCGGTGGATGAAAGTGCGGTGTATGGCGCACAAAATAGTTGCTTGTTTTAGCAATGGTATTTGTGCAATATAACCGGGTTTTTCTGTTGGATTGACTTCAGACATGATTATAAGAGGTGTCTTGTGTGAGGGCGTATGAAAATGCGCCTTATGAGCCGTTTATTCGCCACGCTCAGCTCCTGATTTCATATATCTAACCGATAGAGACTAATGCTTTTCAGCGAAGCAATGTTTAAATATTAAGAAAATATTGCAGAGGGGCCCTTTAGACAGAACAAAGAGGTGTGGTACGAATGGAAGCGCGAAAGCCGAAGAAAAATGAAGAAGCGCTTGTAGAAGAAGTAGGAGTGAATGGCAACGAGGAGTATCACGACTGCGCGGGACTACGTAGGACCCACAATCCAATGACGAGAAATCGGATGGAAACTACAAAAGGGGTATCAAATGCATACCTGATTGCAAAGCGGAGTTTTGACATTATCTTTTCGCTTGGTGCTGGTGCTGTAGTTTTGATTCCCATGCTACTTCTCATGCTATTGATTACTATAAAAGATTTCGGTAATCCATTCTATGTTCAGAAGCGCGTAGGACAGAATGGTAAGGCTTTGGGGGTGGTTAAGTTACGCAGCATGAAAAAACATGCAGATGATTTGGAAAACATGCTGAGTCCAGAAAAACTTGACGAGTATCATCGGGAATACAAACTCGATGATGATCCGAGATTGCTTGGCTGGAAAAAAGAAAATGATGGCAGGGAATGTTTCGGTGCGGCATTGCGAAGAACCTCTATGGATGAAGCACCTCAAATTATTTGGAACATCCTCATCAAGGGGAATATGTCCGTAGTTGGACCTCGTCCTGTTTTGCATGAGGAATTAATGAAGAACTATACATCAGAACAGCGAGACTTATTGTTGTCGATTAAGCCAGGCCTTACAGGATATTGGCAGGCATATGCGCGGAACAATGCGACATATGAAACCGGCGAACGACAGCGCATGGAGTTGTATTATGCAGAGAACTGCAGTTTATGGCTGGACGTAAAAATAATATTTGCTACTATTGGCGCGGTTCTAAGAAAAAGCGGTGCGAAATAACCGCTGAGAACCAGAGAGGATGAGCGAGTTGAGTAATCATGAGCGACCACTTGTATCGGTAGTCATGCCTGTATATAACGCAGAGAGATTTTTGAGGCAGGCAATCGATTCAGTTTTGAATCAAACTTATCGGAATATAGAACTGATAGTTGTTGATGATTGTTCAAAAGATAATTCGCTTCAAATCCTAACGGACTATCAAAAGAACGATAGTCGTGTTTGTGTAATAAAGCAAGAACGAAATCTGGGTGTAGCCCATGCGCGAAACAGAGGAATTCAACTTGCAAAAGGTGAGTTTATTGCTTTGCTGGACAGCGATGATGTATGGGAAGAAACGAAAATTGATCGACAAGTTTCCCTGCTGAAGAAAGAGAATGCAGATATTGCTTACTGCTCCTTAGACTTCATTGATGAAAACGGGATACAGATCAAGAGGCCATTTGTTGTATCCAGCAAAACGGATTACAAGCGGATGCTTGTAAAGTGTGAGTTTACATGTTCGACAATTATGACTAAAGCAGAATTGTTGAAAGCACATCCATTTAAATCGGATTATTATCACGAAGATTTCCTTCTGTGGATGGAATTGATGATGCTTCCAATAAAGGCAGTTGGAGATTATACTATTTTGATGCATAATCGGCAAAGCAGTCAGTCGCGATCCAATAATAAGCTGGTTGCTGCTAAGCATCGGTGGAAGATATACCGCGAAGCATTGGGAATGAGTGTTTTGCAGAGTTTTATGGCCTTTGTGGGATATGCAATTGGTGGAGTTATCAAGTATTACTTGTGATGATATGCGTGAGGTTACAGAAAATGAATGGAGTTGCGATAATTGGGCTATTTAAAAATGGCTATGAAGCTTTAGATGGTCAAAGTATAAAAACACGGATCGTTGCTCAAGAAATTCAACGGTCAATTGGCGCAGATAAGGTTCATTGCATAGATACATATGGATGGAAGAAGCATCCACATAAGTTATTATTTGAATGTATACGCGCTGTTTGGAGCTATGAGAATGTAGTTTTTATGACCGATGAAGGCGGCATTAAAGTGTTCCCTTGGTTATTAACGATTGCAAATTTAGCAAGAAAGAGCAGAATCCACTATGTCGTGATAGGAGGATGGCTTGGAAGAACATTAAATGGAAAGAGAATGCGACGATTTTGGTTGAAAAAATTAGATGGTGTATATGTCGAAACAAGAAAAATGAGGACCGTACTGGAATGTAATGGCTTGAAAAATGTGGTACTATTGCCTAATTGCAAGTATTTGCCTATCCTGCGAGAAGATGAGTTGCCTGTATATAATAGAGAACCCTATCGTCTATGTACTTTTTCCAGAGTCACGCAAGAAAAGGGGATTCAAGATGCAGTTGAAGCGGTAGGAAGAACCAATAAGCACTTTGGGCGTCAAGTATTTACACTAGATATCTATGGTCAGGTTGATAAGAATGAACGTGAGTGGTTTGAGAAATTAAGGTCAGTTTTTCCGGAGGGAGTACGGTATTGTGGTAGTGTTCCATATAACCAAAGTACAGAAATACTGAAAGAGTATTTTGCGATGTTATTCCCGACGAAATTCCGCAAAGAAGGCATGCCAGGAACCATTATCGACGCTTATGCTGCTGGACTCCCAATTATCGCGTCAATGTGGGACGGATGTGACGATATGGTAGATGAGCAAACTTGCATTGGATATTCGTTTGGGAGTTTTGAAGGGTTGCTTTCTTGCTTGGAAAAAGTCGCCGTGAATCCTGATTTGATTAACAGCAAGAGGGCTGCATGTTTGCAACGAGCTCAAATGTATACGCCTGAATACGTAATGAAAACGTTGTTAGGTTGTTTGGGCTATCAGACTTAATAGTTAGGGGGTAAAGTTAGAAAGAAGTTAAATGCAAGATGAAAACGGTGATTTCGAACGATGAAAATACAGATGAGTTGGAGGAAGAAAGAATGAAAAAATGGTATGTCGTGCTTTTTTGCATCATCATGGTCATATCGGCTTCTATGCCGGGCATTGCTGAGGAACATTTGGCGATACCGGGTTTTAGTGACATTATGGTTATTGCTTGGGGTGTCCATGAGGATACGTTCCAGACACCGCATTTTGAACTCCATTACCCAGATGCATACACGGAAACGCTGGTCGTTTCTGTTGATGGAATCGAAGATGGAACGATCATTACGGCATCAGCGCAGCTTTCTGAAAAGAAAGTGACACTGTATACTGTGGCGATGTGTGAAGAAGAAATAATGGATGGCACAGTTCTCGGTACACTGAATTATGGCCCTGAAAAACAGATTATGATTTTGCTTCAGATGAATGAGATTGATCCTACTGATTGGACGGAAGAGGAGTATACGAATATTTGCCAGCTGATGGAAACTGTAAATGTATTCGTTAAGCAGTTTGCTGATGATCCTTTGTTTGTTACAGCAAATTGAACGCTTTTTTATTGAATGAATACCACGCGTTAACCGAGCGATGGTTTCAGAATAAACACTAGTTGGAAGGAAGGATGAGCCCATGTCGATGAAGGCGTTGAAGCGCTTTGTTTCCATGATGCTGGTATGCGTTATGGCTTTTACCATGATCCCTGCGGGAGTTATGGCAGAAACTGTGACGGATGAAGCAGTGGTTGTGGAGCAGATTGTGGAGCAGAAAGAGGAACCTGCCGAGGAACCTGCCGAGGAACCTGCAGAGGAACCTGCAGAGGAACCTGCCGAGGAACCTGCCGAGGAACCTGTAGAAGAGCCTGTAGAGGAACCTACTGAGGAGCCTGCTGAGAAATCCACCGAGGAACCTGTAGAGGAACCTGTAGAGGAGCCTGTAGAAGAGCCTGTAGAAGAGCCTGTAGAAGAGCCTGTAGAAGAGCCTGTAGAGGAACCCACCGAGGAACCCACTGAGGAGCCTACTGAGGAACCCACCGAGGAGCCTACTGAGGAACCCACTGAGGAACCCATCGAGGAGCCTACCGAGGAACCCGTAGAGGAACCCGTAGAGGAACCCGTAGAGGAACCCGTAGAGGAGCCTACTGAGGAACCCACCGAGGAACCCGTAGAGGAACCCACCGAGGAACCCGTAGAGGAGCCTACCGAGGAACCCGTAGAGGAACCCGTAGAGGAGCCTACTGAGGAACCCACCGAGGAACCCGTAGAGGAGCCCACCGAGGAACCCGTAGAGGAACCCGTAGAGGAGCCTACTGAGGAACCCACCGAGGAACCCACCGAGGAACCCGTAGAGGAGCCCACCGAGGAGCCCACCGAGGAACCCACTGAGGAGCCTGCTGAGGAACCCACTGAGGAACCTGCTGAGGAACCCACCGAGGAACCCACGGAGGAACCCACGGAGGAACCCACCGAGGAGCCTACCGAGGAACCCACCGAGGAACCCACTGAGGAGCCTACTGAGGAACCCACCGAGGAGCCTGTCGAGGAGCCTACCGAGGAACCTACCGAGGATGAAGCTCTGTTGAGCGAGATTCAGTTACAGATTGACAAACTGCTGATGAAATATTTCGGTGCAAAGTTTGCTGAGGATCCTGAACTGAACAAGGAAAAAGAGTTGACTTCGGAAGAAATTCTCGTTCTGATCAATGGGATGACTGCTTCGGAAATTGCTGCCGAATTGAGTCTTCTTGAAGCAGAAGCGCTTGAGAAGGCTGCTGAAGCGATTAAGAATATTGAAAAGTCTGCTTGGAAGCTTCCTGCAGAGATGATGGATGAGCTGGAAGAGTACGGCATTTTCAATGTATTCTGTGAGACCGTTGAAGAATTGATTAACAAACTCGCTGAGGAGCCCGTAGAGGAGCCCACCGAGGAACCGACCGAGGAACCCACTGAGGAACCTACCGAGGAGCCCACTGAGGAACCCACTGAGGAGCCCACTGAGGAGCCCACCGAAGAACCGACTGAGGAGCCCACCGAAGAACCGACTGAGGAGCCCACCGAGGAACCCACTGAGGAACCTACCGAGGAGCCCACTGAGGAACCCACTGAGGAACCTACCGAGGAGCCTACTGAGGAGCCTACCGAGGAACCCACTGAGGAGCCCACTGAGGAGCCCACCGAAGAACCGACTGAGGAGCCCGTAGAGGAACCCACTGAGGAACCTACCGAGGAGCCCACTGAGGAACCCACCGAGGAGCCCACTGAGGAGCCCACTGAGGAGCCCACCGAAGAACCCACTGAGGAACCCACTGAGGAGCCCACTGAGGAGCCCACCGAAGAACCCACCGAGGAGCCCAGCGAGGAACCGACCGAGGAACCCACCGAGGAACCCACTGAGGAACCCACTGAGGAGCCTACCGAGAATCCCACTGAGGAACTTACTGCTGTTGAGCTCGTCTGCGCCCAGCTAACCGCCTTGAACGTGCCCGAGTACACCGCAGAAACCCTGTGGACCGTTCTGGATGAAGTGATCGCCGCCAAGCAGGAAGAGGAAGCTCTGGATGCTTATCTGGTTGAGATCGCTGCCGCTCAGGAAGCACTGAATGCGCTGTCTGAAGAGGACAAGGCCGCCCTGGAAGCTGAGTTTGCCGCCCAGCTGACCTTCGTGAAGCTGCTGGTCGTGAAGGTTCCCTTTGACGCGCTGGTTGAGGCTCACTATGTTGAGTTCGAAGCCGAGCTGTGGATCCTGTTCGAGACCAAGCTGGCTCTGATGGATATGGACGCTCTGATTGCCGCATATACCGACATCGAAGCAGCCATGTCTGCAGTCTACGCCCTGCCCGAAGCCGAGTTGGCGCTGTTTACTGAAAAGTATGCTGCCGAGCTGGACTTCATGATGCAGTTCTACGCTGCCATCAATGAGAAGGCTGCCACTCCCATGACCATGGCCGCGGAAGACAGCTGGTTCCAGCCCACCAAGTACGGCGTTGTTACCACTGACCCCGAGAAGCCCATTGGCGCTGATTACTTCACGGTTACCAAGGAGAAGTACTATGATCTGGCTCCCGGCGTTGAAGAAGCCACGATCGTTCTGAACAGCCATGCCGGTAATGACCGTAAGGAAGTTCACGTCTTCAAGGTCGATACCAAGGAAGAAACCCTCCAGGTCATGCCCGGTTACTACGAGATCGATAAGCTGGAAGACGAGTACGATCGTTATAAAGAGGATCCCGAACTGGGTCTGGAAAAGTACGCAGGCACCAAGCCCGGCATTCTCAGAGAGGACGGAACCTATGCAGCATCGGATAACTCTTTCAAGACCAGATCTGCTCAGTTCCTGACCAAGACCGTCAAGTATTACGAAAACCTTGGTTACAATGTCGTTGGCGCTATGAACACCGCGCTGGCTTACGACAGCAATGTTCCCTATGGCTTCATGGTATTTGAGGGCAAAGTTCTGACCACTCCCGAAGACCACAAGGGCGCTCAGACCTATCTGGCCATCGACTGGGACGGCGACTGCGAACTGCGCAGCATGTCCACTGAGCTGACCGGCAATGAGCGCTACACCATTCCCGCCAACTTCGGCTGGCTGGTTAAGGATGGCAAGATTGTATCTACCAGCGTTGAGCGTACCTCTTCTGACGCATCCCGCTCCATGCTGGGCATCAAGGAGGACGGCACTCTGATGATCGTTCACTGCGATGGCCGCCAAGGCGCTGTCTCCTCCGGTCTGTCCAACTACGAAATGGGCGAGCTGATGCTGTCTCTGGGCTGCGTCAACGCAGTCAACGGTGACGGCGGTGGTTCTTCTACTTTCGTTTCCAAGCGTGCGGGCGAAAGCTCCAACACCATGCGCTCTACTCCCTCCGACGGTTCTGAGCGCGCTACCATCAACTCCATCATCCTCGTCAGCAGCGCTAAAGGTGGCAAGTTCAACAAGGTTGCCATCCAGTCTGCTTACGACTATGTTGCTCCCGGCTCCGCTTATCCGCTGAGCGTAATGGCTCTCGACGGACGTAACCAGGAAGTGGATATGCCCGCAGGCGGCCGCTGGTCTGTTGACGCTGCTTACGGCACCATCTCTCAGGATGGCGTGTTCACTTCTAACGGCACTACCGGTACTGTGACTGTCAAGTACGAGGTTGCTTACGAGGGCCAGGAGGCATCTGACGAATGCAAATTCGAAGTTGTCCATCCTTTCAGCGTTGGTTTCTCCTCTGCTGAAACCGTTCTGCCCTATGACAAGAGCGTGATCCTCCCCATGGAGATGTATGCTACGTCGAGCAAGCTGGACTCTGCCATGTATTTTACCGCGGATGTTTTTGATTGGAGTGTTTCCGATGAGGATCTAAAAGATCTTCTGGAGACCTCTTCCGGGGATGCAGTTTTCACCGCTCCCGCCGAAGCTTCTGCAAAGAAAGAAGTAGTGGTCACTGCAACCTACGATCATCCTGATGGCAAACTGGTAAAGACGATCAAGATCGGCTTCGGCAAGGGTTCCGAACCCTACTGGGACTTTGAAGACGGCGATGTTTCCGATTTCTTCGGTATCGGCGCACTCAAAAAGTGGTCTAAAGAGAACGGTATTACCCCCAGTATCTTTGGCGATGGCAACTATTCCGATAATGTCGGTTCCCGCGTCTTCCTGGCAAGCGCTAAAAACGGCGATCCGGTCAAGAACGGCAAGTATGCCATGGGCGTCGAGCTTGACTACACCACCGGTGATTTTGCAGGCTGGACCTACAACATGTTCTTCAATATGTCCGACGAGGAAATCGTTCTGCGCGATGTGGCAAACGGCAATAATGCAACCTCTCTGGGCATGTGGGTTTACGTTCCCGAGGGAGCTGCCGGCCTGGCCATGCAGATTCAGGGTGTTAAGTCGAAAACTGCGGATCTCACAACGGGCTACACCAGCGGACATTTCTATGCCCGTACTGTAAGCGGCGCCAAGAAGAATCTGAACAGCATGAGTGAAGCGGATATCCCGGATTCCCGCTGGATGTACTTTACCGTTGACCTGACTCAGTTCGGCGATTATTTCGCCCTGCACAATGTGGACAACGCTGAAACGGTTGGCCGTTCCCCCAGCTTCATCCGCTTCTACGTCAAGCCGATGAATGCAGCCAACCTGGTCTTCTATTATGACGACTTCCATCTGGACTACAGCCCCGTTGTGCCGGACCGCGACGAGCCCGTCATCAGCGATGTGCTGTATGCCACTCAGGACGAGTCCAAGGATCTGGAAAACGGCGCCGTATTCAACGCTGAGAGCGCCGGCTTCTCCGCTACGGTCAAGGAAGCCGTTACCGATGCCAAGAATGAAACCGGTCTGGATACTGCCTCCGGCAAGATCTATGTGGACGGCATTGAGATCAGCAGCGCACTGAACGGTTCCTCTCTGGCAACCGCCGAAAACGTTGTTCTGACCAAGGGGCCCCACACCGTAACCTTTGAAATCGCCGATAAGGCAGGCAACGTGGCCCACAAAAACGTTACCTTTACTGTTGGCGAAGAAAAGGGTCTGATTTACATCGACGGTCATAACGATTCCGGCGAAAAGCCCGAAGTTGACTCCGTTTACTACGTTGACGTGAAGACCGATAAGGTTGAAGACGTCCGTGAAGTCGAAGCCAACATCCAGCTCAACAGCGCCAACAATTGGGAACTGAAAAACGTGATCGTTGCTCCCGGCTTCGAAGTTGTTGAATGCGAAGTTCTGAGCTCCGGCCGCGATTACATCGGTGATGGCATCGGAACTTATTCCATTCGTTCCAACATCAACTCCGTTGACAATGTTGCTCACATCGTGCTGAGAAAGACCGATGCTTCTCTGGAAGGCGCCTGCACTCTGATCAGCATGCCTGTGCGTGTCTGGTCCTGGGATGAGGAGCAGTCCGGCGCTACCGCCGATGAGCAGTTCAAGACCGGCTACTGCCCGATCGTCAGCATTGACTACAATGTCCTGTTCGGCTCTGTCGAGACCTCTGACGGCAATGTCCTGTCTTTCAACGGCAGCGTTTCCGTCGAAACCATGATCAATGATACCGTTAACCCTTGGCACAAGCACGATGCAAAGCTGGTTGCCCTGGAAGACAAGGCTGCCACCTGCACCGAGAACGGCTACACCGGCAGAACCTACTGCGCAAGCTGTGAGTCTGTTATTGATTGGGGCACCAAGATCGAAGCCACCGGTCATACCTATGCTATCGTTGATGATCAGTTGGTCTGCTCTGTCTGCGGCGAAACCCTCACCGGCAACGGCGTCGTTTCCGCAAACGGCAAGCTGTACTATCTGATCACTGGCAAGCTGGCTACCGGTTGGAAGTCGGTTGAGGGCGAGGACGATGTGATTCGTTGGACTTACGCTGACCCCACCACCAAGGAAATCACCGTTGGTAAGGTCAAGATCTCCGGTATTGAGTACACCTTCGACGAGAACGGTGTCACCGCTGGCGCTTGGGTTGTCGATTCCAAGGGCACCCGTTACAGCACCGGCCCCGAGTTCGCAAAGCGCGAATTTGTCGAAATCGAAGGCGATACCTACTACTTCGGCACCGATTCTTACATGTACGTCGGCGTGCGCGCAATCCCCGTCAACCGCAACGACCCCAAGACCGGTAACAGAGTCTACGACTTTGGCACCGATGGTAAGATGGTCAATGACCATGCGGACTACAACGGCATCATCACTGCTGTTGAAGGCATGTACTACATGGAGAGCGGCGTGTCCGTTTACGGCAGTCTGATGCATCTGGATACCGACGGTGACGGCGTGGCAGACGCCTACTACTACGCCCGTACCAGCGGCCAGCTTGTCACCAATGCGACCTACTGGATCACCAAGACCAACGATCTGCTGCCCGCAGCGAACTACACCTTCGGTGCAGATGGCAAGATGGTCAACCCGCCTGTGGTTGAGCCCGATCAGCCCGATCCCGATCAGCCCGGACAGCCCGATCAGCCCGAAGTGAAGAACGGCATTGTGTCCGAGGATGGCAAGCTGTTCTGGTATGTTGATGGCGTGAAGACCTATGGCGGCCTGATGCACATGGATACCGATGGTGACGGTGAGGCAGATGCCTACTACTACGCCCGCAGCAGCGGTGAGATTCTGACCAATACGAAGTATTGGATCACCAAGACCAACGATCTGCTGCCCGCAGCGAACTACACCTTCGGTGCAGACGGCAAGATGGTCAACCCGCCCGTGGTCGAGCCCGATCTGCCCGATCCAGACCAGCCTAACCCCGATCAGCCCGACGAACCTGTCGTGCCTGAGAAGAAGAACGGTATTGTGTCCGAGGGTGGCAAGCTGTACTGGTATGTTGACGGCGTGAAGACCTACGGCGGCCTGATGCACATGGATACCGATGGTGACGGTGAGGCAGATGCCTACTACTACGCCCGCAGCAGCGGCGAGATTCTGACCAATACGAAGTATTGGATTACCAAGACCAACGATCTGCTGCCCGCAGCGAACTACACCTTCGGCGAGGACGGCAAGATGATCAATCCTCCGACCGTTGACCCGATTGAACCCGAACCCGACCCTGATCAGCCCGATGAACCTGAAGTAAAGAACGGCATCGTGGACGAAGACGGCAAGAAGTTCTGGTATGTAGACGGAGTAAAGACCTACGGCGGTCTGATGTATCTGGATTCTGATGGAGATGACACTGCGGATGCATATTACTATGCCCGCACCAGCGGTGAGATTCTGACCAACAGAACCTACTGGATCACTAAGACCAATGATCTGCTGCCCGCAGCGAAATATACCTTTGGTGAGGACGGCAAGATGATCAATCCTCCGGCTGCAAAGTAAGCAGCAAAATCATATCCAGAGGGATGAAGGATGCGTTTCTTTATCCCTCTGGTCGATTGCATTCAAGAGGATAATGAATATCTCAAACTTATATGATAAGTGGAGAATTCTTGTTATATGGAGACACAATGAAGAATTTGTCTACGAAGGCTTCAATGGCGCAATTGTTCCTACACAGAATGTTGAAGTACAGACAGGCAAACTGAAGGAAATCAGTGGAGTCTCATACGATTGGAATATGCAGTAGCAGAATTGTATTTTCCAGACCAGGCAATGTACACCTGAGGCAGTGATGGAAATAATGATTTCCAGGCTGCGTGGATAATGATTTTGTGAAAATGAAGAAAATAGTATTTGCTATGGCCACACTTAATGGTGGCGGTGCAGAGCGGGTAGCGGCGGCTCTGGCGGGATATATTCATTCTCTGGATGACTACGAGGTACATCTGATTACCTATTTCCGCAATCCGGACAGGGATTATCCCCTGCAAAGCGACATCATATGGCACAGCATGGATGTTGAAGAAGCAAATCCAATCCGGCGAATTTTGGGGAAAGTATCATATATGCGTTCAGCGATCCGGCACATAGATCCGATTTGTGTGATTTCCTTGGCAGGTCCTGAAATGCTCACACTGATTGCGGCGGCGGTAAAGGGCTTGGGGATTCCTTTGATCTTTTCCGAACGTAATGACCCCGCTCGGTATCCGGTTGCCAAGCATCTGAGAGTTCTGCGTCTCTGGGCATATAGACAAAGTGATGCGGTGGTCTTTCAAACAGGAGAGGCCATGTCATTTTTCTCAACAAAGATACAGAAAAAGGGAATTGTAATTCCCAATCCACTGACGCAAAGCATCCCGGAACGGTATAAAGGCGCAAGATTACCTAAGATTGTAACAAGCTGTCGGCTCGAACCACAGAAAAATCTGGACTTATTGATCAATTCTTTTGCGGAAATTGCATCTCGGTATCCGACTCATATGCTGTATATTTACGGCGAAGGTATGGAGAGATCCCGCTTGGAAATGAAAGCTCTTGAAATGGGACTGACTGATCGGATTGTATTTCCCGGTTACTCCAATCATATTTTTGAAGATATTTTGCAGGCTGCATTGTTTGTTCTGCCCTCCAACTATGAAGGTATTTCCAATTCCATGCTGGAGGCGATTGCGCTGGGCGTTCCCACGATTGCTACCGACTGTCCAGTCGGTGGCGCCAGAGAGACGATTGTCGATGGTTTCAATGGCATTTTGGTGCCTGTGGGCAATAAAAAGAAAATGGTGCAGGCAATGATTGCGGTGTTGTCCAATCAGGAGCTGTCCAAGAATTTGAGTCGGAACGGAGCTCTCCTCCGTGAGAAACTAGATATTTCGTGCATTGCGGAACGATGGCTGGAGTTAATCGACCAGGTTGCTCTGCAACCCAAACAATAATAATGGAGAATTCGATATGGACATAAAATCGAAGCTGAAAACCAGAATGAAAGTGATATTCAATCCAGAATATCGTTTTTGCTGGTTAGCTGGGCACGGACGAAAGGGAGACGTACCAGCGGAAGCATTTCTGAAAAGGGTATATCGATATAATGTGGGACGCGAACTGAATCTGGATAATCCCATGACCTATACCGAAAAGCTCCAGTGGTTGAAGCTGTATGACCATCGGCCGGAATACACTACCATGGTGGACAAGTATGCCGTAAAAGAATATGTGGCGGATAGAATTGGTAGGGAACATGTGATTCCCCTGCTGGGTGTCTGGGAGCGGGTAGAGGACATTGATTTTGATGTCCTGCCGGATCGCTTTGTGCTGAAAACCACCCACGACAGTGGCGGTATCGTGGTATGCAGGGACAAAAGTAACCTGAACATCCCTGCCGCACGGAAGAAGCTGGCATATTTTCTGAAGCGAAATTACTATGACCATAATCGGGAGTGGCCCTACAAGAATGTTCCCCACCGGATTATTGCGGAAGCCTTTATGGAGGACAGTCGACTGGGCGAGCTGCGAGACTATAAGTTCTTCACCTTTGGCGGAGAACCCAAGGTTCTTTATATTGCTCAGGGGCGTGGCAGCGGCGAAGAGACCGTCGCAGATTTCTTCGATATGGACTTCAATCATCTGGCTTTTACCATTGATCATGATATGGCACCTGTTCCGCCGGAAAAGCCCCACAACTTCGAACTTATGAAAGAGCTTGCAGCAAAGCTCAGCGAAGGAACTCCGCAGCTTCGGGTGGATTTCTACGAAGTGGACGGAAAAGTGTATTTCGGAGAGATGACCTTCTTCCACTGCAGCGGTATGGCACCCTTCCATCCGGAAGAGTGGGATCATAAATTTGGTGAGTGGGTAGTCCTACCTCCCAAAAAAGTATAAGGGGTTTATATGGATAACATAGCGCGAACGCAGCATAATCACAGAAGGTTTTATTCCTTGCTGGCATTCCTGCTGGGACTGATCTCTCTGCGGTATGCACTGCAAATAGATATTCCGCCGGTTCTCTTTCTGGTCATCATTATTTGCATGGCGCTTTTTGGCGATTTGAATGAAATCTGTTGTATTTGTATCTGCTGTATTCCACTTCATGAGTCAATAGATCTTTTTTATGCCCTTGCTTTTTGTGTTTCGATTATTGCAATAAAATACCCCAGAAAAATTGAGCTCAATTTGGCGGTTGCTCCAATTTATGCAATGATTGTCTGGGAATTGCTGCATTGTATCAGATCAGATTTCTCCATCATGACGTTCATCGTAAACTGCATCCCTCTGCTGGTGCTGGCCATTTTTATGTGCATTGACGCGAGGAAAATCGATTATTGCTACATTGGCAGAGCCTTTGCAATTACGCTTACAGTCATATGCATGTCATCACTGCTTAAGCTGCTGTATCTTTCTGATTTTAATATCCTGAAAACATTCGCTGGCCTTCAGCGTCTGGGGCATGACGCCTCGGAAGTAAGCCTGGACGGCAAAGGGTCAATCCAAACAAATACATTGGGTATTCTCTGTGTGTTGGCAATAACTTGGCTGATGCAGTTGCGTATGGCAGGCAGTGGTTCCTCACGGGATATAGTCCTTGTGATTCTAATGGCTGTATTCGGAACGTTGACTGCTTCGAGAACTTATCTTGTTTGTCTGGTATTGATGCTAGCCCTGCTTCTGTTCAGCCACCGCGGCTCCTTGGAAAGGAAGCTGCGTTTTCTTGGCGGCATGGTCATGCTGGCTATGATTGCTCTTGCGCTTCTGTATCTGATTTTCCCGGATCTGATGGAATACTATATCAGCCGATTTGCTGAGAAAGACATTACCGCAGGCCGGGATGTTCTGATGGTAAAATACCATAAGTTTATTCTTGATAATCCGAAGGTTATGTTTTGGGGACTCGGTCTGAATCGATTTAATGAAGACCTAATGTTAGTGCATAAGGTAGCTGCTAATGTGCCCCACAATGGTATTCAAGAGTTAGTAATTGCGTGGGGATTTCCGGGAATAATTATGTTTATCTGCTTGTGGGGTGTCATGATTTGGCGTTCAAGACACTTTTGTACAAAGAAAAGGCTAATAAACTATATTCTGCTTATCATTATTTTAGTGAAGTCTCAAGCAGGACAAATGCTTAACTCGTCCTATACCATGTTGACATTTTGTTTCGCTTATCTAAGTATGTGCCAAAATTTTTTCCAAGCCAATAAAGGTTATTCTGATTTCCTTTCTGCCCCAATGCCTAATAAGACAGCTAGACGGGGGGAGAAAGTTTAATAGGTAACCCTCAGCGGTAGCCAGTATCACTTCGGTAAAGATTACTGTGTGAACATCGGTCCTGTGCCATTCCCAAGAATCGTAATAATCCAGTTGAGGGTATTTACTGGTACTTGTTTGCCGAGGACGGCAAGTGATTTAGGACGATGCCGATCTGAACGGCATCGTGGAAGAAAACTGTGGATGGTAAGAATACCTATTGTGGTCTGATGCTCATCGACGGTGACTACCGCTATGCCCGTATTTACGGTGAACTGACATGGAACACCACCTACTGGATCACCAAGACCAATGATTTGCTGCTAGCTCCAACTATATCTTTGGCACGGACGAAAAGATGGTTAGATAAACAACAGAATACACTCAATGGTTTCATTGAGTGCCTAGCCGATAGGCTGGGCAGCCGCACAACAATCAGAGCCTCCACGCGGCGTGCGGCGGAAACAGAGAAATCACCTGCTAATCTGATTATATAGTGGAGCATTATACATAAGGAGAACTGCAGATGAAACAAAAGATTTGTGTCCTTGGTGTATATTTTGGAACTCTGCCAAACTATTTTCAGCTTTGGCTTCGTTCATGTGAGCATAATAAAGGTGTTACATTTTATCTGTTTACAGACGCCGATTCATCTGCGTATGTGATTCCGACGAATGTTCGATGGATTTCTTATTCGATTGATCAGATGAGAGAAAAAGCCAGTGAAGTGTTAGAATTTGAAGCTGCCCTATTTGAGCCATACAAGTGTTGCGACTTTAAACCGATGTACGGTAAAATATTTGCTGAATATATCAGCGAATTTGATTATTGGGGGCATTGCGATTTTGACTTAATATGGGGTGATCTGCCTTACTATTTTGATTTACATAGAATAAATGATTATGAAAAGTTTTTACCTTTGGGACACCTTTCTTTATATAAGAACACAGATGAAACCAATGCAAGATATAGACTGGATGGGAGTCGGTGTGGAGATTACATTTTAGTATTCTCTAATGAAGAACACCGCGCTTTTGATGAAGAAGGTGGCATGGGTGCCATTTTCGATAAGCACAATATTAGCATCTTTAAAGAAAGAATTTTTGCGGATATTTCTGACACATATAAGAGATATCGGTGCGCTAGAAAAGATAAAAACTATAAATTTCAAGTGTTTTTTTGGCGTGAGGGAAAGACTTATCGTGCCTATTGGGAGAATGGAGAAATTCACGAGGAAGAGTTTATTTATATCCATTTCCAAAAACGCGGCTATCTTCCTGTTTATGGCGATTGCGGAAATTCAGTGGGATTCTTCATCACGAATACAGGGTTTTATCCGTTAGAAAGAATTACACTGGATATCATAAAAAAGTATAATCCATCCAGGTCTGTTTTGTTTGAAAAGATTGAGAAGTTAAATAGCAGATTACAAAAACGATGGATACCAGGTCTGCTCAGAAAATTGCGAAGAGCAGGTATTATCAAAGAATGAATTTCTATGAAAAGAAAACTAATGTATAACACAGCCACTTCCCTGGTTTTGCAGATTGTGACATTGGCTTCGGGATTTATTATGCCAAGATTGCTACTGTCGAACTATGGTACTGAGGTGAACGGCCTCGTCAATTCCATTACGCAGTTTTTGGGTATCATTAATTTGGCTGAAATGGGAATCGGACAAGTGATTCACAGCAAGCTGTATCAACCATTAGCGACAAAGGATCATGATCTGATTAGTAAAATTGTCGTTTCCGGACAACGATTTTACAAAAAAATAGCTGTTATTTTACTTTTTTATGTCGGCGTATTAATTCTGATATATCCGCTATTGATTGAACGTTCTCAGAATTGGATTTTTACCGCTACGCTTATTCTGTCTATGAGTGTGAGTCTGTTTTCCCAGTATTTATTGGGAAACAACGACAGGACATTACTCAGCGCAGACCAGAAAAGCTATTTCCTGAATGGAGTACAGACTGTTTTATCCTTCATAAACATATTTATTACCATATTTTTGATGAAAAATGGGTGTTCGATACAGTTTGTAAAGTTGGTATCCTCTATCGTATTTCTCATCAAACCCGTTTTAGGCAGAATATATATAAACAAAACATATGCGATTAATCGCAAGATAAAATATGATAATGACCCCGTTCCGGAAAAGTGGTCGGGTTCAGCACAGTATTTTATGGCGTTTATCTTGGATGGAACAGACAATATTATATTAACTGTATTCTCAACACTTCAAAACGTTTCGATTTATTCTGTGTACCTCATGGTTATCTCGGGAATACGAATGATTCATCAATCACTGAGCGCTGGATTACAATCTTATATGGGTAATCTGTGGGCATTACAAAATAAAGAAAAAATAGAAAAGACATTCTCTAATATAGAAATTGGCCTGCATACGATGAATGTATTTTTGTTTGGCTGCACAGCAATCTTAATCGTACCTTTTGTGAAAGTATACACAGCCGGTATTGTGGATGCCAACTACAATCAACCAATATTTGCGGTTCTGCTGACATTAGCATATTTAATGACTTGCCTTAAAACAACATACAATATCGTTATTTTAGCTGCTGGACATTTTAGACAAACACAACTTTGCCATATTGTTGCGGCTATATTGAATATTGGCATTTCTATTGCCTTTGTATATTGTCTGGGATTAGTAGGTGTTGCCGTTGGTACGCTGATAGCGATGACTTACCAAACAATCTGGATGGGAGTATATGTATCTAAGCATTTGCTGCCACGCCCTATTTCCCACCTTTTTAAACGAATAGCTGTAGATATCGTTTGCCTATGCCTGATATTCGTTTCAAGCATGGGGATTCATTTGCATTCTCTAACTTATGGTTCTTGGATATTGATAGCGATAAAGGTTGTAGTTGTTGCTTTGCTGGACGTAGTAACTGTATCTTTTATTTTCTATCCCAAAGAGTGTAGATCACTAATTAAATTTGTAAGATTCAAGTAATGCAAAAAGTGGTTGCAATTTATGAATTTCCATAACTGGGGCGGTTTGTGTAAATTTTTTAGAAACAGGAAAAGTGATAATATGAACAAACCAAAGAATGGCACACTGGAATTATTAAAATTATTCGCATCCTATATGGTAGTCTTTATACACGTAATCTTTCCAGGCAAAATAGGAACGCTTATGGAGACGTTAGCTCGTTTTGCTGTGCCTTTTTTCTTTTTAATATCAGGGTTTTACTCTTATCGAATTCCGCCTCAGAAAATAAAAGCAAGGGTTAAAAGTATATTATACCTGATTATCTTTGCTGCTGTTTCGTATACATTATTTAATATAATCGTGCGATTGTCAAGTGGTGGTTCTGAGGATATCTCTGCTTATTTCGTCCAATATTCGGATTTTCACACGTTGGTTAAACTGTTTATCTTTAATGTGCCTATTTGTTCGGAATATATGTGGTATTTATATGCCATCCTTTATGTGTATGTCATTTTTTATTTCGTAACAGCATTCTATGTAAAAGATAAGGTCATATTTTCTATTTCAATTTCGATATTGATTTTACATATTCTGTCGGGAGAGATTCTGTCTCTTTTTGGAATTTTCTTGCCTGGTCTACTAGTAAGAAATTTTGCAGTAAGTGGCATTCCATTTTTTTCGATAGGCCTATTGGTAAAAAAATATCAGAAGAAAATCCTTACCATTCCAAGCTATGTGATATTATTGTCTATCATCATAGGCACTTTGGAATCTATTGTTTCTCGATATTTTTTTGAAAAAAAAGAAGTATACATTGGATCGCTGCTTATCTCATTTGCGTTTGTATGCTTGTTTATAAAGTATTCGAACATTAAATATCCTAAATCTATAAGGGCATTGGAAGGATGCAGTACATATGTTTATATTTTTCACGATATGATATCAAAAACGCTTCGTTCAATCTATATAGCGGTTGGTGTTAATATGAAATCCTCTGTTTTGCTCGAAAATATGCACCCGATTATCGTGTGTATTTGCTCTACCGCTCTCGCCTTTTTGTTAGTTAAAGTATTCCATCACAAAGATTGTGCGGGAGTATTTCTCCGTTAAGTAATTTGCACGATGAGTTCTTAATGCAAAAGCATTCAGCATTCATCAGAGATATATTCCGTCGAGACTGGACTACGACGACGGATGCCTGTGCAATATTCGGACGCGATGCTAGAAACGGAATATGGAAGGATAAACAGGGGAGAGTCAACGATCCAGGAAAAGTACTGCAGTGTCAATTCTCGCCGTTAAATGTTTGGGCGATTGCCTTTGGGTGCATCATTGTGTGGGGATCTTTTATCAATCCAGGCAAAAAGTTTCTTCCGGCGTCGGGGGTTGCGGGAGCCGGGGCAGTGCTTGGACGTGAATCCCTGGGCTGGTTTGTGGGTATGTCTGCCATTGGGGCGTCCATCGGCTTTGGTTTTACTTGTCTGGCGACAGCCAAAAACCTGCGAAAGGATCACGATGGAACAGGTATCCTGTATATTACCAGTATTCTAGGGTTAGCTTTTTCGGCGCTGTTCATTTTTTTGCAGCGGGTGCCCATTCCGGGACTGTCGGGCGTAAACTTTGGCATAGAGTCCTACATCATGCTGTTGGTGTGGAGCGGAATCGGTATTCTGTTTTATGTGAGCAAACGATACTCTTTCAAAGAATAATTAGAGAGCAGGTGGCATTATGCAAGCAATTTGTCTTGAGGGAAAAAACATTCTTGTTACCGGCGCGGCCGGTTTCATTGGCAGCAATTTGGTGATGGAGCTGCTTCGCTCCGTTTCTTCCATCAGCATCATCGGCATCGACAATATGAACGATTACTATGATGTTTCACTGAAGGAATACCGTCTTGCTGAGATTGAAAAGGCGGCCGCAGAGAAAGTGAACAGCACGTGGACGTTCATTAAGGGAAGCATTGCGGACAAGCCCCTGATGGATGCGCTGTTTACTGAATACAAGCCTGACATCGTGGTGAACCTTGCGGCTCAGGCAGGCGTGCGCTACTCCATTACCAACCCGGATGCGTACATCGAGTCCAACCTGATTGGCTTTTACAACATTCTTGAATGCTGCCGGAGTCATCCGGTGGAGCATCTTGTGTATGCATCCAGTTCTTCGGTATATGGAAGCAATAAGAAGGTGCCGTATTCCACGGAGGACAAGGTAGACAATCCGGTTTCCCTCTATGCGGCAACCAAGAAGAGCAACGAGCTGATGGCGCACGCCTATTCCAAGCTGTATAATATTCCATCTACTGGTCTGCGCTTTTTCACAGTTTATGGTCCTGCGGGGCGTCCCGACATGGCGTACTTTGGCTTTACCAATAAGCTGCTCAGGGGCGAGAAGATCCAGATCTTCAATTATGGTAACTGCAAGCGCGATTTTACATACGTGGATGATATTGTTGAAGGCGTGAAGCGCGTGATGATGCGCGCGCCGGAAAAGAAAATCGGCGAAGATGGTTTGCCGGTTCCGCCCTACGCGGTTTACAACATCGGCAACAGCCAGCCTGAAAATTTGCTGGACTTCGTGCAGATTCTCTCGGAAGAACTGGTACAGGCCGGCGTACTGCCGGAGGATTACGATTTTGAAGCGCACAAGGAGCTGGTCCCCATGCAGCCCGGCGATGTGCCTGTGACTTATGCGGATACCAGTGCTCTGGAGGCGGACATGGGATTCAAGCCGAGAACCAGTTTGCGGGAAGGACTGAGGAAGTTTGCGCAGTGGTACAAGGCGTTTTATATGGCGGAATGAGAGGAAAAACAGATGAAAATTGCGGTTGCCGGAACAGGCTATGTCGGTTTGTCCATTGCAGTGCTGCTTTCGCAGCATCACGATGTAACGGCTGTGGACATCATTCCTGAAAAGGTAGAGATGCTGAACCATCGGCAGTCGCCGATTCAGGATGAGTATATCGAAAAGTATCTTTCGGAAGATCTGTCAGGAGAAAGAAAGCTTCATCTGACTGCGACGCTGGATGCGGAAGCTGCGTATCGCGATGCGGATTACGTCGTGATCGCCGCGCCGACCAACTACGACAGCAAGAAGCATTTCTTCGATACATCTGCGGTAGAAGGCGTGATTGAAACGGTAACGCGTGTCAATCCCGATGCGATCATGGTGATTAAGTCTACCATACCAGTAGGGTATACGCAGTCTGTTCGCGAGAAATATCATTGCGACCGCATTCTCTTCAGTCCTGAATTCCTGCGCGAGAGCAAGGCGCTCTATGACAATCTTTATCCATCCCGCATCATTGTCGGAACGGATAAGAGCAATCCGCAGCTGGTGGAGGCGGCAAAGGTGTTTGCCGGACTTTTGCAGGAAGGTGCGCTCAAGCCGGACGTTGATACGCTGATCATGGGCTCGACGGAGGCTGAGGCGGTCAAGCTGTTTGCAAATACCTATCTGGCGCTGCGGGTGTCCTATTTCAATGAGCTTGATACCTACGCGGAGATGAAGGGTCTGGATCCGAAACAGATCATTGACGGCGTGTGTTTGGATCCGCGCATCGGCAGTCATTATAACAATCCTTCCTTTGGCTATGGCGGCTACTGCCTGCCCAAGGATACCAAGCAGCTGCTGGCCAATTATCAGGACGTACCGCAGAATATGATGAGCGCCATCGTGGAGAGTAATCGAACGAGAAAAGACTTCATCGCGGATCGTGTGCTGGAGCTGGCCGGCGCATACAGTGAAAACGACACTTGGGATGCGGCGAAGGAGAAGGAAGTTGTTGTCGGCGTATATCGCCTTACGATGAAGGCCAACAGCGACAACTTCCGTCAAAGCAGCATTCAGGGCGTTATGAAGCGCATCAAGGCGAAAGGCGCGACGGTGATCATCTATGAGCCGACGCTGGAGAACGGAAGCACGTTCTTCGGATCGGCTGTGGTCAATGATCTCGATGAATTTAAGGCGCGCAGTCAGGCGATCCTTGCCAACCGCTATGATGTCCGTCTGGATGATGTACTTGAAAAGGTGTATACGAGGGATATATTCCGTCGAGACTGAGGAATGAAGGAGTGAAAGCGTGAAAGAGACAAAAGAAAAGACATTGCAGCGCCAGCTGTCGCCAATGCACGTCTGGGCGCTTGCGTTTGGGTGTATTATCGGCTGGGGATCGTTTGTCAATCCCGGAAAGAAGTTTTTGCCCAACTCCGGCGTTGCGGGCACTGCCATAGCGATGGCGCTGGGTGCAATTGTCATGATCATTATTGCGTTCAGCTATGCATATATGATTCCCAAGTATCCGAAGGCAGGCGGAGAGTTTACCTTCACCAAGGAATGCTTCGGAAAACACGTGGCGTTTGTCTGCGGATGGTTTCTGATTGCAGCCTATCTGACCAATGTTCCGATGAATTCAACTGCGATCGGACTCATTGTGGATGGGCTTGACGGCAGTGCAGATATCTTGAAATTCGGATTCCATTATACGATTGCCGGGTTTGATATATACTTTGGCGAGATGGTTTTTGCCACAGTCATTTTGGTGATATTCGCAATCGTAAATCTTATGGGCGTCAAAAAAGCGGGCATTGTTCAAACGATATTGTCTGGCATGCTGGTTCTTTCGGTATTTACGCTATTTGTTGCCGGATTGGTCAGCAGTAAAGCGAAGGGAATCAACATGGCGCCAATATGGGGATTTGACAAAAATGCAGCGATGGCTGCAGGTGCCACGACGGAAAACATATCAGAATTTGCAAAGAGCGGAACCAGCGGGATTATTTCATCGATCTTAGCTACGTTTGCCATTGCGCCTTGGGCGTATGTGGGTTTTGATACCATCCCTCAGGCAGCGGAAGAGTTTAATTTTTCCTATAAAAAAGTGATTGGTATTATGGTAGTCGCCATACTGTTCGGCTGTTTTGTCTACACGACGAACAACACGGTGACGGCTGCCGTGCTTGAAAACTGGCCCGACAGAGTAATGGCGGGGGATTGGGTGCTGTTGGTTGCGGCGGAAGAAATGCTGGGCGTATTCGGAAAAACTCTGATTGGCGTTGCAGTATCCTGCGCTGTTCTTTCCGGAATTATGGGATTCTATCTTGCTTCCTCGCGTTTGATGTATTCCATGGCAAAGGATGCATATCTGCCGAAGATCTTTAGTAAGCTGAATGGAAAATATGGCACGCCCCAAAATGCGATCATCTTCTGCCTACTCATATCGCTTTCGGGACCGATCCTCGGCAGGGAAGCCCTTGGCTGGTTTGTGGATATGTCTGCGATCGGCGCATCGATGGGGTTCTTTTTTACCAGTGCATCGGCATACAAGAAAATGCGCGCAGACAGGGACAAAAATGCGATTCTAAAGACGATGACTGTCTTGGGAATGGTATTTTCCGTGACCTTTATGATTCTTCAGCTGATTCCGATTCCTGGACTTGTCGGGGTACACTTTGGCAAAGAATCCTATCTGATGCTGATTGTCTGGGTAGCAATCGGCGCAGCGGCGTTTTCCATGAAGAGTAACGTAAGAACGAAGTGAAGAATTAGGCTTGTGTCGAATACACCATGCTTTAGCCCTCTACAGAACCAATTCTGTGGAGGGCTGTTATCGCTTCAGACGCAATTCGTGTCAATGTTAGTTTTTACGCACGAATATTGACGTTTTTCGGTTTTTATGGTTAAATAATATAGATACACCAGATGGAAAAGGGGGAAGCCCATATGTTCGGACGCCGTGCAGACGGAAGAAGACTTGACAATATTGATCCCATTGTTCAGATTATGCCCTACCTTATGACGCAGCGCAACGACGCTATGAATATGCTGACTTTGTATCTTGACTATGACCCGATCATGGAGTATATCAAAAAGCGCTCTCTGGAGGGCAAAAAGGTTTCTTTTATGTCCCTGATCGTGGCGGCTTTTGTCCGCGCGGTTGCGGAATATCCTGAGCTGAATCGATTTGTCATGAATAAACAGATTTTCGCCCGCAATGTTATCAATGTATCGCTCACCGTTTTGCGCAATCAGGGCGACAAGAAGAACATGGATGAAGCGACCGTAAAGATGGAATACGAGCCGGACGCCACGCTTTTTGAGGTCAGCGAGCAGATGGATGCGCTTGTTAAGGAAGCGACGGATCCCAAGGCCGGCAACGATACGGTGGATTTTGTCAAAAAGCTTTTGAAAATGCGCTGGCTGATCAACGGCGTTGTTGCCTTTGCGCGCTTTACCGACCGCTACGGACTTCTTCCCAAGTTTATTTACGATGTAAGCCCGTTCCACTGCTCCATGTTTATCACCAATATGTCTTCCATCGGTCTTCCGGGGATTTACCATCACCTGTACAATTTCGGAAATACGACGGTGTTCATTGCCCTTGGCAAATTTGAGCGCCAGCCCGTTTTCGGGAAAGACGGCGTGACGTACAAAAACGTAATTCCGCTGGGCATTGTGACGGACGAGCGCATTTGCGGCGGCGCGTCGTATGCGCAGGGCTTTAACTATTTTAAAAAGCTCCTTCAGAACCCCGAGCTTCTCGAGCAGCGTCCCGACCACATCAACGAGGACTTTGATTTTTCCGCCCTTCGCGCAAAACGCAAGGCGAAAAAAGCCCAAAAAGAGAATAAGAAAAACGCATAAGCAAATAAATTGCGCCGCAGTCCTTGAAAATCGGACGGCGGCGTGTTTTTTGAAAAAAATCGAATTTGCTTGCAGGAATTTGCGATTCCTGTGTCGAAAAAAATTGGATGGAAATAAACATGCCGTTTGCATTTTGGTGAAATTGGCATGGATTTCATGATAAGAAATGCACAATCCGCGGTTGGGCACAGGATGAATGGGGCCCATATACCGCATACTACCAATAAGGAGTTGAAGTTTTATGAAGAAAATCAAGCGAGCGGTAGTTGTCGTTCTGGACGGCTGCGGCGTCGGCGCATCGCCCGATGCGGCAAAATACGGGGACGCCGGATGCAACACCCTCTTAAATGTTTGGAATCAGAAAAAGCCGGATATTCCGAATCTGATTGAGCTGGGTCTGGGCAGAATTCTGGGCGTCGACGATGAAGAACCCGTCGGCTGCTATGGAAAAATGCGCGAAAGGGCCGCAGGAAAGGACACTACGACCGGTCACTGGGAGCTTGCGGGTCTGACGCTTGAAAAGCCCTTCCCGACCTATCCGAACGGCTTCCCGGAGGAGCTTATCAAGAAGTTTGAAGAAGAAACCGGCATGCAGGTAATCGGCAATCGTCCCGCCTCCGGCACCGAAATCATCAAGGAATTGGGCGACGAGCATTATGTCACCGGCAAGCTCATCGTTTACACCTCCGCCGACAGCGTTTTCCAGATCGCCGCGCACGAGGACGTCGTTCCCGTTCAGGAGCTTTACCACATCTGCCGAATCGCCCGCCGTCTTTTAAAGGACGAGCATTGCGTCGGCCGCGTTATCGCCCGCCCGTTCGTCGGCTCCGCCGGCAATTATGTGAGAACCGGCAACCGCCGCGACTTCTCCGTCGATCCCTTTGGCGAGACGATGCTGGACGTCCTTCGCAAAAACAGGCTGGACGTTATCGGCGTTGGCAAGATTGAGGATATCTTCAATCACCGCGGGCTTACCGAGAGCGATCACGCCGCAGGCAACGACGCATGCATTGATTCCATGGTCAAGATCCTCAAAAAGGACAACTGGAAGGGACTTATGTTTGTAAATCTCGTCGATACCGACGCGCTTTACGGACACAGAAACGATGTGGACGGCTTTGCGGAGTGTCTGGAAGCCTTCGACAGCTATATTCCCGAAATTCTCGGCCTTCTGGGCGACGACGGCGTGCTCGTCATCACCGCCGACCATGGCTGCGATCCTACCTTCCCCGGAACCGACCACACCAGAGAGGAGGTTCCCGTCATGGTATGGGGCTTAGGTCTCAAGGAGGGCGTGGATATTGGAACGCGCGATAGCTTTGCAGACGTTGCAAAAACCATCTTGGATGCGTTCGGCGTAGAAAACAACCTCGACGGAAAATCCTTCTTTGAGGAAATCAAAGAGGACTAAAGCGCGTAAATAGCGAAAAGACTCCGGGCGCGAAGTTTTGATGCGTCGCCCGGAGTCTTTTGCTTTTTTGTTTTGGAGTTATCTTTCAATATGCCCAATCGTCTTTCTTGCCATCTCGGAAAGCTTTACTCTGCCTACGCCGAAGATGCTTGTATCAAGCTGATCGTTAAAGGGCTTCACCCATTCGGGATCGATCGACCAGGCGCCGTTTCGCATGCCCAGAATTGATCCTACGGTCGCGCCGTTGCAGTCGGTGTCAAAGCCGGTTTCAACCGCCATGCAGATGGACGCGCCGAAATCGCCTTTTCCGTACAGGAGGGCGGCGGCGACGATCTCGGCGTTTGAAATCGTGTGGCACCAGTCGTGGGAATTGTGCTCGTTCCAGCGGGCGTGGATGCCGGAGAAGGCTGCTTCCCTGCTCATGCCCTTTTTCCAGTCCGAAATGATTTCGGAAATGGCCTCGTGCAGGCGGCTGGTTTTGGGGATTTCATTAAGACCTGCAAGAATGATTTTTTCGATGCCTGTCTCGACGGCTGCTTCCGCGATCATGGCGGCGGCAAACATCTCGCCGTAGATGCCGTTTTTGATGTGGGAGATGCTCGCGTCTCTCCATGCCATTTCGGCGGCCTTTTCGGGATTGCCGGGATTGATATAGCCAAAGTAGTCGCCGCGAATCTGCGCGCCGATCCACTCGCGGTATGGATTCTTGTAGCGGGCGGAGAAGGGCGGGCGGAAGCCTTTTACAAAGTTCACATACGCCACGCGTTCGGCGGTGCAGTAGGCGTTTTTGCTCTGATATTCGATCCATGCGCGCATGACGTCTTCGCTTGTGAAATCGCTGCCGCATTTATCCACAACTACCTGTGCCAGTACCACATAATTGGTGTCGTCGTCCACGGGCATGGCTTCGATTTTGTCGGCGTAGCAGCGGGTTCTCAAAGGATATTTCGTGTTTTCGGCGATTTCGTCGGTCACGTCGGTTGAAAGGATGTAGCGGTGCATGGGGAAATTGCCGCTTGCCTTGAGAAGCGGATGAAGCTCGTTTGTGTGGATGCCCTCGACTGTTTTTCCGAGAAGACAGCCCGCAATCCTGCCCAGCCACGCGCCGTAGATTTTATCGTACAGCTCTTCGCCTTGAGGAGCTTGTTTTTTCTCCGCCTCCTCCGGGCGATTCCGAAGGGCACGGATGGAGGGCAGATCGTCCGGCTCAATGTATTGATAGCCCTCGCGGATATTCGCTTTGGTAACGACGTCAAAAAGCACGTCGGCGATTCTGTCCTTCTCCTCGCTCGCTTCCATCTTTGCGGCGGCGGAAAAAAGATCCTCGTATTTCTGAATGTCTTTTCCTTCTTCCACGCTCTGGCGGTATTCCACCATGAGGTCCGCGGCATAGCTTTCCCACGAAAACTGCATGCTGAAGTCCGGTTTCGGAGCGAAATTACAGGAAAAACCCTCATTTGCGCAGGAGAAGATTTTCTTTTGAATCTCTTCTTCGGGGATTTCCTGACCGCTTTCGTAGACGAGAAGGGTTTTTAGGTCAATGCCCGTCTTATCGGAAACAATGTTTAGGGAAAGAGAATATTTTCGGCGAAAGGCGGAAAACTGATCGACAAATTTCATGGATGCATGCCCCCGTGTTTTTTCTTCATTATACATGATGAAGTTTTTTCGGTCAACAGAATCAGAAAGATTTGTTCTGATTGCGAAAAGATTTCGCGTGTGGTACAATTGAGAAAAAAGAATCCGGAGAAAGAAAAATGCGATTTTCCTTTAGAAAAACATGCTTGTTTGTATGCCTTTTTTTCTTGATGACGGTATCCTATGCCGAGGACGCGGCGAATAAAGCGCAGGCATGGAATGCGTTGTGCGGAAAGACGGCTGCGGATATTGCCGCCGTTTACTATGCCCCGCAGGGCAACATCAGCGCGCGGGCAGGCTATACCGGGCAATGCACATGGTACGCCTACGGAAGATTTAATGAGGTTACGGGTGTTCCGCTTAAAACGGCGCTGCATGCAAAATTCTGGCTGTCGATGAACGAGCAGGACGAGCGGCTGGAAGTTTTTTACGGAGAAAACAAAATATGTTATCCGTCCGTTGCAGTTTCAACTTTCGGCGCGTACGGACATGTCATGTTCATCGAATACGTTTCCATGAAAGACGGACAGCCCGATACGGTGTATTTTACGGAATGCAACTGGGACGGAAACGGACGCTACGACGAAGGAGAAGACGCCGTTGTTTTGCGTCTGCCTTTTGATCTGTTCGTCAAATACAGGATGCCGGACGGGTATATTGCCGCAAAGGCGCTTGATTCATAAGGGGGGGAAAGGTATGGCGTCTTTATACGATCGGCCGGATTTATATGACCTTACTGACAAAGAAAGCAAAGATAAAATTACGCTTGGGCACTGGGAAACGCTGTTTAAGGGCAAAAACATCCAAACCGTTCTCGATGTAAGCATCGGAACGGGCGGGCTCACGCTCCCTATGACGGATATGGGCATTGCGCTCTCCGGCGCCGATTTAAGCGAAAAAATGCTTTCAAGATGCAAAGAGAAGGCGGACAAAAAGGGCGTCAGGGTTGATTTGCGGGTTTCCGATTTCAGGCGTGTATCCGAGGTCTTCGACCGGAAGTTTGACTGCGTGGTTTCAACCGGAAACTCCCTTCCCTATGTGAACAACGCAGATATCCGAAACACTCTTCACCAGATGGACGCGCTTGTGAAGGAAAATGGCTATCTGTATTTTGACACGCGCAACTGGGACAAGATTCTGAAAGAAAAACAGCGCTTTTTCCTCTACAATCCCGTTTTCAAAGAGGATGAACGCGTAAATCTCATTCAGGTCTGGGACTATCACGAGGACGCGTCCATGACCTTCAACATTCTCTATACTTTCGAAAAGGAAGGAAAAATCTACCGCCGCGAGGAATTCACGGAGCGCTATTTCCCGGTGAAGCTCGATTTTCTTTTGGGTATACTCCGGGAATTAAATTACACAGACATCGAAATAATGCCGCTTCCCGTCCAGTTCGGTCCCTTCGACAGGGAGAAAACCAATTGGTACTGCGTGATGGCGAAAAAAGGCGCATAAAAAATCCCGTTGCAGTTTTAAGCCGCAACGGGATTTCAAGTCATCAAAAAAGTGTCTTTTTTGATGAGAGGGGCCGATCCCCTGAAATTCTTCTTAAATTTCCGGGCGGGGATCGGAAAGGGGAAGCGTTTTCAGTCGCTGCGCTTTGTGAAAACGCGCGATTTTTAAGTACATGCCGCCAAAATCGATTGAAAATAGAGAGGGAGTGCGCTCCCTCTCCATGCCTCACCCAGAGGTTTGTTGATGAGAGGGGCCGATCTACTGAAATCCAGCGTGATAGATGCGCGGGGATGGAAAAGGGGAAACGTTTTCAGTAGCTTCGCTTTGTGAAAACGCACGATTTTTGCCGTGCACGTCGCAAAAATCGATGGAAGAAGGAGAGAAAGTGCGCTTCCTGCCTATAACGCTTGCGGAGGTTTATTGATGACCATACCCCTCCCCCGGGGGGAGGGATAAGCGAGTAGGTTGTATGTGCGGATTCGCAGTATAGAATTGCGTTTGAAGTGAAGGGATACGTATTTGATGATACGAAAATACATTTTGATCAGGAAACGTAACAAGATCACAGAGAAAACAGAAATACGGAGGTATACTAAGTATGAAAGCGGACAAACAGGCGGTTTCCCTGCTTTTACGCACGGCGCGCGGGCAGATTGAGGCCGCGCTTAAAATGATCGAGGAGGATCGCTATTGCGTTGAGATTTCCAATCAACTGCTGGCAACGGAGGCGCTGATTCGAAAAGCCAACATGGATGTGCTTTCCGCGCACATGAAAAGCTGTGTGAAAAACGCGGCGACGGAGGAAGAGAAGGATCAAAAGATCGAGGAAATGGTACAGGTCTTAACGAGGTTAGCAAGATGAAAAAGGATTTTATTGTAACGGGTATGACGTGCGCGGCGTGTTCCGCGCGCGTGGAAAAGGCGGTCAGGGCGCTTGACGGCGTTTTGAAGTGCGACGTAAATCTCCTTGCGGGAAAGATGCAGGTGGAGATGGATGAAACGGTTACCGCAGAAAAAATCAACAGCGCCGTAACCGATGCGGGCTACGGCTGCGAGGTCAAAGGCGAAAAGCCGAAAAAGGAGTCAAGCGCAAACGACGCGCGGGAAAAAGAAATCCGGGCCATGAAAATCCGGACAATTTTGTCGTTCATTTTCATGATTCCGCTGATGTATGTTTCAATGGGCAGCATGGCGGGCCTTCCGCTTCCCGCGTTTTTATCAGGCATGGACATGAGCGCGAATTATGCGCTGATTCAGCTCGTTTTGTGTCTGCCGGTTGCATATATCAATCGCGCGTATTATGAGCGCGGCTTTAAAGCGCTTTGGAAGCGTTCGCCCAATATGGATTCGCTGATTGCGGTCGGCAGCATGGCGAGCCTTGCTTACGGCGTATTTGCCATGTTCAGGATCAATTTCGGCCTTGCATCCGAAAATATGGAGCTTGTTCACAGATACGCGCATGATCTGTATTTTGAGTCGGCGGTCATGATATTGGCGCTCATCAACCTTGGAAAATACATGGAGGCCAAAAGCAAGGGCAAAACCGGCGAGGCGCTTGAAAAGCTTATGGATTTGCAGCCGGAAACCGCCATCCGCGAGGAAAACGGGCAGGAGCTGGAGATTCCGGCGGGCGAAATTCAGGTTGGAGACATCCTTTGCGTAAGACCCGGCACGCGCATTCCTGCAGACGGCGTGATTGTGTGGGGTGATGCGAGCGTGGATGAAAGCGCGATTACCGGCGAGAGCATGCCCGTGGACAAGGCGGCGGGCGACAGGGTTACGGGCGCGACGGTAAATCTCAATCGCTTTTTCAAAATGAAGGTGACGCATGCGGGCGAGGAGGCGGCGTTTTCAAAGATCATCCGCATGGTCGAGGACGCCAGCGCTGCCAAAGCGCCGATTGCGCGCATGGCAGATAAAATCGCGGGTGTGTTTGTCCCGATTGTGATGGCAATTTCGCTGATTACGTTTGCTTTGTGGCTGGTTTTCGATCAAAAGCTGGAATTTGCGCTGTCCCGTGCGATTTCGGTTCTGGTCATTTCATGCCCATGTGCGTTGGGCCTTGCGACCCCTGTCGCGATCATGGTCGGTATGGGCAAGGGCGCCGAGAGCGGCATTCTGATCAGATCCGGCGAGGCGCTTGAAAGCGCGTACAAGGTGAATCTGGCTGTAATGGATAAAACCGGCACGCTCACCATGGGAAAGCCCGTGGTTTCCAAGGTGGCTGCCTATGGAAAGCGGGAGGACGAGCTGATTGCCCTTGCCGCGTCCGTTGAGTGCGCAAGCGAGCATCCGCTTGCAAAGGCGGTGAACGGATATGCGCAGGCGAGAAGCATAGATCTTATACCCGCGGTTGGCTTTGAAGCGATCCCTGGACGCGGTGTGAAGGCCGAAATCAACGGAGAAACCGTTTACGGCGGCAGCGTTTCGTGGATGAAGGAAATGGGAAAAATCACGTCCGAAGCGATCAGGGATGCAGAAAAAATGGCGGAAGAAGGACAGACGCCGCTGGTATTTGCGTCTGACAAGGGCGTTTTCGGCGTGATTGGCGTGGCGGATGCGGTAAAGCCGACGTCCTTTGGCGCGGTCAAGGCGCTTTCTGATATCGGCGTTGAAACTATTATGCTGACGGGAGACAACGAAAAAACCGCGCAGGCGGTTGCGGGAAAACTGGGTGTCGCCAAGGCGCTGTCCGGCGTGCTTCCGGGCGATAAGGCAAAGGAGATTGCAAAAATCCGTGCGGAGGGCAAATTTGTCGCCATGGTGGGCGACGGCGTAAACGACGCGCCCGCGCTTAAAACGGCGGACGTGGGTATCGCTATCGGCGCAGGTACGGACGTCGCGATTGAAAGCGCGGATCTGATTCTCATGAAGAGCGATCCAGTGGACGTGGCAAACGCGATTCGCCTGAGCCGGGCGGTTATGAAGGCGATCAAGCAGAACCTTTTCTGGGCATTTTTCTACAATGTGCTTGGAATCCCCGTCGCGGCGGGCGCGCTGTATCCCCTTTTCGGAATTACATTAAGCCCCATGATCGCGGCAGGCGCGATGAGCCTTTCGAGCCTGTTTGTTGTAACCAATGCGCTCAGACTCAGAAAATTTGAGCCCATCAGGATTGAAAACGCCTGCCCCGCTTCATGCGATGCGGAGAAAAAACCAGAAGAAATTATGAATCAGGAGGAAAAAACCATGATTACCATGAAAATCGAAGGAATGATGTGCATGCATTGCCATGCCAGAGTGACCAAGGTTTTAAATGCCTTTGAGGGCGTGAAAGCCGAAGTGGACCTTGAGAAGGGACAGGCGGCAATCGAAATTACGGGCGACGTGACGGTTGAAACGCTCAAACAGGCCGTGATTGACGCAGGTTACGAGGTTACGGGGATTGAATAAACGGAGGCCGGGAATGGACAATCAGAAAATCTTTGCGATGCCCTTTTCAAAGGTGTTTCCGCTCCTGATTGCAAAGGCGGAGAGGAAGGGAAGGACGCGGGCGGAAGTTATGGAAGCGACTGTGTGGCTGACCGGCTATACGGCGGAGGAAGTGGAAGGATTTTTGAAAAGCGATCTTTCATACGGCGCTTTTTTTGAAAACATGCCCTATCCCAATGAGAATCGCAAAAAAATCACAGGCTCGGTCTGCGGCGTGAAACTGAGCGAGATTGAAGATGAGCGAATGCTGGAAATCCGGTATCTGGATAAGCTTGTGGATGAACTTTCCAAAGGAAAACCGATGGAGAAAATTCTAAGACGCTGAGACGATTGATACGATACCGAATGCCGATAAAAAGATTGAAAAATAAAAAATGAGCGAAACCGCAGAGTGAAAAGCGGTTTCGCTTGTTTTATCCGGGTTTATGAACTTGTTCCACAGGTTATCGGCTTCCGTTTGGGCCCGCATATTTTATTGGGATCAATAATGCACGGTATATCCCTTGCCGTTGCATTTATAGCATCGGCCGGAAGCCTCGCACAAGGCGCAGCCGGAGGCGCCCAGAACGCCGGTCAGCTTGCTTCGGCCGCTGCCGTGACAGTCTTCGCATCTTCCACTGCCGCTGCAGCGATAGCATTCCATGGTGAAGGAATCGTCATCATCGTAAGAGGAATAATGGTTATAGCCGTAATTCGAAGTATAGGAATATGCGTAAGAAGAGGAAGTTGAGGGGCGCGGAGTGGATGCCGCAGGAATATTCTGTGACGGCTGGCTGCCGCAGGGAATGATCGCTGCAAGGATGGCTATCGCCAAACAGAAAATCGCACCGTAGATCATAAGCTTCTTTGTCATGTGAACCGCTCCTTTTTTTCATTGCTTTCTTGATGATGGATAAATCTTATCACATGACGAAGAAGGTTTTTGTAATTGGTTTCCGGCATAAAAAGACAGGGCTTTGCGCAGAGAACATGCTCTTTGCAAAGTCCTGTTGTTTTTAGGAAGAAATCAGTACGCAACGCCCTGCCACTTCATGGCTTCGGCAACCTTCAGGAAGCCTGCGATATTCGCGCCGGCTACCAAGTTGCCTTCGCAGCCGTATTCCTTGGCGGCGTTTGACGCAGCCTTGTAAATGTTGACCATGATGCCGTGCAGCTTTTCGTCTACTTCTTCAAACGACCAGCTCATGCGGATGTTGTTCTGGGTCATTTCAAGGCCGGAGGTGGCTACGCCGCCGGCGTTTGCGGCCTTGGCGGGGGCGAAGAGGACGTTTGCGCTTTGGAAAGCGGCGATGGCTTCGGGCGTGGAGGGCATGTTTGCGCCCTCGGCTACGGCGATTACGCCGTTTGCGATCAGGGCCTTTGCGCCTTCTTCGTCAAGCTCGTTCTGGGTGGCGCAGGGAAGCGCGATATCGCAGGGAACGGTCCAGATGCCCTTGCAGCCGGGGTAGAACTTCGCGCCTTCCACGCGGTTTGCGTATTCGACGATGCGGGCGCGCTCGACTTCCTTGATCTGCTTCATGACGGCCAAATCAATGCCGTTTTCATCAACCACATAGCCGGATGAATCGCTCATCGCGATGACCTTGCCGCCCAGCTGGGTGGCTTTTTCATTTGCGTAGATGGCGACGTTGCCGCTTCCGGAGACGACGACCTTTTTGCCTTCAAAGCTCTGACCGGCTTCCTTCAGCATTTCCTGCGTGAAGTAGCAAAGGCCGTAGCCGGTCGCCTGCGTGCGGGCGAGAGAGCCGCCGGAATAGATGGATTTGCCGGTCAGAACGCCGGTAAACTCGTTTCTGATGCGCTTGTACTGGCCGAACATGAAGCCGACCTCGCGCGCGCCTACGCCGATGTCGCCTGCCGGAACGTCGGTATCGGGGCCGATGTGGCGATAGAGCTCGGTCATGAAGCTCTGGCAGAAGCGCATGATTTCGTTATCGCTCTTGCCCTTGGGGTCAAAGTCGCTGCCGCCCTTGCCGCCGCCCATGGGGAGGCTGGTGAGGGAATTTTTAAAGGTCTGCTCAAAGCCTAAAAACTTCATGACGGAGAGGTTGACGCTCGGATGCAGACGGCAGCCGCCCTTGTAGGGGCCGATGGCGCTGTTGAACTGCACGCGGTAGCCGCGGTTGACCTGAACATTTCCGCTGTCGTCCACCCAGCTTACGCGGAAGGTGATGATGCGCTCGGGCTCTACGATTCTTTCCGCGATGCCGGCCTTTACGTAGTCGGGACGCTTGTCAAACACGGGCTGAAGGCTTTCTAAAACTTCTTTGACCGCCTGCAAAAATTCCTTCTGGTCGGGATCGCGCTGGACGACCTTTTCATAAACGCCCTTTAAATATTCATTCTGAAAGCTCATGTGGAATCTCCCTTCATAAATGGATGAATTTTATGCAAATTCAGTTTGAATTTGAAATATGGAGAGATTATACCATTCAATTATGGGTTTGTAAATACGGTTCGAGAAATTTTTTTCGGCGTGTAGAGAGCGAGAAGGAAAACGTGTACACTCACTAACCGAAAGGAGGATTGTGTGTGGAAGAGGAAAAGACCGTCTGGCAGGATGCGGACGCGAAAATTACGCGCATAAAAAGCGTGAAAGGCAAAAAGCTTTCGCCGAGCACGCAGATGGATGCGCTTAAAAAATGCGCGGACATGGCTGCGGACGAAATTATGGATATGCTGAAGGACGAAAATCAATTCACCCGCCACGTCTTTCAGGAAAAATCGTCGGGCACGGTTACGGAGATCGAGCTTAAGACCCGCAATATCAGGCATCTCAGGGATGTGATTCAGGCGATTAAGGAGCTTGCAGACGTTGTCCGCAGCCTTAACGGGCTTCTATCGCCGGATGCGGAGCGCGAAATGAGCGTGCAGCTTAAGAAGCTTGAGCTTGAGGCAAGGAAAATCGCGCCGCCGGACAAAGATGGAGCGGAAACGGGCGTTGTTCTTCTGCCCGCGCCGGAGGAGGAACATGCATAACGTCATCTGGAAGCCGCAGAAAAAGCAGGCGATGTTCCTAAAAAGGCGGGAATACGAGTGTCTGTACGGGGGCGCTGCGGGCGGGGGAAAGAGCGAGGCGGCGGTAATGCTTCCGCTGTACTGGGTGCATATTCCGCATTTTCAGGCGCTGATTCTTCGAAAAACGTATCCGCAGCTGACTGAGCTGATTGATAAATCCCGCATGTATTATCCAAAAATGTTTCCGGGGGTCAAGTATAATTCCACATCCCACAGGTGGACGTTTCCTTCCGGCGCAAGGGTTTCGTTTGGAAGCATGCACACGGCAAGCGACACCGAAAGCTACCGAGGACGGCAGTTTGATCTGATCATATTTGACGAGCTTACGCATTTTACGTGGGATGAATATTCGTTCATGTTTTCAAGAAACCGCCCGTCGGGTCCGGGTACGTTTGTGGGAATCAGAGCCACAACAAATCCCGGCGGCGTCGGGCACGGATGGGTGAAGGATCGGTTTATCACCTGCGCGCCGCCGTTTACGCCCGTCACCGAGACCTGCGTCATCCGAACGCCCGAGGGGACGGAGGAGAGGCAGGAAAGAAGCCGCATTTTTATTCCCGCGACGGTGTATGACAATGAAGCGCTTTTACAAAACGACAGAAGCTATCTTGCAAACCTTGCCATGCTTCCCGACGCGCAGAGAAACGCGCAGCTGTACGGCAACTGGGATTCATTTGACGGACAGGTGTTCAGGGAATGGGTGAACGATCCTGTGCATTATGAGGACGGACTTTTTACCCATGTGATCAAGCCGTTTCGGATTCCAAAGCACTGGCGCATCTGGCGGGGGCTGGATTTCGGCTATGCAAGGCCGTATTCTGTGGGCTGGTACGCGGCGGATGAGGACGGACGGCTGTACCGCATCTGCGAATTGTACGGCTGCACGGGAACGCCCAATGAGGGCACGCGGGAAGCGCCGAACAAAATTGCCGAAAATATACGAAGAATGGAAAATGAAAACGAGCTTTTAAAGGGCAGAGTGATTACGGGCGTTGCGGATCCTTCGATTTTTGACGAATCACGCGGCGAATCCGTGGCCGCAATGATGGCCAGACACCCGAACTACTGCTATTTTCAGCCCGGCGACAATACGCGTCTGCCCGGAAAAATGCAGTTTCATTATCGCTTCGCCTTTCAAAAAGACGGGCGGCCGATGCTGCAGATTTTTTCTACCTGCGTGCATTTCATAAGAACCGTTCCGTCGCTTACCTATGACACGCGCATGGTTGAGGACGTAAACTCCTCTCAGGAAGATCACATTTACGACGAATGCCGCTATGTGCTGATGGAAAATCCCATTTCCCCGGCGCTGCCTGTCAAATCAGGCGCTGTGCGGGATGACCCGCTGGATCTGAAAAAATCAATAAGCGCGCGGTTTTACCGCGTATAAAGGAGAGATTTTATGGTGTTTCCCTTGAATGCGACCATTACCAAGGAACGGATTCTGGAGGCCGAGCGAACGCTTATCCGATACCGAAACCAAAAGGCGTCTTTGGAAGCCAGGCTGATCGACAACGAGGAGTGGTATCGCTTAAGAAGATGCGATCCTTCCTTACATAAGAACCCGGAGGAAATTTCGGCGACCAGCGCGTGGCTTTTAAACTCCATTGCCGGAAAGCATGCGGATGCGATGGACAATTACCCCGAGCCTTTTCTGCTTCCGAGAGAGGAGGGAGATCAGCCGGACGCGGAGGCGCTGAGCGCGATTCTGCCTGTGATTTTAGAGCAGAACGATTACGAGGAAGTTTATTCTGATGTATGGTGGACGAAACTAAAGGGCGGAACGGGCATAACGGGCGTTTTCTGGAATCCGTCGAGGCTCGGCGGCATGGGAGACATCGACATTCGACCGATCGATCCTCTATGCCTGTATTGGGAGCCGGGGATCAAAAACATCCAGTACTCCAAAAACATTTTTCATATCGAAAGCGTGGACAATGAAACGCTGCTTGAAGCATGGCCGTTTCTTGAAGGCAAGCTGACCGGCGGCATGATTACCGAAACCAATTACAAAAACACGCGCAAGGAGCCGGGCGACAGAAGCGTTGTGGTGGACTGGTATTACAAAAAACGCGTGAACGGGCGCGACGTTGTACATTTCGTGAAATTCGTATGCGGAGAGCTTTTGTACGCGTCCGAAAACGACGAACGGTATTTTGAACGCGGCTATTACGACCACGGCCAGTATCCGTTTGTGTTTGACGTCCAGTTTCAGGAGGCGGATTCTCCGGCGGGCTTTGGCTTTATCGACGTTTGCAAGCAGCCGCAGATGTACATTGACAAGCTTAACAGCGTCATATTGAAAAGCGCGCTTATGTCCGCGCGTCCCCGCTTCTTCATTCGTTCCGACGGCGCGATCAATGAAGAGGAATACGCCGATTTAAGCAACGATTTTGTGCATTATCAGGGCGGCTCAGCGCCGACGGACAGCATTCGTCAAATTGAAATGCGTCCGGTAAACGGCGCGCTCATCGCCATTTTGAACGGCAAAATCGACGAGCTCAAGCAAACCAGCGGAAACCGCGATTTCTCTCAGGGCGCGTCCTCCGGCGGCGTGACGGCGGCCGGCGCGATCATGGCGCTTCAAAGCGCGGGCGACAAGCTTTCACGAGACGCGCTCAAAAGCAGCTACCGCGCCTTTACCCGCATCTGTCATCTGGTCATCGAGCTTATTCGCCAGTTTTATACCGAGCCAAGATGCTTTCGCGTTATGGGCGCGCAAAACGGCATGAAGTACATTCGGTTCTGCAACGCCCGCATCCGCGCCAGAGGCGAGGACGCAAAATACTTCTATTCTGCGCCCGTATTCGACATCAAAATCCGTCCCCAGCGCTCAAGCCCGATGCATATGCTTCAGAGAAACGAGCTTGCCAAGGAATTTTATGCGCTCGGATTTTTTAAGCCTGAAAACGCTGAGCAGGCGCTTACGTGCATTGAAATGATGGAATTTGAAGGCAAGGATCAGCTGATTGAGCGCATCCGAAGGGGACAGAAATACGATAAAAAAATAAGTGCGCTTAACGAGGCGGCAAAGGCGAATCAGGAAGCGTAACCAAGCGCGATTAATGGACGGCGGGGGCTTGGCCTCCGCCGTTTTTGTGTGTGCGATCTTGGTTAAATAACGACTATAATTTGGGATTTTTCCTTTCCGTTAGGCGGTTTGTGTGCTATAATAACATACCGAACGGAGGGATACGGATGCTAAATAAAGCTGCGCGGCGGATTGTGAAAATGCGCCGATGGATGATTGCGATTTTTCTTATTGCGACGGTTGCTTCCGCGCTTTTAATCAGCGGAACCACCATCAATTACGATTTTACGGATTATCTGGGCGAGGACACGGTCACGCGAAAATCGCTGGATATGATGGAGAAGGATTTTGGAAATACGGACCAATTGACCATCATGTTCGAGGATCTGCCGGAGGGCGTTTGCGCCGAGATTGCAGCGTCTCTTCACGAGCGCGAGGGCGTTCTTCGCGCGACGCATGATCCCGAAAAGGATGTGCGCGAGCTGGACGGCGTCAAATATGAACGCGTGGAAGTATTTTTAGAGTGCGAAGATTCCGTTCAGTTTGTGCTTGATCTGACGGACGAATTTGAAAATCAGGACGGAATCGGCGCGTTTCACATGAGCGGGACTGCGCCGCAAACGATCAAGCTTGAAGAAAACATCATGCGCGAGGTCGTGCTTGCCATGGCAATCGCGGTGGTTGTGGTCGCGGTTGTGCTTGTTCTGACCTCGCATTCATGGTTTGATCCCGTAATTTTTGTAATCGTTCTGGTTTCTTCCATCGTCATCAACATGGGTACGAACTGGATATTTGATTCCATTTCGTTCGTCACGTTTGCAGTTTCGGCGATTTTGCAGCTGGCGCTTGCGATGGACTATTCGATCATGCTGCTTCACAATTATTTTGACATCCTGAAGGAGACGCAAAATCGCGAAGAAGCGCTCATCCGCGCGCTTTCAAGGTCGTTTATGCCGGTTTCGTCCAGCGCGCTTACGACGGTTGCAGGCCTTGCGTCGCTTATGTTCATGAGCTTCACCATCGGCTTTGATATTGGCATCGTGCTTTCAAAGGGCATTGTCATAAGCATGCTAACGGTGTTTTTGCTGATGCCGGCGCTCATTCTGATCTTCTCCGGGCCGCTTTCCCGCACAATGCACAAGCCGCTGCCCTTAGGCGGAAGAAAAATCGGCGCGTTTGCGTATAAAACGCGCAAGGTTCTGCCGATACTGCTGATTGCCGTTATTATTGTTTCCTGTACGCTTCAGGGCAAAAACGAATATGTTTTCACCGATACTTCGTCCAACATCGAAGCCAATATTGTCAGCCGTGTGTTCGGCCTTTCCAACCAGCTGGTGCTTTTGTTCCCGGCGGATATGTCGGACGAGGCGCTGGATCTGCAAAGAAATATGATAGATCGGCTTTCCGAGGTTACCTATCAGGGGAAACCCGCCGTGACCAGCGTGACCTCCCTTGTGACTACGGGTGAAGCGGCGATCAAGCATTATACGCTCAAGGAAATTGCGGAGCTCACCGGCATTCCGCAGGTCGCCATCGGCATGTATACGGGGTCAATGGGCTTTGGAAACACCGTTCGCGGCGACGAATTGGTGGACAAGGCTGCCGAAATCATGACGGAAAACGAAATGATCCAAACGATCAAGGAAACGTTGGATTTTGCCAGAAGCATGTTTGTGGGCGAGACATATTCCAGAATGATTCTTTTAATGGATATTCCGTATTTCGGAGACGAAATGTATAAAACGCTGGATGAGATTACAAATATCCTGAAAGAAACATACCCCGGCGAGGAAGTGGGTATCGCGGGCGCGACAATGTCGTCTTATGACATTGCGTATGCGTTTGAAAGCGATATGATGATTGTAAACTTCATAACGATCGCGGCGGTTGTTCTGATTATTCTTCTGTCATTCAGAAATCTTTCGGCGCCTGTGATTCTGGTTTGCGTAATTCAGGGTGCAATTTGGATAACGCTCTCGATTTCAGTGCTGGCGGGCGAGGAAATCTTCTTCATGTGCTATCTGATCATTACAGCCATCATGATGGGCGCGACGATTGACTACGCGATTCTTATTACCGGAAATTACAGAAGACTGCGCGAGCAGTATTTGCCCAAGGAAGCGATTATGGCTGCGATGGAAGCTTCCGCGTCCACGGTTTTCACCTCCGGCGTAATTTTATCCGTTGCGGGCTTCATCATTGGAAACGTTTGCAGCGCCTTTTACATTTATTCTATCGGGCGGATGCTGGCGCGAGGCGCGCTGATTTCGGTCTGCCTTGTGATTACGCTTCTTCCCGCAATGCTTGTAAATCTCGATAAGCTGGTTGCAACGAAGGATAGGAAAATCTAAAACAAAACCTCCCGCGGAAAGCGTTCTTAAACCGCATCCTATGGATAAAGACGGATGCGCGGACAAAGAATATTTTCCGGGGAGGTTTTTTGATGACGAGAAAGCAAGGAAGATTTGTTTCCGCATTTCTGATTGCGGGATTTCTGGCTGCGGGAATAACGATGGAAAACAGTCCGGCTGAACGATACGAAAATGCGGCCGCCTATGTCGGTCCGTTTGCGTCGGCGGCGCACAAGGCTTCAAAAAGCGTCGTCGGCATTAACAATTATCAGGAAGATAGGCTGTTTTCCGCCGGTTCGGGCGTTGTGGTTTTCGATCAATACATTCTGACCAATTACCATGTGATCGAGGGCGCGCAGAAGCTTACAGTCGTTTTTTCCGGCAAAGAAATCAGGGCGACGGTGTGCGCATACGACAGCGGGCTGGATGCGGCGGTTCTGTATGCCAAAAAGCTGAACGCGGACGCTGCTTTGCTTGGAGACAGCGATATGCTTAAGGTAGGCGAATGGGCGATCTGCGTGGGGAATCCCGTTTCCGAGGAGCTCAGGACTACCTTCACCTTAGGCATTGTTTCGGCGCTTGATCGGGAAATTGCTTCCCATGAATCGCAAGATCGGTATGGCCTTAAAATTACCCGCATCAATACCATGATTCAGACGGACGCCGCCATTAATTCTGGCTCTTCCGGCGGCGGGCTTTTTAATGTGCTGGGGCAGCTGATGGGCATTCCCACGATGAAATACACGTCAAGCGGATCAACCGGCGCGCCGGTAGAGGGCATCAGCCTTGCAATCCCCATTAACAGCGCCAAGCCGCTGATTGAAAGAGCTATCCGGGAGAAGCTGACGGATGAAAATCTGAATTTGGGCGTGTGAGAGGGATTTTGGGCGCAAAAAAACAGGCTCGATTGATATGGAGCCTGTTTTTTATAAATCAGTTCACCTGAACCGCGCTGTCCAGATGCTTTCTGGCGGCGATCAGGGTGATCAGGCCAAGGGCGAACAGCACGATTAGAACAAGAACGCCGTAGCAGCTGAAGCCGGTGGCGGCGGCGATGACGGAGTAAAGCGCGGGGCCGATGACGCAGGAGAATTTTCCGAAGATATCGAAAAAGCCGAAGAATTCGTTGCTTCTCTCTTTGGGAACGAGCTTTCCGAAATAGGAGCGGGAAACCGCCTGAATGCCGCCCTGCACGGTTCCGACCAAGCACGCCATTGCCCAGAAGAGGATGGTGGAGATGGAAAGGGAGGACTTAAATTCATCAACGATCGGCTGATTGGCATTTACGTGCGCAAAAACGGCCTGCTTGAATTCTTCTTCAAGCGCGGCGTACGCTTCGCTTTCAAAGACCTTGATTTCGCCAAAGGCTTTTTCGGCGTCGCTGCCCTTGAACGCTTCTTCCGCTTCCTTTAAAAAGGCCTGATACGCGCCGCTTTCGGCTTCGTTCACGCGCGTTTCGTAGGGAGCGGCGCCTTCCGAAAGCATGGTCTGGTAGGCGGCCTGATCGGGTTCAACGGTGTAGCCCATGATGAAGCCGACGATGCAGATGACGATGTATACGGAAACCGCGCCTATGAGCGATTTTCTGGCCGAGAACTTTTCGGACAGGCGAGCAAAGAGGATGGAACAGGGCACGGCGACGATCTGCGTAACCAGAAGCGCCAGAATCATGCCGGTTGTTCCGAGACCCAGCGTCGTTCCGTAGGCGGTGGAGATGGAAATAACCGTGTCAACGCCGTCAATATAGAAGAAGTAGGCGATGATGAAGAACAGAATCGCTTTGTGGCGGCAGATTTCCTTTAAGGTGCCAAACACGTTTTTGACGATCTGAGTAGGTGAGAACGCGCCCTTTTCTTCAATATAGTGCTCCTGCTTTACGTTCAGAAGGAAGGGAATGGAGAAAACGAGCCACCAGCAGCTGACGATTAGAACGGAGAAGACCTGAGCAAAATGGCTGTAGTCGAACAAAAGCAGCATGCCGATGGAAATGACGAACGGAATCGTGCTTCCGCCGATGTAGCCCATAGCGTAGCCCCAGGAGGATACGCGGTCCATGCGATCGTTCGTGGTGACGTCGGTTAAGAAGGAATCGTAGAAAAGGCACGAGCCCGAAAAGCCCAGGCGCGATACGACGTAGCCGATCAGGCACAGCTTCAGGTTTCCGAAAAACGCCATAAGGGGCGTAAAGAAGATACCGATCAAAGCGAAGGCGGTGAAGAGCTTTTTCTTCATGCCTTTATGGTCGGCGATTGCGCCCAAAAACGGCGCGAGGATTGCAACCAAGAATGTGGCGACAGACGTGCCGTAGCCCCACATGATGTCGCCGTTCGGGTGCGCGGCGGCGAAAATCGTAGGGTAGATGGCCGCCATGATGTTGGTGGCGTAAATGGAGTTCGCCCAGTCGTACATGATCCAGCTTTTTTCTTTCTTGGTAAAACGCTTTTGTGTCTGCATGGCTGTTCAGCCTCCTCAGCTGTTTTTCTGGATGTTCAGATTGTCGGGATTGATGGGCGGAAGGTTGATGGGGGTCATGCCGCCGATAAGAGTTGCGGACGCGATGATTGTGCGGGCGGTATTGAACAGTTGTCCGAACGCCTGCTTGTGAAATTCCTTGGGATCGGCGGGCGCGTTCTCCGTCGGCTGCGGCGTCGGAAGGAAAATACCGCGCACGCGCAGCTTGATGTAAAGAGGCGTATTGTCGTCCATCGAGCCGATTTCAACGGTCATATGCGTTGTAATCGGCTGCTTTTCCTTCTGGGGAAAAACCTGAAAGCGGATCTCGGGCTTTAATTGAAACGGCGCGTGACCCGGCTCCATGGTTTCGTTTCGGATGGTGATTTCTTCGATAATGTGCTTGTGCAAAACGGCTAAAACGGGCATGTGTATTCTCCTTGTGCGGTGTCTCAGAAAGAAATGACGGGTATGCGGGACGGAAAACCCGTCCCCTGCGGCGGTGACGAAATGTTTGATTGAATCTGTAGGAGACGATGCCTACATCGTCCCGTGTGTTGTGGTTCGGAGGGATTTTGGGTGCGCGGCTATTGAGGCTTTAATCCTCAATTACGCCCTTTACGGTCGCTTTTTTCATCGCCGGGCGGCGGTTATACTCGGTGGACATCTTGATCCACTGACCCGACTGGGCGCTTCTTTCAAAGCCGGTCATGGCGTCTAAGACGTGGAAGGTCTGCTGCCAGTCGCATCTTGCGGGGCGGCCCTTCATGATGGCGACGGCCATGTCGTTAAGACCCAGCGCGCGGCTGTTTTCGGCGTAATCGTACATAATCGGAATTTCGCGCACTTCGCCGTCCTCCGGGCGGAACAGCTTGATCGGGCCCGAGAAGGTGTTGGGGTCGGGCACGAACAGCGTTCCTTCGCTTCCGTAGATTTCAAATCGCGCCTGATAGGGATAGTAGGCGTCGAAGGTTGTAAAGATGGTTCCGATCGCGCCGGAGGCGTATTTGACCGTGCCGGATACATAGGTGTTCACGTTTACGTCGATTTCGGTTCCGGAGAAGGGCTGAGACGTGATCATGCGCTTTTCAAAGGATTTTTTGCTCGCGCTCATGACCGAGTCGATGCCGCCCATCAGGTTGATCATCGCGGTTAAGTAGTACGGGCCCATGTCGAACATCGGGCCGCCGCCGTACTGGTAATAGAAATCGGGATCGGGATGCCAGGATTCGTGGCCGCGGCAGATCATGAAGCAGGCGCTGCCTACGGGCTGACCGATAAATCCGTCGTCGATTAAGCGGCGGCAGGTCTGGATGCCCGCGCCTAAGAAGGTGTCGGGCGCGCCGCCTAAGTAAAGGCCCTTTTCCTCGGCGATTTTTACAAGCTCCTTGCCCTCTTCAAGGCTTGCGCCCAGCGGCTTTTCGCTGTAGACATGCTTACCTTTTAAAAGCGCGGCTTTGGTGACTTCAAAATGCTCGTAGGGGCGGGTTAAGTTCAAAACGATGTCCACCTCGGGATCGTCGAATGCGTCGTGCATGGTTTCGTAGAGTTTGGGAACGCTATACTCCTTTTGCGCTTTTTCGGCCCTTTCGCGCACGAGGTCGCAAACGCCCAGAAGCTCGATGTCCTTAAAGACTTTGGTGATATTGTCAAGATAGATGCCGCTTATGCATCCGACGCCGATCATGGCGACTTTCAATTTGCTCATGCTGTTTTCCTCCGAAATCTTAGTACATCTTCGCGCTGTTTTCAAATCTTTCGGTGGTGAGGCCGTTTTTAACGGCGTATTCCTTGCCTTCGCCCGCCCAGACGAGGCCGCGCTCCATCAGAATGTGCGCATTGGGGGACTTGTCGAAAACGTCGTCGTGATGGCCTAAGGAGGTGTAGAACACGCGGCCGTTGCCCCAGAACTTCGTCCAAGCGACGGGCATATCGACGGGCTTGTTGGAAATGTGATAATAGGGAACGGAGGGGAAACGGGTGGTGGCGAGCACCTCGATTGCGGGGTCGACGTGCAGATAGTAGTGCTCGGATTCGACTTCGAAATCGGAAAGGCCCTGCGTGATGGGGGAGGAGCCGTGGTTGATGTTGACCATGTATTTGATACCGTCTCCGCCGGGATGGCTGACCCACTGGCCGCCGGTGATGAATTGCCATTCGGTGTCCTGACGGAAGGAATCGCACATGCCGCCGTGGCATCCGGCAAGACCTACGCCCGCGCCCACTGCTTTGGCGACGTTTTTGGTGTATTCGTACTTGATTTCGCCCATCGTCCAGCAGGCGACGATGAGATCCAGCTTCATGAGCGCTTCAAGGTCGCCCAAGGGATCGAGCGTGTCAAAGATGGTGCACTCATATCCGTTTTTTTCAAGCATTGCCTTAAAACGCTTGCTGGTGAGCTGCGGCTCGTGGCCGTCCCAGCCGCCCTGAAAAATCCAAGCAGTTTTCATAGGAATCGTCCCCTTTATTATAGATTCTTTTTTCCTATCTTGTATCATAACACAATTTTTTGTATAATTCCATACGGAAAGATAAATAATTTGAACGTTTTTCCTTTGTATGAAATTTGTTTTGGAATATCGAGGTGAAAAGTATGCAGATTACCCCTGAAATGATCAGAAATAACGAAGATATCCGCGTTTATATCGCCTGCGCCGACGAAAGCATGAAGGCGATGGGCTTCACGGAGCACAGCTTTGCGCATGTTACGAAGGTTGCTGAGGAAGCCAAACGCATTTTAAACGCCTTCGGCGCGGATCAGCGAACGCAGGAGCTCGGCTGGATTGCGGGCTACATGCACGATATCGGAAACGTCGTAAACCGCACAGACCACGCGCAGTCGGGTGCGCTGATGACCTTCCGCATTCTGGACAAGCTCGGCATGGATGCGAAGGAATGCGCCATGGTTGTAACGGCGATCGGCAATCACGACGAGTCCACCGCGTATCCCGTAAACGCCGTTGCGGCGGCTTTGATTCTGGCGGACAAGACGGATGTTCGCAGATCCCGCGTAAGGGGCTCGGACACGCATGAATTTGACATCCACGACCGCGTGAATTACGCCGTAACCACGTCGCGCCTGGATATCAACGCTCCTGAAAAAAAGATCACGCTTCATTTGACCATCGACGATCAGATTTCCTCCGTAGCGGATTATTTTGAAATCTTTTTGGGGCGCATGCTTCTTTCGCGCAAGGCCGCCCGCAGGCTTGGCGCCGAGTTTTCCCTGCAAATCAACGGCCAGATATTGATGTGATAAATAACGGCAAAGATATAAAAATGAGATAGACAGTTAACATTCATAGTGCTATCATGCGATTGTTCGAGGGCGGTTTGTTCCTATTATAAAAGAAAATCTGTTTTCGGACAAATTCGACAAAATAAAGACCTGTGCGTATGTATTTCGCGCGGGTTTTTGCATGCCTGAAGGACAAAGGAGATTGAAATAGAAATGGCGATTCTTTTGTTTTTGTTTTGGATTGTGTTAAACGGTCGATTGGATGTGGACGTTTTGATTACAGGCGCGGTGAGCGCGCTTGCGATCTGGTTTTTCACCATCCGCTTCACCGGCTGGTCGATCAAAAAGGAAAAGCAGGCGATCATGCTGCTTCCCAGCGCAGCCGCTTTTTTTGTTCGCCTGTTTGTGGAAATCTTCAAGGCGAACATCGGCGTTTTAAAGGTTATTGTCACGGGTAAAACGGACCCGTATATCAGAACCATTCAAACGTCGCTTAAGACCAAGCTGGCTCGCGTGCTTCTGGCAAATTCCATCACCCTTACGCCCGGCACCGTGACGGTTCAATTGGAAGGCGACAGGCTCACCGTGCATTGCTTAACAAAGGAAATGGCGGACGGGCTGACCGATTTTATTCTGGAAAAGAAACTAATGAAGATGGAGGAGAAAGCAAGTGGCAAACGCTTATGACATTCTGTTTACATCGGTTTTGTCGATTCTCGGAGTTTTCATGTTTATCTGTCTTTTCCGTGCGGTGATCGGCCCGAGCACTGCGGACAGAGTCATTTCAATCAACATGATCGGCGGCATTGTCATTATGCTGATCGTTCTTTTATCCATCATGATGAACGAAGGCTTCCTTGTGGATATGGCGGTTATTTATGCGCTTTTGAGCTTCCTTGCGGTCGTCATTCTCGTCAGAATCTATATCGTTGCCAACCAGCGCCGGACAAAGGAGGAAGATAAGAATGCTTGAAATTGTTAGATTTGCAGTTGTGGCGGCGCTTCTTATCGCTTCTGTTGTGCTTGAAAGCTTCGCAATTTTCGGCGTAAATCGCTTTCGCTTTGCTTTAAACCGTCTGCATGCCGCCGCCATCGGCGACACGCTGAGCATTTCCTGCGTGATTCTTGCAGCAATTGTATATACGGGATTTGAGCTTTTGTCGCTTAAATATTTCTTGATCGTTACGCTTATGTGGATGACCAGCCCCGTGTCGGGACACTTGATCAGCCTGCTTGTTGTGAAAACCGACGAGGACATTGAGAAGGAGGCGAAAGAATGGAAGAATTAAACGTACTGCTTCTTTTGTTCATTCTGGTCTGCGCGGTTTCCGTAAGTCTCACCAAGAACCTTTTGTCCGCCGTCATTATTTTTATGGCGCAGTCTCTGGCTATGTCGGTTGTGTGGATTCTTTTGGAATCGCCCGATCTTGGCGTTACGGAAGCTGCTGTCGGCGCGGGCGTTTCGTCGCTTTTGATGTTTGCGGCGCTTAAGAAAATCCATCGGGTGAGGGACGAGAAGCATGAAAAAAAGTAGTGAAGCGTTCAAAAACTGGCTTCTGAGCGGGTCTGATCCTCTTGAAGAGGAAATGATCGAGACGCTTTCGGATGACGCAGCTGAGGAAAAGCAGGCCGAGGAGGCTTCTCCGAGAGCGAAAAAGGAAAGAAGAAGCCTCAAGCAGTATCTGTACGATTCGGGCCTTTACCGCCCGGTGAGAATTCTTTCCTCCGTCGCGCTTTGCGTGATGCTGATTGTGATGCTCATGGCAACAGTTATGGACATGCCCTATTTCGGTCAGGCGGATACGCTTGTTGACAGCGAGGTCAGCGAGTTTTATGTAAAGCATACGCTTGAGCACACGGGCGCGACAAACATTATCACCGGCATTATTCTGAACTTCCGCGGCTTTGACACGCTGGGCGAGTCCCACGTTCTGTTTATCGCGGTTTGCTCGGTCATTATTCTTTTGAAAATGACGCCCAAAGAGGAGGATCCGTTTCTTCATGTGCACAGCGACGACGCGCTTGACAGGAAGCTGGAGAAGGATTTAATTCTCTCCTCCCTGAGCCGCATTCTGTTCCCGCTGATCCTGATGTTCGGCGTGTACATCATTTTAAACGGAAACATCTCGCCCGGCGGCGGATTCTCCGGCGGCGCGGTTATCGGCGCGGGATTGATTCTGTATTTGAGCGCCTATGGCTATAAGCGCATTCAGCGGTTTTTTACCTATAAAACCTTTAAGACCGTATCCTGCCTTGCGCTTTTATGCTATACCTCGTCAAAGACCTTCCACTTTGTTACCGGCGCCAATGATATTCATGTGCCGATTTCGCTTGGCACGCCCGGCACGATCTTTTCGGGCGGACTTCTTCTGCCCCTGAACATCTTTGTAGGTTTGGTTGTAGCCTGCACGATGTATACGCTTTACACGCTTTTCAGAAAGGGGGATTTTTAAAGCATGCTGAATGTGATTTATTCTCACATTGAAGAGGCGGCGGCTATCGTGTTGTTTGCCATCGGCTTTACGACCCTCTTAGTCAACAAAAACCTCATCAAAAAAATCATCGGCTTTTCCATGATGGACAATGCGATTTACCTGTTTTTAGCCTCCTACGGCTATATTTCCGGCCGCACTGCGCCCATCTATGTCGACGCAAGCACGGAAGCGTCTTTGTATGTCAACCCTCTGCCGGCAGGCTTGGTTTTAACCGGCATCGTCGTTTCTGTCAGCGTTACCGCCATCATGCTTGCGCTGACTGTGCGCCTTTATAAAAGATACAGGACGCTTGATATTGACGAAATCGCCGAGTTCGTTCGCAAGGAGGGGGCATAAGGCATATGGATCTTTGGCAGAATTTACCGGTTGCGCTGATTATTCTTCCCCTTGCCTGCGCTCCGATCTGTTCGGTTTCAAAGCCCCGCGTTTCAAGAATGCTTTCGCTGTGCGCTTCGGTTTTTGCGGTGCTTATGTCGGCGATGCTGATTCTGAACGTGTCCTCTCTGGGCACAAGCTACGTTTACAAGATGGGCGAATACGGCGCGCCCTTTGGAAATGAACTGTTCATCTCCGGCGCGGAGGCTTCTGTCAGTCTTATGTTCTCTGTCGTCATGGCGCTTTCGCTGTTTGCGGGTCTAAGGCGTATCGGTCAGGAAATTGACGACAGCAGAAAAAGCCTGTTTTACACCGTTTGCATGCTGCTTCTGACCGCTATTCAGGCGCTTGCGTTTACCAACGATATTTTTACCGGCTTTGTGTTTTTGGAGATCACGACCATTGCGGCGGGCGCGCTCATCTTTGTCAGAAGCAAGGAAGGCTCGCTTTTTGCCGCGATGCGCTACATGATTATGAACCTTCTGGGAAGCGGTCTTTTCCTATTGGGCATCTGCGTATTTTACTGCCTGACGGGACATTTGCTTTTCCCTCAGATGAAGGAAAGCGCGCTTCTTCTTGTCGAAGGCGGAAGATACGTTCGTCCCATTGCGGCTTCGATTCTTCTCATTACGATCGGTCTTGCGATCAAAAGCGCCCTGTATCCCTTCCACACATGGCTGCCCAACGCCTATTCCGGCGCGACTCCGGCGGCGAGCAGCATGCTTTCAAGCCTTGTATCGAAGGCGTATATTTTCCTTTTGATCAAGTTCCTTGTCCGCGCGGTCGGAACGGAAGCGTTCACGATGACGGGCGTAAACGACGTTGTTTTCATCTATTCGGTCATTGCGATTGTGCTTGGCTCTATCGACGCTGTTAAAGAGCACAATGTGCGCCGCATGGTCAGCTATTCCTCTGTAGCCCAGATCGGCTATATCTTTATGGCGGTTTCCTATGGCTCCATGACAGGCATGGCGGCGGCGACCTTCCACATTATCGCGCATTCGCTTGCAAAAGCCATGCTGTTCCCGGCGGTTGACAGGCTTTCCGAGGTTTCCGGCGGCAACGAAAACTTCCGTGACCTAAGAGGCAGCGGCTTCCGCGCGCCCATAGCGGGTCTTGCGTTCGTGGTAGGCGCGTTCTCCATTACCGGCATCCCTTTTTTGGGCGGCTTCGTCAGCAAAATCTATATTGCGACGGCTGCGCATGATTACGGCGGATGGGTGATGCTGATTTCGCTTATCGCCCTGGCCGTCTCCACGGTTCTGAACGTATTGTACTTTTTAAGGACGGTTTTGACGATCTACAGACCCGGCGAAAGATATCCTTTGACGCGCGATCCGTCGAAGCGTCCCTTTGTAACGGGCGCGCTGATGCTGTTTGTTTTGTTGAATGTCGCGCTTGGGATCTGGGGCATGCCCATTATGCGTTTGATCGAAACAAGCATCATGGCATGGTAGTAAATTAGGGAGGAAACATCAATATGAACGGATGCTTTTATTTGATTTTTCCGGTAATTCTGCCGGTTTTGATGGGCGTCATCATTAAGAAATTGCCTTTGGATCGAAAAATGCGCACGATTATCAGCGTCGGCGGATTGTTCGCGCTGTCCGCCCTCTCCGTTTTCGGTCTTCTTTTCAAGGGCGAAGCGGACTTTACGCTTTGGAAAATCACCGAGAAAGTGGTTTTTGCCTTCTCTCTCGATTCGGTTTCCAGATTTTATGTTCTGTTTGTGTCCGTGGTGTGGGCGTTTGTGGGTCTGTATGCCGCTGAATATATGGAGCATGACGAAAACGACGCTCGTTTCTGGCGGTATTACCTCATTTCTTACGGCGCGCTCATGGGCCTTTCCATGGCGGATAACCTGATTACGCTTTACATGTTCTACGAGATGATGACTCTCGTCACCGTTCCGCTGGTTGCGCACAATATGGATAAGCAATCCGTTGCGGCGGCGATTAAGTATCTGATCTATTCCGTATTCGGCGCGTCGCTTGCGCTTCTTGGCATCTTCTTTGTAGGCGCGTACGCCGATACGTTCAATTTCACCGTCGGCGGCGTGTTTACTTCCGAAATGCTCTCGGGCAGGGAAAACCTGATGCGCGTCGTCTTCTTTATGATGATTGCGGGCTTCGGCGTAAAGGCAGGCATGTTCCCGATGCATTCCTGGCTGCCCACGGCGCACCCGGTCGCGCCCGCGCCTGCCAGCGCGGTTCTTTCCGGCGTGATTACCAAGATGGGCGTTTTGGGCATTATCCGCACGGTTTTCTATGTTGCGGGCGTAGATTTCCTCAAGGGCACATGGGTTCAGTATGCGTTTATGACGCTTGCGCTTCTGACCGTCGTCATGGGCTCCACCCTTGCGCTTAAGGAAAAGGTGTTCAAAAAGCGCTTGGCGTATTCGACCGTCAGCCAGGTTTCCTATGTGCTGTTCGGCTTGTCCACGATGACTACGCTCGGCTTTGTCGGCGCGTTTATGCACATCATTTTTCACTCCCTGATCAAAAATACCCTCTTTATGTCGGCGGGCGCGGTGATTCATAAAACCGGCGTTATCGAGGTGGAGGATCTTCGCGGCATGGGTCGGCGCATGCCCGTCGCCATGGCGCTTTTTACCGTCGTGTCGCTTGGCCTTATCGGTATTCCCCCGACCGGCGGCTTTGTGAGCAAGTGGAATCTTGCGATGGGCGCTTTCTCGATGACGGAAGCCTTTTCGTGGATCGGCCCCGTTGCGCTGCTTTTAAGCGCGATTCTGACCGCCGCCTATCTGCTTTCCGTTTCGATCCGCTCCTTCTTTGCCGGCTATGCCGACGAAGCGCTCACGCCCGCGGAGCCCTCCTGGCGCATGCTCGTTCCCATGGGATTATTTGCCGCGCTCACCGTTATTCTCGGCGTGTGTCCCGGATTTATTGCGGATTACGCTTCCCAAATTGCTCAGCTGATTTTCTAAAGGGGAGAAACGATTATGTATTTGGCGCTTTGTTCCCTTCTTCCGATACTGGCGAGCGCGCTTTTGTGGTTTTTGCGCTTCCCGAAACGGCTTTATAAGCTGATCTATGTGGAAGCGGTTACGGTGATTACATCCCTGTGCGTGTTTGCCGTCATCTTATCGAAGAATGCAGAAACGATCGAAATCTTCCGAATTTCCGACGCGTTTGTTTTGTCCTTCGGCGTGGACGGCGCAAGCAGCGTGTTTATCGGCCTCGCAGCGCTGCTTTGGCCGTTTGCCTCCCTGTATGCTTTTGAATACATGCATCATGAAAAGCGGGAAGGCAAGTTCTTCGTGTTCTATACGCTTTGCTACGGCGTTACGATTCTGCTTGCCGCAGCCAACAACTTATTTACGATGTATGTGTTCTACGAGTGCCTGTCGCTGGTCACGATTCCTCTGGTCGAGCACGGACAGGACAAGGAATCCTTCCGCGCGGCGAGAACCTACATGATTTATTTGATCGGCGGCGCGTCTTTGGGCTTTGCGGCGCTTGTCATGGTCAACGCGCACCATGCCGATCCGTTCATGCTCGGCGGTATTATGCATGAGGGCGCGCGTGAAATTCTGACCCTTCGTCTTTCATACGCGTTTGCGTTTTTGGGCTTTGCCGCAAAAGCGGCAGTGTTCCCGCTGTGCCGCTGGCTTCCGAAGGCCTCCGTCGCGCCTACGCCCGTCACCGCGCTTCTTCACGCGGTTGCGGTTGTCAACGCGGGCGTATATGCGGTTATGCGAATCACCTATTACGTGTACGGCCCGAATTTTATGTACGGAACGTACATCCAGTCGATTCTCCTTGTCATGACGGCCTTCACCGTCGCCTACGGCGCGATCCGCGCGGTTCGCGAAAGCCATTTCAAGAGGAGACTTGCCTGGTCCACGGTCAGCAACTTAAGCTATATGCTGTCTTCTCTCATGCTCATGACCGCAGGCGGCATGGCGGCGGCGCTCACCCACATGGTATTTCACGGGCTTGTGAAGATCGTTCTTTTCTTCACGGCGGGCGCGGTGCTTGTCTGTACCGGCAAAACGCGCGTCCGTGAGCTGCATGGCCTTGCAAAGCACATGCCGATCACCTTTGCGGCGTTTCTGATTTCGGGGCTTGCCCTCACCGGTCTTCCGCCGCTTTGCGGATTTTTCTCGAAATACATGCTGATTGACGAGATGCTGGCCTTCGGCTCATGGCAGGGCGTTATGTGCGCGTGCGCATTGATCGTCTCGGCCGTTTGCACGGCGGTATATATCTTTTCGGTTGCGGTTCCCGCATATTTCTCGGTTCCGAACCACGACATCGAGGGAGATTTTGATCCGCATCTTCCGATGAAATTCGTTCTTATTGCGCTGACGGCTGTGATTGTCGTCGTATCATTAAACAGCGGACGCGTTATGCAGGCTATGCGCATGATTGCGGGACTATAAAGGGAGGAGGAACGTTTCATGCTTATATTGTCGTTTGTTCTCCTGCCGGTTCTGGGCGCCGCGATTGTTATCGCGCTTGGAAAAAACCGCTGGAAAATCCGCAACGAATTTTTCAGGATCGAAACGTTTGCATCCCTTGCGTTCAGCGCGTTTTTCCTCGCAAATGCGTTTAACGGCAGGGAGTTCACCGCTTTGTTTGAGGGCGCGGTGGGACTGGGCCTTTCCTTTAAGGCGGACGGCTTCCGCTCGATGTACGCGTTTTTAGCGTCCTTCATGTGGGCGATGACCGCGCTTATGAGCGAGAGGTATTTTCAGAATTACCACAACCGCACAAGGTATTATTTTTTCAGCCTGATGACCCTCGCCGGTACGCTCGGCGTGTTTATGTCGGACGATTTGTACACCACATTTGTGTTCTTTGAAATCATGTCCATGGCCTCGTATGCATGGGTTGCGCACGACGAGACCGCGGGCGCGATGCGCGCCGCTGCGACGTATCTGGGCGTTGCGGTTCTGGGCGGCATGGTGACGCTCATGGGCATGTTCATGATGTATGACAGAATCGGCAGCCTGTCCTTTTCTGCGATTCACGAAGCCAAGGGCATGAATCTGCATCTTGCAAGCGGTCTGATTCTCTTTGGCTTTATCGCCAAAGCAGGCGCGGTACCCGTGCAGATCTGGCTTCCCAAGGCGCACCCGGTTGCGCCCGCGCCCGCCAGCGCGCTTCTAAGCGGCATGCTCACCAAGACCGGCCTTTTCGGCGTTCTGGTCATTTCGATGAACCTGTATTCGGGTTCTTATGCGTTCGGCTGCATTACGCTTGCCGTTGCGCTTGTCACCATGCTTCTGGGCGCGGTTTTGGGCGTTTTTTCCACAAACTTAAAGCGTACCCTCGCCTGTTCGTCCATGTCTCAGATCGGCTATATTTTAACGGGCGTCGGCGCAAGCGTGCTTTTGGGCGAGCATGGCTCGCTTCCAGCTGCTGGCGCGGTTATGCATATGGTGAACCACTCGGTTTTAAAGCTCGTTCTGTTTATGTCGGCGGGCGTTGTGTACATGAATCTTCACAGGCTGGAGCTGAACGACATCCGCGGCTTCGGTCGCAAAAAGCCGTTTTTGAATCTCGTATTTCTTCTGGGCGCGCTGGGGCTTATGGGCATTCCCGGAACCAGCGGCTACGCCTCCAAGACGCTTATTCACGAAGGCCTCGTCGAGTGGGTCGTACACACGGACAATAGGTTCATCTTCCGCTTCTCGGAGTGGGTGTTCCTGTTTGCGGCGGGCCTGACGACGGCGTATATGCTCAAATTGTATATTGCGATCTTCATTCAGAAAAACCCCGACGAAAAGCGTCAGGCCGATTTTGACGGCATGGGCAAAAAGTATCTGGATGTGAGAGGGCGCATTGCCCTTGCGCTGTCCGCCGTCTTAATTGTGCTTCTGGGCGTTTTGCCGAACGGCGTTTTCATGAAGGCATATACGCTTTCGGAGCATTTCCTTCATCAGCATGCGCTTCACGAAATCCATTTCTTCTCGTGGGTGAATTTAAAAGGCGGCCTGATTACCCTTGTGATCGGAACGCTTGCGTATTTCTTCGTTGTAAGAACGTGGATGTACAAAAGGAATGAGGGATATATTAACCGCTGGCCTGAATGGCTTGATCTTGAAAACGGCGTATACCGTCCGCTTCTTGTAACGGCGATTCCCTCTCTTCTTGGAGCGGTCGCTCATGTGATGAGCGGACTGGGCGAATGGGCGGCGAAGGCGTTTATGAATATCATCACCTTTACATCTCGCGTGATGGACGAATTCACCGATCACATTGTCGTAATCGTCAAGGAGCTTGCCTTTGTCGATCGCGAGCAGGATGCTAAGCACGATGCTCACAGCGGCTATCTGAAGCGCGTGCGAGCGTTTGTTGACGGCGCGCACCGCCTGAAAAAACGCATGACTCCGCACGTAAAGCCCGATCCGCGAGAGGTTACAAGCCTTGAATACGGCTCTGCGATTACAAACGCCGTATCCTTCGGCCTCATTTTGGCTGCCGTTGGAATCGTGTTTGCGTTCTTCTATGTGCTTCTTCCGATGCTGATGAAATAACTGTTTTTTCAGAATCCTTCGCCTGAAACCGTGTTTTCAGCGGAGGATTCTATTTTTAACGCAAACTGCATCTTGGGATGTTGACATGCATTTTTTATCAGATTACAATAGAAGATGCGCGATTCTGCCCACAGATTGAAAAGGGCAATTTTATGCGCGGAGGATAACGAAATGTATCTGAATTGATACGATGGCGTGCCTTTGTTTTATTGAATTTTTCGCTTTATTATGTTAGGAGGCCACGCATATGCAGCATCCCGAATTGCACAATGAAACCGTGCGCAGACGCACGTTTGCCATTATTTCACACCCTGACGCCGGTAAAACGACTTTGACCGAAAAACTGCTTCTCTACGGCGGCGCGATCCGCCAGGCCGGAAGCGTCAAGGCCAGAAAGGCGGCCAGACACGCCACCAGCGACTGGATGGAAATCGAGAAGCAGAGGGGCATTTCCGTTACCTCCTCCGCCATGCAGTTTGATTTTGGCGGCTATCGCATCAACATTCTGGACACCCCGGGCCATCAGGACTTCTCCGAGGACACGTACAGAACGCTGGTAGCCGCGGACAGCGCGGTCATGCTGATCGACTGCGCCAAGGGCGTCGAGGAGCAGACCATCAAGCTGTTCAAGGTCTGCCGCATGCGCTCCATTCCGATTTTCACTTTCGTCAACAAGTTAGACCGCGCCGGTAAAGACCCGTTTGAGACCATGGAGGAGCTTGAGCAGGTGCTCGGCATCCGCTCCTGCCCCGTCAATTGGCCCATCGGTCAGCACGGAGACGACTTTAAGGGCGTATACCACAGAGATACGCGCATGGTCGAAATGTACACGGGCGGCAACCACGACCAGACGCAGGTTGAGGTCCGCACGATCTCTATCGACGATCCGGAGCTTCCCTCCGTCATCGGTCAAAGCTATTATGACAAGCTCATGGAAGACATTGAGCTTCTGGACGTTGCGGGCGATCCGTTCGACCTTGAAATGATATTAAACGGCAAGCTCACGCCCATGTTCTTCGGCTCCGCATCCAACAACTTCGGCGTGGAACCGTTCTTAAAGCGCTTTTTGAGCTACACGAAATATCCTACCGCGCGCGTGTCCGATCAGGGCGAAATTGCGCCGGACAGCGATAAGTTCACCGGCTTCATCTTCAAAATTCAGGCCAACATGAACCCCGCGCACCGCGACCGCCTGGCGTTCATGCGCGTTTGCTCCGGCGTTTTCGAAAAGGGCATGCAGGTCTGGCACTCCTCAAGCGGTGAAAAAATCAAGCTGGCTCAGCCCCAGCAGTTTATGGCGCAGGAGCACGAAAGCGTTGAGACCGCCTACCCCGGCGATATCATCGGCCTGTTCGACCCCGGCATCTTCCGTCTGGGCGACACGCTGTGCACGGGCGCGCCCGTCAGATACTCGGGCATTCCGCTGTTCGCGCCGGAATTCTTCTCCAGAGTAAGTCCCCTTGACTCCATGAAGAGAAAGCAGTTCTTAAAGGGCATCACGCAGCTTTCTCAGGAGGGCGCGATTCAGACCTTCAAGCGTCCCAACATCGGAAGGGAAGAGATGATCGCGGGCGTCGTCGGCATTCTGCAGATGGACGTTTTAGAATACCGATTAAAGACCGAATACGGCGTGGAAATCGTGCGCGAAACGCTGCCTTATCGTTTCGTTCGCTGGATCGCAGAAACGCCCAAGCCCATTGACCGACTGCGTCTGACTTCCACAACCGTGCCCGCGATTGACCGCGCGGGACGCGACGTATTGCTTTTCGAAAACGAATGGTCCATTCGTTTGGCGATGGAAAACAACGAAGGTCTGGTTCTCAACGAAACCGCCGACCGTGCCGCCGCCGACGCCATTGAACAGTAAAATATAAAGATAAAAGAGGTCTTCTCCATTGAAAATTACGCGTAATGATTTAAGAAATATCGCCATCATCGCTCATGTTGATCACGGTAAGACCACCCTTGTCGACGAAATGCTCAAGCAGGGCGGCGTATTCCGCGAGAACCAGCAGGTGAACGACCGCGTCATGGATTCCAACGCCCTTGAGCGCGAACGCGGCATTACGATTTTAGCCAAAAACACCGCCGTACACTATAACGGCATTAAAATCAACATTGTCGACACGCCCGGTCACGCCGATTTCGGCGGCGAGGTCGAGCGCGTACTCAAGATGGTGGGCGGCGTTCTTTTGCTCGTCGATTCCTTTGAAGGCCCGATGCCCCAGACCCGATTCGTCCTTAAAAAGGCGCTGGAGCTGGAGCTTCCCGTCATCATCGTCATCAACAAGATGGATCGCCCCGATCAGAGATGCGAAGAGGTCGTGGACGAGACGCTGGAGCTGCTGCTTGATTTGAATGCCACCAACGAACAGCTGGATTCCCCGGTCGTGTTCTGCTCGGGCAGAAGCGGCGTTGCGACGCTGGATTTAAATACCCCGGCAACCGATCTTCGCCCCTTGTTTGACACCATCCTAAAGCACATTCCCGCGCCCGAGGGCGACCCGGACGAGAGTTTGCAGCTGCTGATCTCCACCATCGACTACAATGACTATGTGGGCCGAATCGGCGTTGGCCGCATCGAGCGCGGCAAGATCAAGGCCGGTCAGATGGCGGTTCGCTGCGTGTACGGCCAGAGCTTTGTGTCGCCTGCCGCGCGCTTGGGCGGTCTTTTCAATTTCGACGGCTTAAAGCGCGTGCCCTGCGAAGAGGCGCAGGTCGGCGACATCGTGGCGATTTCCGGCTTCGGCGAGCTCTCCATCGGCGACACCATCTGCGACGTCGCGCTGGCCGAGCCGCTTCCCTTCGTGAAGATTTCCGAGCCCACCGTTTCCATGGCGTTCTGTGTAAACGATTCGCCCTTTGCGGGAACGGAAGGCGCCTACGTTACCTCCCGCCATCTGCGCGCCCGCCTTTTCAAGGAGACGCAGACGGATGTTTCCCTTCGCGTAGAGGACACGGAGACCACCGACGTATTCCGCGTTTCCGGCAGAGGCGAGCTTCACCTCTCCATCCTCATTGAAAACATGCGCCGTCAGGGCTATGAATTTCAGGTCACCAAACCCACCGTTCTTTATAAGGAAATTGACGGCGTGAAAATGGAGCCCATGGAGCTCATGGTCTGCGACGTGCCCACCGAATATTCCGGCGCGGTCATCGAAAAGATCGGCCGCAGGCGCGGCGTGCTTCTTTCCATGGAAGGCATTGACCGTGTGCGCCTCGAGTTCAACGTTCCGTCCCGCGGCCTGTTTGGCTACAGAAGCGAATTTTTGACCGATACGCGCGGAGAAGGCGTTATGAGCGCCATTTTCAACGGCTATGAGCCCTACAAGGGAGAGATTCCGACCCGTCCCAGCGGCTCTCTGGTTGCATGGGAAACGGGCGAAACCACGAGCTATGCCATGTTCTACATTCAGGACAGAGGCGAATTGTTCATCGAGCCCGGAACGAAGGTGTATACCGGCATGATTATCGGAAGAAATTCCCGCCCCGGCGACATCGACGTAAACGTATGTAAGAAAAAGCACCTGACCTCCATTCGAAACAGCGCGTCCGCCGAGGAAGCTTTAAAGGTTACCGGCATCCGCATCCTGACGCTTGAAGAGGCGCTTGACTACATCGACGACGATGAGCTGGTCGAAATCACGCCCAAGTCCATTCGCATGAGAAAGAAGATTCTGGGTACCGAAGCGCGCAAGAAGCTGGAAGCGCGCAAAAAGAGCTGATAGAAATTCCATTGGAGGAAGCTTATGCGCATTACGTCCATACAGCTTCAGGGCTTTCGGAACTATGATGACGCGTGCATCCTTCCCTGCGACGGAATTACCGTATTCACCGGCAATAACGCGCAGGGAAAGACCAATATTCTGGAAGCGGTGTATCTGTCCTGCACCGGGCGCTCCCACAGAACCGTGCACGATAAGGAAATGATCAAAACGGGTCATGATTTTGCGCGCGTCCGGGTGGAGGCGCGGCGCGCGGACGGCATGCACGATGTTGAAATCGCCTTATCCCGGACGGACAGACGCAAAATCAAGGTCGCGGGGAATACCGTTTCCAAATCCGGCGAAATGCTCGGGCATATCACGGGCGTGCTTTTTGCCCCGGAAGACCTTCGCATGGTGAAGGACGGCCCGGCGGAAAGACGCAGGTTTGTGGATATGGAGCTTTCCCAGCTTCGCCCGAAATACTATTATGCGCTTCAAAGGTATGCAAGAGCGCTTAAACAAAGAGGCGCCCTTTTAAAGGAAGCGTCCGTCCATCCATCCGCCGTCTCCATGATCGATATGTTTGACGAACAGCTGGCTGAATCAGGCGCGCTCATTATGGATATGCGCCGCGACTTTATCAGAAAGCTTTCCGTAAAGGCCGGCGAGGTGCATGCGCATGTGTCCGGCGGACTTGAAAAGCTGTCCGTTGAATACTGTCCGAGCGTTGTAAGCGAGGAAAGCGGCGAAAAGCTTCAAAACGAGATTTACGAAACGCTCAAACGAGCGCGGAATATTGATTTAAAGCGCATGGTTACGTCCATCGGCCCGCACAGGGACGACGTTCGAATGAACTTAAACGGCATGGACGCGCGCGCCTACGGAAGTCAGGGGCAGGTGAGAACCTGCGCGCTTTCGATGAAGCTGTCGGAGCTTAAAATCATGACGGAGGAAAGCGGCGAAGCGCCGGTTCTTATGCTGGATGATGTAATGAGCGAGCTCGATCCTGGAAGAAGACGGATGCTTTTAAACATGCTTTCGGGCGTACAGACCTTTGTAACCTGCACCGACACAGAAGATCTTGCAGGCGCTGAATGCGGCAGGATTTTTAGCGTTCACAGCGCGACGCTTGAGGAGGTAGAGATGTGATGAGAAAATTCCTTTGTATTTTATTGGCTTATCTTTCGGTTTTCTGCATTGCCTTTTCGGAAGAAACGGCACAGGATGCGAGCGTCGATCTCTACGAACAAATCGAAATGAGCGCCGTAAAGGATGAGCTTGATCAGGCGTTTGAATGTGTTCAAACCGAGGATGGGTATATTCTTTATGAAAACGAGGTTCTGTGCGCGTTTTACGAAAGCGGAAGACTCATGGCCAAGGCGCGCGCATTTGAAAACGCGGCGGATATTGCGCCCGTAGCAGGCGTTCCGCTCGAGAAGCTTTCTTCGTATAAACAGGGCATGACGATCGAAGAAGTGACGGATGCGTTCGGCGCCGAGGGGCTTGAAATCATGAAAATCAATCTGGCCGACGAGGATGATGCGGGCGTAAGGCGCGTGCTCGTCTGGAAAACGGAAGCAAACGTCGTTGTTCAGGCGCTTTTTGAGCTGGACGATAACGAATGGGTGCTTTTTGCAATCGCGGAAGTGAAATAGCCAAAAAGCGCGGCTGAGAGGCTGCGCTTCAGTCATTTTTGGCGCATACAGATTGCAAATAAAAGAATCTAATACATTGCCGATTCGATCGCCCAAAAACACTTGATTTTTGCGCCTGCATGTGATATCATTATTATACATAATTGTATGAATGGTTAATCAGTTTTGCTTTCGCTGACAAACGCCGTTTGCATTCAATGAATTTCAGAAATAATACAGGAGGATAGGGCATGGAAAACTTCGCAAAAGCTGTAAAGCGTACGATTGCAGTCGTTCTTCTTTTGATGCTGCTGCCTGTCTCGGCGCTTGCCGATTATGCCGCTGTGGTTACCGCCAGCAAGATGAAGGTGTATTCCACCAATAAGGTGAACGACAAATATTATTTGGGCTACCTCAAAAAGAATATCGAGTTCACCGTTGTCGCAACCTCCGGTAATTGGGCGCGCATTACCTATCAGGGAAGAACGGGCTATGCGCAGCTGAAAGACATGAAGAAAAAGGCGGCCGCTCAGACCAAGCAGCTTGCCTATACCACCCGGACGACGAAGCTGTACCAGAGAGCTTCCGCTTCCAGCAAGGTTTTAAATACCCTGACTGCGGACTATCCGGTATACATCACCGGCTCCTCCGGCAACTACTATCTCGTCACCAATTACGACGGCAAGGGCAGCGGCTATCTCAATAAGTCGCACGTGAGCACCACCAAGAAGGATATCTTTGCGCTGTCCTCCAGCTATAAAGGCACATATTCCTCCTATCAATCTTCCACCACCATGCCCAACGCCGTAAAGAGCAAGCAGTCCTTCGTCTCCGCGATCATGGGCAGAAGCAAGTATATCGAATATATCATCTATGCGGCGCAGTCCCGCCTCGGATGCAGATATGCAACCAGCAAAAACGGCACCGCTTTCAAGAACGCCGGTTTCGTGGAATACTGCTTTGAAACGCTCGATTTCAGCATGCCTTCCACAATCAAGCAGATCGGCCACAGCGGAAAGGCTGCGTTTGTTTCCAGAAAGCAGCTCAAACGCGGCGACGTTGTATGCTTCGATTGCGAGGGCGGCGATGACAATATCATCGATCATGTCGGCATTTACTTAGGAAACGGTTACTTTATCCACGCCTCCTATGCGGCGGGAATGGTCATCGTATCCAAAATGAGTTCGGGTTACTACTATGAGACTTTCTGCTGGGGCAGAAGATATGTATAACCGAAAAAGAAAAAGCGCGGCTCGGAAGAAATTGTCCGGGCTGCGCTTTTTTGAACGATTTATTCTCCTGTCAGGGCTTTTTTGAGCTTCTCCAGCGCCTTTTTTTCAATGCGGGATACGTAGCTTCGGGATATGCCCAGCATTTTGGCGACGGCGTGCTGCGGTCTCGGAGAGCCGCCGGTCAAGCCATATCTTAAGCACACCACCTTTTGCTCGCGAGGGGTCAGAAGCTTTGAAATGAGCTTCATCGCCCGCCTGGATTCGATTCTTGTTTCAGCCTCGTCGCTCAGCTGATTTGCGTCCGTGCCCAGAAGATCGGATACCAGAATGCTGTTTCCGTCCTTATCCGCGCCTATGGGTTCGTCCAAAGAGACGTTGGATTTCAGCTTTTTACTCGCGCGAAGCAGCATCAGAATTTCGTTTTCGATGCATCTGGAGGCATAGGTCGTGAGCCTTCCGACCTCCGGGCGGAAGGTTGAAACCGCCTTCATAAGACCGATGGCGCCCACGCTCACCAGATCGTCCTGATCGACGCCGCCGCCGGAGTATTTTTTTGCGATGTGCGCAACCAGCCTCAGATTATGCTCGATCAGAAGCTTTTTTGCCGCTTCGTCGCCTTCGCAGGCGAGCTTGATGTTCTCTTCCTCTTCCTTTTCTGAAAGCGGCTTTGGAAACGACGAGCGAACGCCCAGATGACCAAACAGAAGCTGAGCGCCGTCCAGAATATAGAAAAGCATATCGGAAAACACCCGCATCCCTCCCATGCTTTACGCGTAAGCGTCCACGGGAGTGTATGCGGGTGTTTTTATTTGCTTGCCTGTCCGTAAATAAGCGGACACGGCGTTTATGAGCGCTCGAATTTACTGCGCGGCCTGCTGCTCTTTGTCGTATGCTTGCCAGAGCGGGCGATATTTGGCGACGTTGGCCTCGTGTTCCTGATAGGTTTTGCTGAAAACCAGCTTGCCGGAAGCGGGCTCGGCGGCGCAGAAGTAGAGGTAATTCTGACTTAGATATTCTTCGTCCGGCTCAAGAGCTGCGACAATTGCGTGCTTTGACGGATTGCAGATCGGGCCGACGGGGAGGCCTGAGACGCGGTAGGTGTTGTAGAGGGTATTGGCGGAGATATCCTCGCTGGTCAGGGCGATACGCGTATTGCCGGTTAGGTAGGTTGCGGTCGGATCGCTTTCAAGCTTCATGCCGGCGGCCAAGCGGTTGTAGAACACAGCGCTTACGCGTTTCATGTCGTCAACGGAGGTGGCTTCCCTTTGGATGACCGAAGCGAGCGTAATAATTTGGCTTTCGGTGAGCTTAACCTGATCCGTTCCGTACTTCTCCGCTTCTTTGACGAGATTGCCGTTTTCGTCATAGGTCGCTTCGTTGGTAAAGAGAGAAGCGAATACGACGTCCGTCTGCCTGATCAGCGTTTTTACAATGGACTGCGCGTCGGCGGACAGATAGACGCGGTAGGTATCCGGCGCGAGATAGCCTTCAAGCGGATAGGTTCGGCGCGAGAGCGTTTCATTTTCGTCGGCGTTTATGAGCGCCAGACTGTAGCCCAAAAACGGCTCGTACTGCTTGCAGACGGTGAGGAAATCGGATTCGTTTGCGATTGCGCCGACGTCCTTTAAGTATTTTGCAATATCTTCGACCGTCCAGCCGGGAATAATGCGGATGGTGCGCTCGTTGGTTGCGTTGCCCGAGGAGATCGCGTCCACAACCTCGAAAAGGTTCATATCGCGCGACAGGTAATACATGCCGGACTGGATATTGTTGGTAAGGCCGTAGAACTGAATGTAGTATTTGAACACGGAGGGCGATTTGATGTACCCTTGCTCCTGAAGATGTCTTCCGATGGTCGTAATAGACTCGCCGGAGGAGATGGTGAAGCCGGGGGTCATATAATCGTTTTCGTCCGGTGCAGAGATATAGCCGGTGTAGATTTTATCCCAAACGGTGGAGATTAAGCCGATTACAATCAGAAGCGCGCACGAAAATATGACGACAGGCCTTAGAACATGCCACAGCCATGCATACCAGAACATACCGTACTCGCGGTCGCGCATGACGGTCTCACGCGTGTATCGGCGCGGTTTGAATGGGTTTTTCTCGTTTATGCGTTTCTTTTTGCGGTGTTTGGCCATATTTACCCCCCGAATTGATCAGGCCTGCGTGAGCGCGTCGATATCGATGCCGGCAACGTCGCCGAGGATTTTATAAATGTCCGCCAGCATTTTCTGGAAGCGGAATTCGGCAATCAGGTATTGAGAAGCATCCTGATTGAACTGAAGAAGCGACGCGATGCGCTGAATCTTCTGCATATCCTCGCCGTCCATGCTTTCACCCGACGCAGCGCGCGCCTGCATCTTGAACTGCAGGCGTTTGTATTCGTCCAAAAGCGCCTTGTTGGTTGAATCTTCATAGGCCAGCGTTTTTAATCGGGCAAACTCTTTATATTCCTCGGTTTCCTTCATAGAGCGCGCCAAATTGTGTGCCAGATCGTATACATTCATCGTTATTTTCCTCTCTTGGACGGATAGAAGCGCTGTTTGGTTCACCCATCAGACGATGATCGTCAGAATCATGGGATTGCGCTTGATGGTGTCGTAAATGTAGCGGGACAGCGCTTCGCGGATGACGTCCTTGAGCGCGCCGGTGGAAATCCCGGTGAAGAGCTTTGCGTCCAGAATGCGGCGGACGGTGGCGCGCGCGCCTTCCATAATATCCTCGTTCTCCTTTACGTATACAAAGCCGCGGGAAACGATGTCCGGGCCGCTGACGAGCGTGCCGTCCTCGTGATCAAGACCGATGACAACGATGATGAGACCGTCTTCGGACAGGTGCTTTCTGTCTCTTAATACGGTTTCGCCGACGTCGCCGATACCGAGACCGTCAATAAGCACAGCGCCCGAGGGCACGACGTCTACCGCCTTCATGCTGTTTTTTGTGACTTCAACGACGGTTCCGTTGTCCGGGATCAGCACATTTTCTTCGGGAACGCCCATGTTCATGGCGAGCTTTGCGTGGTGATACAGATGCCTGTATTCGCCGTGCACGGGGATAAAGAATCTGGGCTTGATGAGCGCCTGCATGAGCTTTAATTCTTCCTGACGGGCGTGGCCGGAAACGTGTACCTCGGCGAGCGCATCGTAGATGACCTCTGCGCCGGTTTTTACCAGCTGATTGAGCACGCGCGATACGCTTTTTTCGTTGCCGGGAATGGGCGTCGCCGATACGATGACCATGTCGCCCGGGAGAATCTCCAGCTTTTTGTGCTCCTGAAACGCCATGCGGGAAAGGCCGGACATGGGCTCGCCTTGACTTCCGGTTGTAATAACGACGATCTGATCGTCCGGATAGCGGTTCATGTCGTCGGCGTTGATCAGATAGCCTTCCGGCACGTTCATGTAGCCGAGCTGCGTGCTGAGCTTGGCAACATTGACCATGCTTCGTCCGATCAGGCATACGCGGCGATTGTGGCGCACGGCAGCGTCGACAACCATCTGAATGCGGTGGACATTGCTTGCGAACATCGCAATGATGATGCGTCCCTGCGCGCGGTCAAAAACGTTGTTGAAGGTCTCGCCGACCTTTCTTTCGCTCATGGTGTAGCCGGGGCGTTCAACGTTGGTGGAGTCCGCCATCAGGAGAAGAACGCCTTTGGATCCAAGCGCAGCCAGACGGTTAAAATCCATCAGCTGTCCGTCAACGGGCGTGTAGTCCACCTTGAAGTCGCCCGTATGAACCACGACGCCGATGGGCGTATGGATCGCAAGCGCGCAGGTGCCTGCGATGGAATGGCTCATGCGGATAAATTCTACCTTAAATGCGCCGGCTTCCACGACGTCGCCGGGTTCTATGATATTTACGTTTATGCTGCCCAAAAGCTTATGCTCCTTGAGCTTGCTTTCAATCAGCGCGCACGTCAGACGCGTTGCATATACAGGCGCGGGAATCTCTCTTAAAACATAGGGCGCGGCGCCGATGTGGTCCTCATGGCCATGCGTAACCATGTAGCCGCGAATGCGGTCGCGGTTCATTTGAAGGTAAGCGGTATCGGGGATGACCAGATCAACCCCCGGCATATCTTCTCTGGGGAAGATCGAACCGATATCCACGATGATGATATCGTCTTTATACTCAAACGCCGTCATATTCTTGCCGATTTCGCCTAGACCGCCTAAAGGGATAATGCGAAGCGCATCCGGATCTCCCTTTTGCGCATGCTTTTTACGCCCCTGATTAGGGACGAGCTTTTTGGACATGTTTAACCTCCTTCTTTTTTTGTTGGGTCGTTTTGTTTCAAATAATGAAAATATTTTTACCGTGCGGCGCAGCGCCCGCGCGGTTCAGTTCGAAAAGAAACGCACTTTATTTTAGTATATCACGTATTTGACAATTTTGATTTGATTCTATGCGCCGTATGAAAATTTTACGCGCCGCTTTTAATCTCCCGTTTTTTTGCGGGTATTTTTCCAGAATGCGTGAAGAGAGGAGGCGCATTCCTCCTCCATCAGACCGCCGTCTGCGGGACAGAAGTTGGGAAAGACGGGATCTTCCGTCAAACGGTAAATGCTGCCTGCGCAGCCGTATTGTTTATCATATGCACCGAAAACGAGCCTTTTTACGCCGCTCATGGCGATTGCGCCCGCGCACATCGGGCAGGGTTCGAGCGTCACATACAGGGTAAGATCGCTGAGGCGCCAGCGGCCTGCTTTTTGGGCGGCCAAGCGCAAAGCGTTGATTTCGGCATGCGCCGTAGGGTCGCACGCGCTTTCTTTTGTGTTGTGAGCGCGCGCAACCAAAACATCCCCGTGTGCGAGCACGGCGCCCACGGGGATTTCGCCTTCGTGTAGTGCGGTGCGCCCTTCTTCAAGCGCTATTCGCATCATTTTTTCATCGGTTTTTGAGAACATCAGAACTGAACGCCCTTCGTCTTTAAATAGTCGATGGAGGACTTCATCTGGCTGAGGGGATCGCGCATATCGGCAGCGTTGTCCTGCTCGACCTCTATGTACTTAACGTCCGTTTCCTCGCAGGCGCGGATGATCTTGTCCCAATTCAGATTGCCGCTTCCGATGGGCGTCATCTTATGATGCTGACCGTTTTCATTGCAGCCCGCCATGTCCTTAAAGTGGCCGACGTCCATGCGCCCGTCCACCTTCCGAATCCATTCCACGGGGTCGCAGCCGCCCGCCTGAACCCAATAGGTGTCCAGCTCAAATTGCGCTTCGGGGCAGAAGGAATCAAACAGGATGTCCATGCCGAGAACGCCGTCAAAGCGTTCAAACTCGAAGGCATGGTTGTGGTATACAAAGGTAAGACCCTCGCCTGCGAGTTTTTTGGCGATTTCGTTTACGTGCGCGGCGAATTTTTGAAAGCCTTCCGCGCTTTTTTTGTATTCTGCGCTCATTGCGCCAAGACCCGCGTATTTTACGCCCCAGATTTTATGGCGGCGAATGAGCGCGTCCAGATTTTTATCAAAATCGTCCATGGAGTTGTGCGTGACGACGGGCGTCATCCCGGTTTCAAGCAGGATCTCGCGGACGACCTCGTCGGGAATCTCGCGGCTCTGACCGGACAGCTGGCAGGTGTTGTAGCCCATTTCCTTAAGGCTTTTAAGCGTGTTTTTTAAATCCTCCGCATTCTGCGCGAGGTTGCGCACGGAATAAAGCTGCGCGCCGATAACAAAGTTCTTCATGGTTTTTCCTCCGCATAAACTGGATATATCCATTATACCGCATAACGAACCTGTTCGCAACGAAAAAATAGGGCTATTCATCAAAAATAACTTCATCGGAGGCGGAAATGTGGCGGAGCTTAAGAGGATCAGAATCCGGCGCAAAAGAGCGTCTTTTCCGGCGTTTGTCCTTGCGTTTCTGGTGTTTTCAATCGTGTTTTTCTTGTCCACCGCGGGCGTTAAGAAGGAGAAGGCGGTTCACAAAACAGCGTCGCCTGTCCGGCAGGCAACAAAAGAAATTGCGCTTGAAGATCTGGAATTCTATCTTGTCGCGCTCACAGACGGCGATCGTATCGAAAACACGCGTATCTCCTCGGCAAGATACATGCTGAGGGGTGCGGCGGGGTATCTTTTTGAGAAGGACGGGAAATGGTATTCGATCGGCAATGTGTATTTTTCAAGGGAAGAAGCCGAGCGTATGACGGCGCATCTTCTGGATAACGGCATTGAGGCAAGCGTTCTTCCGATTGCGCAAAAGGGCGCGACACTGCGTGTCACGGCGGAGGAGGAAACGCTCGACGCGCTTTCCTTCTGCCTGTCGGCGTTTTCTGCGTTTGAAAAAAGCCTTGCGGATTATTCCTTGCGACTGGATGCGGGCGAGCTTTCCGAGCGGGAAGCGCGCGTGCTTTTGTCGGTTTTGGGCTATGATCTTTCGGGCGGGAAAGCGGAAGCGAAAAGGGCGATTGCCGCTTCGGGCGACAATGCGGTTTACGATATTTTTCGCGCGTATCTTCATCTTCTGGACGATCTGTCGTCCCTTACAAAAAACGAAGGCGGAGAGATGATGCTCTCCGCCCGGATCAAGTATGTTTTGATTGACAACGAAATGATAAGAATGAATCATTTAAGGAAAATCCATGCTTAGAATTTTTCGTCAATTTTGTCTACGTCGCGCTTGATGGCAATGTCCCAAGTGAGCGCGGATACGGTCGCCCAGCCGTCCTGATTCAATACGTCGTCCGAATCCTCGGGATAGGGGGAGGATTCTTCGCCGTCGCAAAGGAAAAAATAGGTGTGGCTGTATTCGCTTTTATAGGATTCGTATCGGGCTTCGGTGAGATATACGGGCGCGAGCGTCTGCGTGGATTTTATGCCCTTGATTTTCTCAAGCGGAAGCGGAGGAATATTCAGATTGTAGATCTCGCCGCGTTTTAAAGGATGACGAAGCGCCCACTCGGCGACTCTGAGCGTGATTTGTGCGGCAGCTGCATAATCGGTTTGCGTGAAGGAGCGAAGGCTGGCTGCAAGCGCCGGACATCCGGCCATGGAAGCCTCCATCGCTGCGCCGACGGTGCCGGAATAGACGCACGCGCCGCCGAGGTTTGAACCGCGATTAATGCCGGATATGCAGATGTCGGGCTTGTCGTCCTTTAAAAGGAACACGCCGAGCCGGGCGCAGTCCGTGGGCGTTCCGTCCACTGCGATGGCGCGCATGCCGAAAAGCGTCGATTCCTTCGCGTGAAGCGGCTTAACGATGCTGATTGCGTGGCTGCAGGCGCTTTTTTCGCTGTCAGGGGCGCAGATGGTTATGCGGTGCCCATTTTTGACCGCGAGCTCGGCCAATTGCAAAATGCCGTCCGCGCGGATGCCGTCGTCATTGGTTAAAAGGATATGCATATCTTTCCTCCGAGATTTCTGATAAAAACAGGGCTCTGAATTTAGAGCCCAACACTATAATGATAGCACAATCCTTTTTATTCGTCAAGATCATCCGTTAAGAATCTACTGTTTAGACAATGTAAAATAAAGAAAATTTGTACAAAATTACGGGTTGCAAAATAAGATAAACTGACGTATAATGTAAACACAAAGAGCGAAGGACACCGAACGAAAGGAAACTTCCTCCGGGCGAACCCCACCGAAGAGATTCTCCATAAAAGGATGAAAGAATCCGAAAAAGAAAGATTAAAAGAAAAGAGAATCGCTGGAATTCGGGAAAAAAGGGCAAGTCCAATACAAAGAAAGCGAGGTACACAAAAAGATGTTAGATATCAAGATCCAACAGAAATGACCCTTGATTGCGGATGATCGGACTTTGTGAAGAAAGAGGAAGATCGCAAAATGAAGCAATCAAGGGTCATTTCATTTTTGGGAATAAACGAATAATGCTGATGCCGGATTCCTGAGGGAATCTTTTTTTGTGCGTAAAACGCCGGGTTTTTCGTTTCGTTCTTGCTATCAAAGGACATATATGTTATAATATGTTTAAACATATGAGCGTTTCTTAATGTTTGGGCGGCGGTTGATGCCGCGTATTGGAGGCGAGAGATTTGTTTCAGCCCGTCAAATTATCCGTAAACCGAAAACTGCTCAAGGGTGATGCGCGCACGCGCACGGTCGAGGGCGGCGCAATCGTAATTTCGTGGGGCGCGAAGGATGCGCCCGGCGCGTTTCAGACGGAATATCGGCTGACGCTTTCGTGTGAAGGGAAAATCCTGTTCGATTCGGGATGCGTAATAAGCCAAAAACAGGAAGCGCCGATTTCAGGCGAAGGCCTTCCCGAAGGAAAGCGCATTGATGTTTCACTGATAATGAAAGACGATCTCGGAAATGAAAGCGCCGAGGCGCGCACTTATTTCTATATCGGTTCAACCGAATGGAAAGCCGGCTGGATCACAATGGGCGATGCGCCCGACGGCGCGACCTTGTGCTTAAGACGCGAGTTCTTAATTGATAAGCCTGTAAAAGACGCGCGGATGTATGCCGCGGGCTTGGGCTATCAGGAGGTTTCGCTAAACGGCGTGAAAATTGGAGACGCATACCTTGATCCCGCGCACACGGATTACACAAAAACGGTGGAGTACGTGTTTTTCCCGGAAATGGAAAAAGCGCTGTGCGCGGGCGCAAACGTTATTTCCGTCCGCGTGGGCGGCGGCTGGCGCGATAACTTCGCCGGCATAATCAAGGATCTTAATATCCCCGTGCGTTTCTTTGGAAAACGGCAGCTTTCGCTCATGCTCTATATTGAATATGAGGACGGCGAAACCGAAGAAATTTTCACCGACGAAGCGTGGCAGGCAGGCGTGGGCGCGAGCGTTCGGTCCAATCTTTTTGACGGAGAAATTTACGACTCGAACTGCGAAACGGCTGGCTGGGACAAACCGGGCTTTGAAGGCTTTGCGCCTGCGATGCTTACAGACGCGCCCGGCGGCAAAATGCGCGTTATGACGCTTGCGCCCATTAAGAAAATGGGCGTATACAAGCCCCTTTCGATTTCCAAGCCCCAAAGTGGCGTTTCCATCGTCGATTTCGGGCAGAACCTATCCGGCGTCATTCGGATGAAGCTCGAAAACCTCAAAAAGAACCAGAAAATCAGGATCGTTCATGCCGAAGAGCTTAATGAAGACGGCCTTCTTTACACGCCGCCCCTCAGAAAAGCCGAGTGCTCGGACGTTTACATCGCAAGCGGCGACGAAAGAGACGTTTCTATCTGGCAGCCGGAATTCACCTATCACGGCTTCAGGTACGTAAGCGTTGAAGGCTATGATGTGGATTATGACAATATCGAGGCTGTGCTTCTGCACACCGATCTTGAATCGGACAGCTTCTTTGTGTCTGGAAACGCGCACCTAAACGCCCTTCAGAAGCAGATTCTGATGACCGAGCGCGACAACATGCATTCCATCCTCACCGACTGCCCCCAGAGAGACGAGCGCATGGGCTGGATGAACGACGCGACGGTGCGCTTTGAGGAAACGCCGTATAATTTTAACTGCGCAGGCATGTTTAGAAAAATCGTGCGCGACATTATGGACGCACAGTCGGAAGACGGCGCAATTACCTGCACCGCCCCCTTTGTCTTCGGCGCACGCCCGGCGGACCCGGTGTGCTCCAGCTTCCTGGTCGCGGGCATGCAGTCGTATCTCCACTTTGCGGATCTTGAAACAATTCGCGAGGCCTATCCTGCCTACTGCGCATGGGAAAATTACCTTCTTTCAAGAAGCAAGGACGATATCGTTGACTACAGCTACTACGGCGACTGGGCAGGCCCCGGGTATGCGTGCGAGGGCGGAGAGGAAGGCGCAAAATCCAGCGTCACGCCGGGCGAATTCATGTCCACGGGCTATTCCTATTTCAATTTGAAAACGCTTTCGCAAATGGCGAAGCTTTTGGGGTTGGATGAGGAAGCGAAAAAGCATCTTGAAACTGCCGAAAGGGTTAAAAACGCCATGCTTCAAAAGTGGTATGATGCAGAAAATGCAATCATGGCGACAGGCTCCATGGCGTGTCAGGCGTTTTCACTGTGGCTTGGAGTCATTCCCGAAAATGATGCGCCGCGTGCTGCCAAGAAAATGCGCGATGATCTTGTGAACGCAAATTACGCCTTTACCACCGGCAACCTTTGCTCCCGCTATCTTTTGGACATGCTTGCCGAGTACGGCTATATTGGCGATGCGTATGTCCTCCTCACCAAGGAGGATTATCCCTCCTTCGGCTTCATGCGCCAGCACGAGGCAACCACTGTATGGGAACGGTTCGAACTCAAAAAAGATCCCGGCATGAATTCACACAACCATCCCATGTACGGCGCTGCGGGCTCGTTCCTTTATAAATACATCGCAGGCGTATATCCGACGGACGGGGGATATGAGCATTTCACGGTTAAGCCCTTCATGCCCGAAAAGCTCTTAAGCTGTCAGGCGGGCGTCGATACGCGCTTTGGCAGAATAGGCGTGCGCTGGACCAAGCGCTACGGCGAGGCGCATCTGTACGTAGACGTGCCCTTCGGCTGCACCTGCTGCGCGGAATTTATGGGCGAAACCAAAACATGGACGCACGGAACGCATATGATTCACGTTCCTTTATAAATTGACAGGAGGATTTTAAAAACATGAAGACGGTAAAAAATAAGCAGCTGGTTGTAGGCGCGGACTTTGCAGGCTTTCCCCTCAAGGAAGCGGTCGTTGCGCATCTTAAGAAAAAGGGCTGGGAAATCACCGACCTTGGCGTGACCGCGCCCGATCAGGATAAGGAAAACACCGATCTTATGTTCCACAGAGTGGGCCTCAGAGTCGGCGCGTGCATCTCCGAAGGCGAATTCGACCGCGCGCTCCTCTTCTGCGGAACCGGCATGGGCATCCACATCGCTGCCAGCAAGTGCCCCCATGTGCACGCGGGCGTTGTCGAATCCGTGCCCGCCGCTCTTCGCGCCATCACCGGAAACGGCGTAAACGTGCTTGCCATGGGCGCGTTCTATGTGGCGCCTCAGATGGGCTGCGACATTGCCGACGCATACTTAAACGCCGACCTCGGAACGGGCTATGAGTGGTGGCATAATTTTTACGAGTTCCATAAATTAGCCATTGACGAACTGGAAGCGTTCGACTACGAGGAATACAAAAAGAACGGCTTTAAGGTCAATAAGCTGGGCGACTTTGATCTGTCGCTTGAAACCAAGCCTGAATAAGACGTAAGGAAGAGCGAAAGAAATAAACATTCTCGTCGTGAACGGAAGCCCGAAGGGCGAATATTCCGTCACGCTTCAAACGGTCAAATATCTCGAAAAGGCGTATCCCGATTACGCCTTTTCTTATCTTGCCGCTGGGCAGAGAATCAGGGCGCTTGAAAAGGATTTTTCAGAGGCCGAATCTGCCCTGAAAGCCGCAGATATGATTCTTTTTTCCTATCCCGTTTATACTTTTATTGCCCCCAGCCAGCTGCACAGATTTTTTGAGCTCATCAAGGAAAGAAACATCGATCTGTCCGGCAAATGGGCGACGCAGATCACAACATCCAAGCATTTTTACGACGTGACCGCCCACAAATATGTGGAAGAAAACTGTCTGGATCTCGGCATGAAGGTTGTAAAAGGGCTTTCCGCCGACATGGACGATCTTCTGAGCGAAAAGGGACGGAAGGAAGCGAAAGCGTTTTTTCAGTTCGCGATGTTTTCGGTGCGAAACGACATCTTTGAAAAACTTCCAGCCGAAAAGAAAGTATTCGTTCCCGTCATCGCCGCGCCCGGCGAAAAAACGGCGTCTTCCCTTGATAAAGAAGTCGTTCTCGTAACGGACGCGAGGGAAAAAGATGTGTCCCTTAACGCCATGATTGAGCGGTTCAAAACCGTATCGCCGTTCAGGGTACGCGTTATAAATCTTTGGGAAACCGAAATCCGCGGCGGCTGTCTCGGCTGCTTCGGCTGCGCGGTTTCCGGAAAATGCGTGTATACCGACCGCTTTGACGAGTACCTCAGAAACACCATCCAGGCCGCCGACGCGATTGTATACGCGTTCACCATCCGTGACCATTCCATGGGCGCACGCTTTAAGATGTACGACGACCGCCAGTTCTGTAACGGCCACCGCACCGTCACCATGGGCGCGCCGACGGGATACCTGATCAGCGGCGAGTATTCCGGGGAAACGAATGTAAAAACCATCGTCGAAGCCCGCGCGCAGGTCGGCGGAAACTTCCTCTGCGGCGTCGCTACAGACGAAACAAACCCCGACGGAGAAATCGACAATCTCGCAAAAACCCTTGCCTATGCCTTTGAAACCAAGCTCACCCAGCCGTCCAACTTCTATGGCGTGGGCGGCATGAAAATCTTCCGCGACCTCATCTGGCTCATGCAGGGCTTCATGAAGGCCGACCACAGGTTCTATAAAGCCCACGGTCAATACGACTTTCCCCAGAAAAAGCGAGGCATGATGCTTAAAATGTATCTGGTCGGCGCGCTCATTTCCAATCCCAAAATCAAGGCGAAAATGGGCAACGCCATGAACGAAGGCATGCTCATGCCGTATAAGAAGATGTTTGAGAAGGAATTCGGGAAGCAGAAACCGGAATAAAGACCGTAAATCAAGCGTACTTGAGGAACGTAAGACCCGTCTTCTGAAGCGGGAAGACAATTTATTCCTGTAGGGGACGGGTTTCCCGTCCCGCGCATTCCGTAAAAAATCGGCTGCCTCGTTGTGAGACAGCCGTTTTGTTTTGGAATTATTCTGTGAGATTTACCGTAAAGCACGCGTTTGCATCCGTGCTTTCCTTAATCCGCAGGAAATAATTGTTTGAGGATTCCATTTCCATTCGTTCAAGCGTTCCCTTGGGCACGAATGTAATCGCGGTTACGTCCTCCGGGATCGGATTTCCGCTGTGCACGATGTTCCACGTGCGTCTGCCGTCCGGCGCAGGTTCTGTCTCGCCGCCCTCCATGCCGATTCCGTAGTCGGCGGTCAAGGGATTTCCGTCCTGATCGAAAAGGATGTAGTAAAGGCCGTCTTTGAGAATGCCGGATGCATCCGACGAAGTCAGCACATCGTACTCAATGATGGTGGATGCGGAGTCAAGCGTCAGGGTTTTCAGAATGACGGTTTTGCCGGGAAGTTCAAAGTTCATGGGCTCGGCAAGGGAATAGCGGGCGACGGGCGCCTGACCGGGCTCGATGGTGACGGCGGCTTCAACATAGGCGACTTCCCTGAATACGCCGGATTCGACGAGGGCGCGTTCGGAAGCTTCGTCAATGTCCATTCCGTCTCTTAAATGCTTGTCGCGCGCTTCGATGAAAGCGCTGTATCCGGCGATGGTGGATCTGTGAAGCGCGTCGATGGCTACCTTTTTTTCTTTTTCAAGCTTTTTGACGATATCACTGTCGGGTTCGTACAGATCCATAACCTGGACGATTTCGGCAATTTCGTAATCGGTTTCGTATGCGCGGACGATGACCTTGGCTTGAATGGCCGACGTCAGGCTTCCGTTATAGCCGTAATCGGTAAAGCTTGAGTATGCAGGTGCGGCCTTTGAAAGATGCACCATCATGTCGTTTCCGATATCAATGGAACTGTGTGAGCCGTAATGGCCGCCGATGCTGTTTTCGGCGAGAATCTGATCGGCGGGATTGGTGTATACAAGCTCATAAGCGGTTGTATAAAACACATCCTTATCGCGCGAGGAGCTGACCGTCCAGCCAAGATGCATGGTGTTCTGGTCGATCAGGTATTCGTCCATGTTCAGAGTGATTCCGTTATTTTTTGCCTGCGCTGCATTGACAACGATGTTCTCTTTTGCTTTCTCGCTCACATTTCCGTTGGGGAAAAGTCTGGCGAGAATCCCGGATGCATTTAAGGCGGCCAGCGCGGTGCCCGTCAGAACAAGGCATGCGGCGATGGCGATTGCGGCGGCTCTTATGGGAATAAAGCGTTTTTCATTTTTTCTGTTCAGCATATTTTTGATCTCCCTTTCCGTTTGAAGAACGATTGAAGCATTGGGAGTCACGGAATCGAACAGATCGCGGATTGCGTCCTTCGGCATGATTTAATCCACCTCCATTTCTTCAATCATGCGTTTAAGCTTCTTTCGCCCGCGCATCAGCTGCGAGCGTACTGCCGTCGGGCTTGCGCCCGTGATTTCGGCGATTTTATCTGTGGATAGATCCTCATAGTAATGAAGGTACAATACCACCCTGTATTTTTCGGAAAGCGATTTTAGTGCAGCCATGAGCTTTTCCCTTTGCGGGTTTGCGTTTGCATGTTCTGCGGCAGGAAGCGTTTCCTTTTCGCCCGCCGTATATCTGCGCCACGCGCTCTTAATGAGATTTATGGACATATTCACCGTGGTTTTGATGAGCCACGCTTTTTTATGTTCTTCGCTTTCAAAATGTCTTTGCTCTGAAAACAGCTTCATGAATACGTCCTGATAAATATCCTCCGCGTCAAACCGATTCTGCGTTTTACAGAATGCAAGGCGGTACACCATGTCGGAATATTTCTGTATGGTCTCGTGAACCGGATCGCCCGTACGCTGCGACCATTCACTCATGTCCGCCACCTCCTTTCACTTATAACACAATCGGGACGCGCGTTTTGTTGCACAATTTGAAATTATTGATAAAAGAAAACGCGCCCGTTTTCCTGGACGCGTCTTCCTTGAGCGTTACATTGCTTCAAGATCCCTGATCAGCATATCCACATTTTCTTCCTTCGTGGCCCAGCTGGTGCAGATGCGGATGGCGGTGTGGTTGTCGTCCACCTTCGCCCATGTGGAGAAGGTGTATTTTTCCTTGAGTTTTTCGAGCGCTTTGTTTTCGATCACCGGGAACAGCTGATTGGTGGGGGAGGGGACGAGGAAGGGGATATTTTTTTCGATCAGGCAGTTTCTGATCTTTTCGGAAAGATCGATGGCGTGCTTGCTGATTTCAAAGTAGAGGTTGTCGGTGAAAAGCGTCTTGAACTGAACGCCAAGCAGCCTTCCTTTGGCCAGCATGCCGCCTTTCTGCTTGATCAGATAGCGGAAATCGCGCTTTAAAGCGGGGTTCATGATCACGACGGCTTCCCCGAACAGCGCGCCCACCTTGGTGCCGCCGATGTAGAATACGTCGGTTAAGCGGGCGAGATCAGAAAGGGTTACGTCGGTTCCGGGGGTCATGAGGCCATAGCCGAGCCTTGCGCCGTCTACGAAAAGATAAAGGCCTTTTTGTTTGCATGTTTCGGAAATTTCGGTGAGCTCTTTAAGGGTATACAGCGTTCCGAACTCCGTGGGGTGGGAAATATACACCATGCCCGGCTGAACCATGTGCTCGAAGGATGCGTCCCCAAAGTGCTCGTCCACGTAAGAGGCAATCTGTTTTGCGTTTATTTTGCCGTTTTCGCTCGGGAGGGTGATGGCTTTGTGACCTGTAGCCTCAACCGCTCCGGTTTCGTGAACGGCGATATGGCCGGTGTCTGCGCACAGAGCGCCCTGGTGCGCGCGTAGGGCGGATGCGATCACGGTCAGGTTGGCCTGCGTGCCGCCGACTAAGAAATGCACGTCCGCATTTTCGTTTTGGACGGCCTTTTTAATAAGTGCGCGGGCTTCAGTGCAGATGTCATCCTCGCTGTAGCCGCAGTGCTGCTCAAAATTGGTGCTCATAAGCGCTTCCATAATTTTGGGGTGCGCGCCCTCCAGATAATCGCATTCAAAACGAATCATACTTTTTTCCTTCTTTCATATCCAATCAGGGTGATGTTTTCGGTCAGCTTTCTTTCGCAGCCGGTTTTCTGAAAGCCCAGCTTTTCATAGAAGTAAACGTTTTTTTCATCCTCACGGACGCAGAAAAGCGTCCAAAGACAGGCGGATGGAAACATCTCCTCTGCAAGGGAAATGGCTTTTTTGCCAATCCCCATGTTCTGAAATTCCGGCAGAACGAAAATGGGACTGATTTTGTATGCGCCTGCGCCCAGCTGTTTGATTCGGATCATGCCGGCATACATATCGTCCGCCATAATAATGAAGGAGCGCGACTTTTTGTCGGTAATCCTTTCAAGCATCTGATCCGGCGACTCTGCGGCCGGGCTGGTTTCAAAGCCGCCGCGCTTTTGAACGATGGGCATAAATGCGCGCGCCTGCATTTCGGTTAGCCGAATTGCATCTTCCGGCCGCGCAGGCTGCAAACGCACTATCATGCCGTCATCTCCTTTGGCGCTTTTTTCTATTATATATCGTTTTGATGGAATAAGAAAGAGGTTTTGTATAATTTATATTTTAATCTGTTCCTTGACGATTGCCGAGGGATGAATTTGAAGAGTTTCTTCGTATTCAATGCGCTGAATTTCGCACCCCTCGCCGATCACGGCGTTTTTTGCGCGAACGATGGGGCAGATTGTGTTTTCAAGGAGAACCTCCGTGCCCTCGATGGAGTTGGTCTGGAGCGTCCAATTCGAATACCTCTTGCCGAAATTAAAAACACTGAAGGTAAAATTGATGCGGTGATTGCCCTTCTGAACCCGAATGTGCTCGCCGCCGATTTCGCCGATTATGCAGCTTCCGCCAAGGCGGATATCGATTTCCTCGGCGTTGAGAAGTCCCTTTATGTTTGCGCCGCCGGAAAGAATCACCTTGTCCGCCTCGACGCCGCTTTCCGCGTGGATGGAGCCGCTTGCGTGAATTTCGCCTGCGGAAATGACGCTGCCTGCATGAAACGCACCGGATACGTGGATATCGCCCGCTTCGATTGCGCCGTCAATGCGTCCGCTGCCGGAAACATGGATCGATTTTGCCTTCACTTCGCCTTCTGCCCGAAAAGAGCCGCTTGCGCGGATCTCTTCGGCTTCAACTCCCGCTGCGTGCGCGCTGCCCGAAACGTGAATGCTTTTTGCGATGATGTTGCCTGTGATTCTGCCGGAGCCGGATACGCGCACGTTTCCGTATTCGCCGCCTGTTACCTTGCCGGAGCCGGAAATGGAGACGTCGTTTAATTTCTTTTCCATATTATTTCACCTCGTATATTTTGTTGAGCATTCGGGTGGGCGTGCGTGAAATATCATTCATCGTCATGGAATATTCGACTGCCGCGCCCTCGGGCAGCATAATTTCGCCGCCTCCGGTCGTGAATGCGGGAAAACGCAAGTCGCCCATGCGGATCACATACAAACGTCCGTCGGCGTTTGCATAGATGTCGCTTTTCTCCCTCCATGATTCAAGCGCGCGCATAAGGGACAAAATGCTGCCGTCGTCCGGGTACGCCTGCATGTCGTACATCGCGCAAATAACAACTGTGAGCGCCTGACCATGGTTAAGGCGCACGTTGTTTGTCATTTTTGCATAAAGCTGAGCGCTCCTTTGCGCGTTCGGAAGCGTCGCGATGTCCATAAGCGAATAGGAACGGCTGTCTGCGTCGGGGGAGAGGAGATTTTTAAGCTCCGTTAAAGAATAATCGTCCTTGTGCGTCAGAATAAAGTGTATGCGCTCCAAAATCAGCATTCGCGGAAAAAATGTTTCCTGCCCCGTGAAGGAGCTTTGCTTTTCAAACCATGCGTCGGGAATCAATTTCTCTCTTTTCCATCGGTATAGTTGACCGTAGGAAATGCCGGTTTCCTTTAAAAGATCCTTTTTGCTGATCATGTCGTCCACATTTTTCGCCTCCTTCATGTGTATAGCGTAACATAACATTGTTACGCTGTCAATGATTATACGTGCAATTAACAAAGAAAATTCCTGAGATTTTTGTGGAATATCCGGGTTCAAACACAATATATTGCGTTGTTTGACGTCGTTTATATACTATATGCAGTATTAAAAAATAAATGACGAAAATTTGAAAAAAGTATTGACAAACCGAGTATTGTTTGCTATAATGATCAAGCTTTCAAACGAGAGCGACAAACGATCCTTGAAAACGATACAGAGAACGAACAAGAAGCGAAACAGTCGATTCGAGAAAAATTGAGCAAAACGCTTAATTGGTTGAATGTGTTGGCGCACATGAGACTGATTGAGAGAATGG